>CAMZKN010000068.1 GCA_947311315.1 uncultured Desulfobulbaceae bacterium | reverse complement strand
TATAACTTATGAGCGTATGACACCGTTTCACTGTTATTTAGCAGTGCCTTACATGTCCACAAGCAGTCCGATTGGAGCTATACACCTGTATGCTGAGCGGTCTGATCGTAGGCAGGTGAGGTGCTGCTGAATAGTTACTATGTTTTCTTTATTATTTAGCGTACTCAACAGCACGGGTTTCCCGAATCACGGTCACCCTTATCTGCCCTGGATATGTTAACTTACTCTCGATGGACCGTGCGATATCCTGACTCAACAAGGTGGCCTCTTCATCCTTTACTTTATTGGAATCAACAATGATACGCAGATCTCGACCTGCCTGAATTGCATAGGATTTTTCGACCCCATCAAAATCATTGGCAATCCCTTCAAGGTCTTCAAGACGTTTAACATAACTCTGAAGCATCTCTTTTCTCGCCCCAGGTCGAGCACCGGACAGGGCATCTGCAGACTGTACCAGTACATCAATCACGCTAAGGGGAGGCTGATCTTCATGGTGAGCACCAATCGCGTAGACCACTTCCTCTGGTTCACCAAATTTTTTCGCAAGATCCCGACCAATGACAGCATGGGAACCCTCAACTTCATGATCAACTGCCTTACCGATATCATGAAGCAAACCAGCACGCTTGGCCATTTTCACATCCACTCCCAACTCAGATGCCATAATACCGCAGAGAAATGATACCTCAAGAGAGTGCTGCAGCACATTTTGCCCATAACTGGTTCGATATTTCAATCGACCAAGAAGTTTTATCAGTTCTACGTGTACACCATGAGCTCCGACATCAAAAGTCGCCTGTTCTCCTGCTTCACGAATAGTTATTTCAAGTTCCCTGGTTACCTTTTCAACAACTTCTTCAATCCGTCCTGGATGAATTCTACCATCAGTTATCAACTGCAGCAGTGCCAGGCGTGCAACCTCACGTCGAACAGGATTAAAACCTGACAGGATAACCGCTTCCGGCGTGTCATCAATGATGATATCTATACCTGTTGCAGCTTCAATGGCCCTGATATTTCTTCCTTCGCGACCAATAATTCGCCCTTTCATTTCATCACTCGGCAATGGTACCATGGAGACAGTTCTGTCGGCCACATAATCACCAGCGTATCTTGAAATGGCTAAGGCCAGAATATTTTTCCCTCTTCTGTCCGCTTCAATCTTCATCTCGTTTTCAATTCTGGCAAGTCGCTTTGCGGCTTCCATCCTGGCTTCACTTTCCAGTGAATCCATGAGCATCCGCTTTGCCTCTTCCATACTGATTCCAGCAACCTTGGCCAATTCATACTGCTGTTTACTTATCAGAAGATCTATCTCTTTATGCTTTTCCTGCCACTTGACTTCTTCCGCCCTGACTTTTCTTTCTGTATTGTAAAGCTCTGTCTGCTTTCTATCAAAACTGTCCCATTCTCTTTTAAGACTGTCTCTTTTTCTTTTCAACTGGCGCTGCTCACCTCGAAACTCATCTCTTTCAACCTTAAGTTCTTCTTCTAAGGCCTGTTTTACCTTATATGCTGCTTCTTTACTTTGTAACAGGGCTTCTTTTTTTAACTGCTCTGCCTCAGCAATAGCATTTTCTATTATCTGCCTGCTTTGTACTTTTATATTTTTCTCATGTCCTTCAACAAACCGCTTCCTGAAAAAAGAACCGAGGGCAATGCCGACAAAAATACTGACACCTATATATGCATAGATATAGGGCTGATTAAATAAATACATTAGAAAATCCTATAGGGGTAACGATTGACTGAACAGAAAAAAGCAGAGAAAAACAAGATGAACGGAGAAATTATTCTGAAGGACGACCTAATCTTACTTAATTAAAAAAACTCAATCATATCAACAACAATCATTACAGTGATTACATTACACCCTGCAATAATTATTAATTTTTTATACTTCCACAGACTGTTCCGGTACCACTAAGCCACCTAAAGGGGTCAAACTTTTCCAAGACCTGAGAACACACCTGCCAGTTCAAAGAATACAATGAACCCAACAATCATCAGTTGACCAGACAAAAACAAAACCACAAAAATCACCGCAATATCCGCCCCCTGTGGGAGACTCCTGCAGTCCACTGTGAAACTGTATTTACCCGGAAACCCTCAAATAAAACCAACAGTATCCAAATATGATTATTTAAAAAAAGCACTACTGCTTCCAGAAATTCCGTTTTTTTGTTCCAACAACACCCTTCTGCTGAAGTCAATCTGATTATTATATGTTTAACCGGAATCAACCGTCCTGAAGACTGCAATACAGCCAGAAAAACAAGCCGTCCGGATTTAAAAGAGAAATCTATCAATCACTCATTACTTAAAAAAAATTCCCCACACTGCCGTGTCAGCAGGACAGTCAAACCTAAATAAATAGGTGGGCGTCATCATAATAACTTCAGGAAATTCGATAAACGATTTTCCTTACGAAACCAGCGGAGTTACCCTTTTTTTGAGAGTTGGCTCAACACACACTGGAGATCACTAACAGCGCAGGGAAAAATATATCATTCAACAGCGTCAGTCTACCCTGATTCATAAAGCAGGCATCTTCGGCCAACATATTACTTTGTTTTGAACCCTCCCCCAAGCAAACACTGCCACCTGCAAAACAGGAGTTATTCAAGTTAAGAGAATTATAACAGACTTTCATCCAAACGAAAACAAATTATACCGGTTCAGATTATTCAACGAGCAACCTGGCTCGAATTTCATCACTCAAGTTAGCGATTCTCTTCTCCGAATCGTCCTTATACTCTTTAAATTCCTGCTTTAATTTTACATATCGAGATGCAATATTCAAACATGACATAATAGCAATTTTACCAACAGGCAAAGTCCCAGTAGAATGGGCCGAACCATTTTCGACCAACTGACGAACCAGGGCAAGAATCGACTTCATCTCCTCATCAGAAGCAGCACTGTAAAAAGCATATTCCTGCCCAAGCAGTTCAAATTTTACCAGTCTTTCTTTATCTGTCATATTAGTATCTTACTCCACAAAATCTGTCACAAAAAACAGGTACGCAAAATTAAGTGGAGTATTTAACCGGGGAAATAGGTAGAGACCTCCAAGGTACTTACTTGCGGTTTACCGCGTTAGTCCAAATCTGCCTCTAGCTGCTGAAATTATATAATTCCATGCTACTCCAAAACAAAAGAAACTATCTCTCCTGGCTTGCAACTGTGAACAAATTATGCTGAACTCTACCTTCATCCTCAAGGTCATCCACAGCATCGACAGAATCAACATCATCCGGAGAATCGGCATCCTGCTCCACGACCTCCTGACCCTGTTCTTCTTCAAAATTTCTTTCCCATTCTTCTATCTGTTCAACTATTCTGCTGACTCTTTGACTCACCTCTCCTCTTTCAGAGTCTCTAGTGGAAAGATTAATGCGCAATTCATCAATTATCTGATCACGTTCCCCCAAATCTTTCAGTAACTGCGTTTTTTCATCCTGCAATTTACTGAAACGTTTCATCATTTTTTCAACAAACCCTTCGAGTCTGCTCAATTCGCTGTCTTGAATCATATTAAAAACCCCTTTATTTTTCATTGGATTGTACGTTTCGTTTTTTCGTTCACCAGCATGAATATACCATGGACGCTACACGGTGCAACACCAATCAGATGCGCACATATTTCCAACTGATTGGCCGGTCATTGTCGTAGGGCATATACCCGTGAAAAACCCGCGGATCTTTATCAAAGACCATGGGTAGAAAATACTTATCACCTTCCCACATGGGAAGCGTCAGTATATCAACTACATCAACCCAGACCAGATCGCCTTCTTCATTTGAAGAAACAGGTGTACCGTTAAAGCTCTCTATTCTAAAAATAAATCCAAACCAATCTTCGCCGTTTGGTCCAAAGCCTGTCCAGTTAATTGTCCCCCTCAGCACCACTTTTTCACAAGTTATCCGTGCTTCTTCATAAATTTCCCGAACCATGCATTGATGGATATCTTCTTCCGGTAACATCTTGCCACCAAGGCCATTATATTTACCTAAGTGTTGATCAGTCTTACGTTTATTCCTGTGCACCAGCAACGTTTTTTTCCCGTCAGGCGAAAGGATATAACCAAGAGTTGCCACTATGGGAGTATACACATCAACTCCTCCATTTTATTATTTTCATTTAAGATTAGATATTCCGCTACACACCGACATATGATATAAGGAAGTTTACACCGCACGAAGGAGCATAAGTGGTACGCAACAAGGTACTCAAAACCTGTACACTCATTTACGAATGACAATTCCATACCCACCAATGTATTTTAAAGCCACCAGGCATTCTCTACACACGGGTATACTAATAACGTTTTCTATTCTAATCCTTGTCTTCGTGCTACGAATCACTGAAGCACCAGCTTCCAGTAAAAACTTTCCCCTGTATCCAAAAATCAGAACAAATGTCCGATTCTGGCAAAACATCTACGAGCGCTACTCACTCAACGAAGCAGTTATACATGACTCAGAAGATTTATCAAAGGTTTACGAAGTCATTCCACTGCTCGATAGTACTCTTCCGGGCGGTAAACGGCTCAACACTGAAACTCAGAAGCGGGCAAGAAAAAAATACGCAGCCCTCCTCAGAAAACTTTCTGTATCATCACCGGCTAACCGGGAAGAAATCAGGATTTCCTCTCTTTTTTCAGGAAAAAACCAAAAAAAAAGAATGGCTCGTGCAGCAGCAAATGTTCGTTCACAAAAAGGACAGAAGGAAAGATTTCGCACAGGAGTTCTGCAATCACGCAATTACATTAAGGAGATGAAAAAGATATTCCGTCGCTACCGAATGCCGGAAGATCTTGCGTATCTCCCCCATGTAGAATCCTCATTTAACACCCGCGCATATTCTAAATTTGGAGCAGCCGGGATATGGCAATTCACCAGAACAACAGGCAAACAGTACCTCGCCATAACATATTCAATTGACGAACGGCTCGATCCTATTCTTGCCACCCATGCCGCTGCAAAATACCTGCAAAACAGTTATCGAGCCCTCGGCAACTGGCCCCTTGCCCTCACTTCCTATAATTATGGTACTTCAGGAATGGTACGTGCGCTAAGCGAACAGGGGAGCTATGAAAACATTTTTACTCATTACAACAAAGGCCATTTCAAATTCGCTTCCAGAAATTTCTATCCTGAATTTCTCGCAGCACTCAACGTCGCAAAAAAACTTGAAAAAACGTTTAAAAGCAGACCAGGAAAAAGTCAACCTTATCGATATTTCACACTACCCGGCTATCTCCATATTAAAAAAATTGCAAACCATTTCTCCCTTTCGATCAAAGATATAAAAAAAAGCAACCCTGCCCTGCGCCCGCCGACGTTAAGGGGAGAAAAACTCATTCCAAAAGGATATGTACTGCGTCTGCCCGCCAGCAAAACAGTACAACGTCGGTTATCCTCTGTCCCTTCATCTTATTACCACAAAAAACAACTACCAAGCCCCTTCCACAGAGTGCAGAAAGGCGAGACGGCAGGTGCCATTGCCAGACAGTATGGCATTTCTCTAAAAAAGCTCATGCAGGCAAACAATCTTGACAAATTCGCAACCATTTACATCAAACAAAAACTGCGCATTCCAGGGCGACATTCAGCGGCTACAGCTAACACTGCAACCTCTACCGGAAATTTTCATCCAATACTCCTTGCCTACAAAAAAAACCGCCCGGCAGATCAGGAATCACGCACTTTGCCTGAAAAAGACCCAACCATATATAATGTGTTTAACACAGTTCATAAAAACGGTAGACTCTACGGATATATTACAGTACAACCCGAAGAGTCGATAGGACTTTATTCAAGCTGGCTTGCCACAACCAGAGGCAAAATTTTGCACTTAAACAGTCTCAAGACTGGTACCAATATTGAGCCAGGTCAGCGGCTTCGGCTTGCCTTCGACAAAGTACCTCCCGGCCTTTTCGAGAATAAGCGGTTGGATTTTCTTCAGGAAACTGAGGATGATTTTTTCTCTGCTTATTCTGTAGTTGGGCAGACAACGTACCGAGTGAATTCAGGAGATACTTTATGGGATCTCTGTTACAACAAATTTGACATTCCAATCTGGCTTCTTGAACGGTATAATTCGACCCTCAACCTCGCTCGTTTAAACCCTGCACAAGAACTTATTATCCCTATAATACAGACCATTTAACCAACAACATACCACACACATCGAGGACAAAATGGATATTACTGCAAAGATAAAAGAATTAAAAAGTAAACCGGGATTTACAGATAACTGCGGCATGATTCTCATCCACAACGGAGTGGTACGCAACTGGTCAAGAAAGGATAAATCCGCCGTATCTCTGCTTGAAGTAACCCCTGATTTTAACAAAATCGAAGCATTACGACAGGAATTCCTTCAAAGAGAAGGAATTTTTGATATAATTATCGAAGCGTACTCGGGTACTTTTAAACCGGGTGACGATCTTCTCTTTATTATAGTAGCAGGTGACCTCAGGGAAAATGTGAAGTCAGTGCTGGCTGAGCTTCTTGATAAAGTTAAATCTGAAGCTGTGGCCAAGAAGGAAATCCTGCCTGTAGATCTTTGATGGTTATCAGGTAGTTTTTTTGAAATAGACGTTCAAAAGAGGATTATCATGTCCAGAGCACAGGAATTTATTGAAAAATTCACTGACATACAGCCCTTTCCTCATGTTGTTACAACGCTCACCTCTCTGATTGCAGACAGTGAGTCGACCATGAAGGATTTCGAAGAAGTGATCAAAATGGATCCTGTTCTGGTCACCCGACTGCTCACCCTGGTGAACAGCCCGTATTATGGACTGGCTCAAACTGTCGACTCCATCGGTAGGGCTGTTGCCTTTATTGGCATGAAAAACCTTCATAACCTCGTTGTAACCGATGCTCTAAAAAACATCTTTGAGGAACCAAAGCCCTCATCCGCTTTTTCAAAAAAGGAATTATGGATACACTCTGCAGCAGTTTCAATCTGCTCGAAAATGGTTGCAGAAAGGATTTTCGGCATCAACGGAGACGATGCTTTTCTTTGCGGCATACTTCACGATTTCGGCTTACTTGTGGAAGAACAGGTTTGCAGTGATGATTTCTATACAGTGTGCACCGCGTGCACGTCAACGGACACCCTCGTCAAACTCGAACGTGAGAAACTCGGTACAGACCATTGCGAAATTGGTTATCTCATGACCCTTGACTGGAACATGCCCATCACCATTCAAGAGGCCATCCGTGATCACCATGTTATCGATGAAAATATTGAGCCATCAAGCCTTACAGGCATAATTCAGATCTCCGAATACATAGCCGCTCAGCTCAATCACACCACCCTGCCTGACGTCGCCACAAATATTTCCCCCCTGCTACTTGACCATATAGAAAATAATATCGATGAGTATACCGTTTTAATTGAGGATGTTCCTGAAGAAATGTCCAAGGCACAAACAATCTATGGTTAGGAGGACAAAACGTCATGGTTCCACCAAACCTGTTTGACAATGCAGCATCACTGGCAAAAGATATTAACAGCCTGCTCACTTTCATCAATAGCACGATTGAAGCCGTGTCAGCAATTGCCATCGACCAAAAGGGAAAGCTGTTCGACGAACACACTGGAGAAAACTTTCCCAAAAGCCTCATAAGCGAGTTAGTACAGGCAACCGATCAACAATCGACAACAGATTTGCCGATACTCTCCACTAACACCAGGTACCTTGGCTTAAAAGTCCCTCCCCTGAAGGCTACGTTGATCTTCTTTATCCTCTCAGACAATGCCATTGCCGAAAATGTTTCCCGCTTGATCCGCATTGCGGTGGATACTTTTTTCGACAAAAGAGAAATTGAGCAGCTGCGAAAAAAACTTGATATACAAAAAAATCAGTTTAATCGGAAATTCCAGGTGATGGACGCCAAACATCGGGAAATGCTTGAAGAAGCTCAACGAAGCTACAAAATAATCCAGGAACAGCAGGAAAACTATTCCAAAACACTGCAGTCGGAAATACAAAAACAGACCAAAGAGTTGCGTAAATCCAAAATGGCTGCCGAAACTGCCAATATTGCCAAGAGCCAGTTTCTTGCCGCAATGAGTCACGAAATTCGCACACCAATGAACGGCGTCATCGGTTTTACCGACATGCTGCTGGAAACAGACCTTAATGAAGAGCAGAAAGACAGCGCTTTAACCATCAAAAGAAGTGGTGAGGCCCTGCTCGGACTCATCAATGATATCCTCGATTTTTCAAAAGTTGAGGCGGGTCAAATGACACTCGAATATATCGATTTTGATCCTGAAATCACCGCCCATGATGTCTGCGAACTCGTCAGACCACGCGTCATAGGCAAACCGATAGAGGTGCTATGCAGAATCGATGATACTCTACCGGCAAATATCAAAGGCGACCCCGGCAGATTCCGCCAGGTTCTTGTCAATCTACTTGGAAACGCTGCCAAATTTACTGAAAAAGGTGAACTGGAACTGAGTATTGAGGTTCAGGATGAATCAGATGACACCCTAACATTGCTCTCTAAAATCCGTGATACCGGCATTGGTCTCCCTGAAGATAAATTTGAAACTATCTTCGAGGCATTTAAACAGGCTGACGGCACAACCACACGCAAATACGGTGGAACGGGGCTCGGTCTATCAATCTGTAGAAAAATAGCCACTCTGATGAATGGACGTGTCTGGGTGGAATCCACCCTTGGTGAAGGTACTACTTTCCTCTTTACTGCAGTGATGAAAAAATCATCTCTGCACCACGAACGTAAGCAGGCAACAACCGATCTTAAAGATATCAACGTACTCGTTGTTGATGACAACCGTGCAAACAATGAAATCCTGCGCACCATTCTTGAAAATGGGGGTATGCTGGTAACAACGCTCCTTGATGAAACCAGAACTATTGTAGAACTCACCCGAGCCGAGAAAGAAAGCCGTCCATTTCACCTTGCCATTCTCGATCTGCAGATGCCCCGGATCACAGGAATTGATCTCGCAAAACAAATACGACTTTCTCAGCTGAAAAATACAGACATTCCCCTACTTGCCTATACATCATCTGCAGATAGGATCGCTCAACAATGCAAAGATGCAGGGTTCTCGGCATTTTTGACAAAACCTGCCAGACGTAACATCCTGTATAAGACCTTATCCAAAATTCTTGGTAACAAAGAAGAACAAAGTGACAAAGTGGAGCCAAAAAAACTTGTCACCCAATATTCAGTACGTGAAGAGCTGAAGCAGTCAGTACGAATTCTTCTGGCAGAAGACAACCTCGTCAACCAGAAACTGGCAACAATGATACTTACCAAAGCCGGATATACTGTCACCGTTGCCGCAAATGGAAAAATTGCAGTGGATACATTTACCCACAACCCAGGAGAATTTGATACCATTCTAATGGACATGCAGATGCCGGAAATGGACGGTTATGAAGCAACCCGTCAGATACGAAAGCTCGGATTTAAAGATATACCCATAATTGCCATGACTGCAAATGCCATGAAAGGTGATAGAGAACTTTGCCTCGAAGCAGGTATGAACGATTATATCACCAAACCCATAAAACGGGAGATTGTCTTTCAAGTCCTGGAAAAATGGCTTCATCTACAGAGTTAACCCACGTCTATCATGAAAACATCGATCACCAAAGCCACCCGTGCACCGTCAAAACTCCTCCACTGGGCGGATCAACACAACTCAACGACACCACTCCTGTCATTTCTACGCAATAGTCTCAGAATACTCCTCATAACCCTAACGGAATTCAAGAAAAATGAGCTGTCTTTGCGATCCAGTGCACTGACATACACCATTCTACTCTCTCTTGTACCAATGCTCGCTATGAGTACAGCAATTGTCAAAGGAATGGGTGGAGGTGACCAGCTGCGGGCGGCAGCTGTCAGTTACATTGATACTCTTGAGCAAAACACTTCTGGCAGTAACTCTGCTCCTGCCTCTGAAGTTACTGCCACAGAAGGCTCTTCTTCCAATTCTCCTGGAGAAAAAACACTGACAGGGCACCTCCGCTCAGCTGTGGATCAACTGTTTGACTATGTGGATAAAACAAATTTTGCAACCCTTGGAACCGTTGGCGTTGTCGGTATTTTACTGAGTATTGTCCTCGTTTTCAGCCATATAGAATCAGCAATGAATGCAATATGGAAAGTTGTTGAGGGAAGATCCGTGATGCGAAAAATTGCGGATTATCTTACTCTCCTTATTTTGATGCCTCTATCTATTAATGTTGCCTTTGCCGCCAGTGCATTTCTGGCAAACCCCTCATTTTCCACAAAAATTGACAAAATACTACCCTTTATCTGGTTACAGACGCTGGTGTTTAAAGCATTACCGGTTTTTTTTATCACTCTTACCTTCTATGCGATATACATTTTTTTCCCCAATACCAAGGTCAAGGCATTCCCCGCCATTTTCGGCTCCACACTTGCTGCAATTCTCTGGTTCGGAATACAGAACCTCTATATTTCACTTCAGGTGGGAGTAGCCAATTATAATGCCATTTATGGTTCCTTTGCTACACTCCCACTTTTTCTTGTCTGGATATTTTTATGCTGGATATTTATCCTCACCGGCGCTCAAGTAGCCTTTGCCTGTCAGCATGTAAAAAGCCACCGCCTCGTGCAATCGACGTATGCACCATCACAAAGACTTGGTGCTGCCTTTGATATTATGGATCTTATCTACTCTTTTTTCGAACGTAATAAATCGATAACTGCTCAACAACTTTTCGAACATATCCCCCAATATTCCCCAGTGATCATTGATGAAACAGTTGCAAAACTGAAGGAATCAAAACTGATACACACATCGCAGACAGATAAACGGCTCCTGCCCACTTCACCTGCTCAACAGTTTGACAACCGGGAAATAATCAAACTCGTCCTCGGCACTGAGGCCCCGGATACATCCGGCGGCAAGAGAAGTCTTGAGGCAATTGAAACAATTACCAACTCCTCTCCAGACGACTCAAGCAGCGAAACTGTTGTCCCTGCATAACACACATTTTCACGAAAAAAAAGGGAGACTCGGATCAGACCGAATCTCCCCGCAACGCTACTACCCCAATATCCAGGTATTACTTTGCTGATGTTGTGATGTGAGTTTTTTGTTTATTGACGTATTGAAAAAAGACCGGAAATGCGACAAAAAAAGCAACGCAAATAATATATTCTATGCCTTTAATATGGGTATAAAAATCCACCATGGTATGTAGAGGTTGAACCATACCGCTTGCGACCAGGCACTGCCTCATCAACTCCGTCACCTGCCAATTCACCTGATGCAGACCACCAAGCAATGCGCCAAGCGCCCATAAACCGAAAAGACAGCTAAAACCCGCCATCAAAATACCAAGAGATTTTCTCTCGTTAAATGCCATTTTGTCCTCCTGTGGGGTGCTACACTTTTACCGTGCTCAACCACCAGTTATTGCGGTGAGATATCCTTTAACCATATTGAGCCCACCGACGCTGTTCATGCCGGCAACCAGACAGGATACAGCCCAGATTCCAATTAACGCACTGAGGACAGTTCCACACTTCAGGGAAAAATCGAGAAGTTCTGAAGAAATATCAACATCAATTCTTTCTTTTGTGATCATTGGGGTTTTCATAGCGACCTCCGTCTTATTGTTGATCTAAGTGCAACTCCTTGTTGCTTTCCTTATGAATTGCATCCGCCGTGCCAGAATTCCTTAGGTGCAAAAGAAAACAAATTTTCAGACAAAAACAAGATCTGCCGCTACTATCTTATTGTTTTTATGCCATATATTATATTTAAGAAAAATACGTAATAATTAAAGAAAACACTGATTAAACAGAGTTGTTGTGCCATTTTCACTCGCTATGCAACAGAGCTACATTTCTGTTGCATAGCGTGCAGGATAGGGTAGACAGGTGCGAAAAAGTCATTTTGCTACAGAGGGAGATTCATCCCAGTCAAAGACAATGGGCAGTCTGTAGACGACAAACCGATACACCGAAAAATAAAGCCCGTAAAGAGCAACGGTGAGCCATATTTCTTTCCAGTGAGGTATATCCTGATACAACTGGTAATTGAAACAGACAAGTGAGGTATTGAGTCGATTCCAGATTATTCCAACAACTGTAATAAATGCCGCAATTCGAACCGGCCCGGTTTTGCCATCTCGAACACCTTTTGCAAAAAGAAACATGGGCAGAACCACACCCAGACCAATCTCCAGACAATAATAAAACCCCCAGCCCGTGAGAAGATATTCCCACTCATTATCATGGGCAACGGCAACCAGTTTTATTGCGAGATAGGTAATCATTGAGTAGGAAGCCCCTTTTGCAAGCCCAAGTGTCAGGTTGTCGAGGCTCTTTCTAAATGCTTCACCACAGCGCCAGTACATATAACGATTGATTAAAGTCGAGCTGACAATCACCATGGCAAGTCCACCAAATATGGCCGAGACGAGAAAATGAATCCATTGAAATTCCGTAGATATCCAGAGAGGATGAATTTTCGAAGGAGCATAGCAGAACAAGGCCCCCAAAGCTCCCTGATGCAGGGTGGAAAGAATGATTCCGGCAATAGTAAGCCCCAGCGTTATACGTTTTATATACATCTTCCATCCAGGCCGATCAATCCATTCAAAAACCGCAGGCAACACTTCTGCCAACTGTACGGAAAGGTAGGTGGCCACATGCCATGCCACCAGGAAAAGTACAGCAGCCGGGCCAAAAGAAACAAACATCGGATAGGCGAGTCGCCACGGCATACCAAGATCCACTTCCAGGTAAATTACAGCAAAAAAGTATCCGAGTAAGCCATTCAGCAGCGCAAGTCGCTCAATGGGATGAAAATCTTCCCGGCCAAAAAGAGAAACAGTGGTACCAAGAAGACAGCCGGAAGCAGACAAAGGCACCATGCCAAACAAACCAAAGCCAAGAAAAAGCCCCCAGGGGTAATCATTTGAACCATGGGTTACTGCCCCAAGGCCATACATGTAACGCTGAAAAAGCAGTGGAAAACCCACCGCAAATAATAGTGCCAGCACCCAGTTCACAGGATTACGGCAGAGCTGCTGCCCGTACTGCCTGGTCGTAAGCCCGAGAAACAGCCTCTGTTTCAAGGTCCATAGGGTACCATCCTTTTTTTGGGAACCGGCAACCGGCAATGATACAATATCACTTGTCAATGTTCTCATCACTTGTCCTCCGGAACATGAATATTCTGGTCTTCCACACCCTTCTCCTTGCGGGTTGCAAGGAGGTGAAAACCTGTAAATAATGCTGGCCAGATGGTGAGAACCATCGGTACAATACCGAGGAAATTTTTAACCGAATCAAGTATAGGCTCGTCTGAAATATCTGTATTAAAACCTACCTCTTCAAAAGGCACACTGGAGAGATAGAGCCAGGAGGTACCTCCTGCCTCATATTCACCATAGATATGATCCACATACCTGTCTCCCTTTTCTTCAATCCTGCGACGCCCGATTTTAATAAGAGTATCACGACTGCCAAAAAGGAGGGCATCCTGAGGACAGGCTTCCACGCATGCGGGTTCTCGACCATATTTCAATCTTGTGTCATAGCAGAAAATGCATTTGAGTATGCGAGGATGAAACGCGCTGGAATATTTAAAGGTGGGGATATAAAAAGGACAGGCAATCATGCAGGTTCGGCAGCCAACACAGATATCGGGATCATATATTACCGCACCTTCCGGTGTCTTGGTGTAGGCATTTACAAAACAGGATGAGAGACAGGCTGGTTCCTGGCAGTGATTGCACTGTACTTTGCGAAAAAGGGGGTGGTCAAGGCCCTCCGGCTCATACCGGTTAACTACTGTATACCTGGTCTCATCCGTACGCCTTTTCTGGCCGTGCTCTCCTTCATCAAACACACTTTTATCGGTAAAAGGCAGCTCCGGTTCAGGCAGATTCTGTTCCGCATTACAGGCGGCCTCACAACTTCTACAACCAACACAACGGGTCAAATCAACCAGCACTCCTGACGAATCAGGATATTTTTTAATGCTATGGCTCTCAGCGGATTTTGCGCGCATAAACAACGTTGCGAGCGCCCCAGTTAATCCACTTTTTAAAACTGTTCTCCGACTCGTTTTTGTAAACATCAGTCTCTCCTCTGCAATTCTTCGTTCTTCAGCGCAAAACGAGTTCGTCCTGCCGGGGTAAATTCATGACACTCCTGACACCCTGTCGGGCCGTCTTCGGTTTGATGACAACCGAGGCACTGCAAATGTAGAGCACCTTTTAAATCGGGTTTATCTATATGATATAAAGGATCTGCGACAGGAACACTTTGTGTGATTTCGACAGTTTTTTTAAACTGATGGCAACTGGAACATGACACATTTTCAAGTGCAGCAGAATCACTGTGACACTTTTTGCAACCAGCTTTTGCAGTTCCATCACCGGTTGTATGATGATGGCAGGAACAACAATCGTACATCTCCGTATGTACCTGATGATCAAAATGTACCGGCTTATACAGTTTGTGAAGATAACTGAGAACAACACTCTCCGGTGGCTCCTGTCCACACATTCCCTTAACAGGAAAAACGCAATAACAGATCATTATTACAGGGAAAAATACTTTTACTATTTTCCACAATGCCTTCATGATTTCTTCTCCCTTTTCTTCAAATATTTTGTCAGAGATAAACACTATCCTGCCTGAGTAGACGTTTCATTTATAAGAAGAACTTCAGCCAGCTCATGGATAAGTCTATTATGGCTCCGAAGCAGTTTCTCCGTTTCGTCATAGCAATCATTAATTATTCTACGCACCTCAAGATCTATCTCCCGGGCAGTTGCCTCACTGAAATCTCCCATGGCATCAACATCACCGAGAAAGCGTTGTTGTTTTCGACGATATACGGTCGAACCAATGGCACCACTCATGCCCCATTCGCAGACCAGGCGATTGGCAATATCCGTTGCCGCTCCAATATCATTTGCCGCACCGGTGGACAGGTGATTAAAAACAATTTTCTCAGCAATTCTTCCTCCAAGAAGAACTTTGATACGATTAAGAAGATAAACAAGAGAATAGGTGTACCGCTCTTCGTAGGCCACCTGCTGTGTCAGACCAAGGGCAATTCCACGGGGTATAATGGTGATTTTACGTAACTCATCCGTTTCCGGCAGTAAACTTGCGACAATGGCATGCCCGGCTTCATGATAGGCAATAACCCTTCTTTCCTTTTCGTTAATGGCAGCGTTTTTTCGTTCAAGGCCCATGGTTATTTTATCCTTGGCCTCCTCAAAATCACTCATCTCCACCCATGTCTTTTTCTGCCGTGCTGCAATAAGTGCCGCCTCATTAACCAGATTGGCAATATCGGCCCCACTGAACCCCGGAATACCTTGAGCAATCACAGTAAAATTTAGAGATGGAGAAATGGTGACATCACGGGTATGCACCTCGAGAATTTTTACCCTGCCCTGAAGACTTGGCAGAGAAATGGTGAGTTGCCTATCAAACCTGCCAGGACGTAAAAGGGCGGGATCGAGGATATCAGGTCGATTGGTTGCGGCAATGACAATGACCGTCTCATTGCTGGAAAAACCATCCATCTCCACCAGTAATGCGTTAAGCGTCTGCTCACGTTCCTCATGGGAACCATTGTTGCCCCCACTTCTCTTCGAACCTATCGCATCAATTTCATCTATAAAAACAATGCAGGGTGCAGTTCGTTTGGCGAGTTTAAATAACTCTCTGACCCTGGATGCTCCAACTCCGGCAAAAACCTCGACAAAATCTGAACCACCTATCAGGTAAAACGGTACGCAGGCCTCTTCAGCTATGGCACGCGCCAACAAAGTTTTTCCGGTTCCCGGTGGCCCCTGCAATAACACTCCTTTAGGAATACGACCGCCCAGAACATTATATTTTTCGTGGTTTTTTAAAAAATCTACAATCTCACGGAGTTCTTCGCGCACTTCATCAACTCCGGCCACATCGGCAAAGGTCTTGACATCTTCAAGTCCTGCGCTGACCAGAAAACGTTTATCCTTCCAGACATTACTTCCCTTAAATGACCCTTGAGAAAACACGAACCAGAGACCAGCCAGCACCATGACAAAAAACAACATGAGCATCAACCTATCGAACAAAGTTGCAGGTTCTTCAGCAACAATCTCCACATCACCGGCAAGCAACAATGGCATAAGAGCCGAAACATCAGGAATATAAACCATGAAATCTCGGCCAATCCTGTCTTTTCCGCGCAACTCCATGCCTTTCAAATGAACCGAAACGATCTGATCAGATTCCAGATCTGAGAGCAATTCAGTATATGTACGTTCGGGGGGGGGCTGAATCCCATAGCCAGACGTTGTATCCAAGAACAGACAAAAATGTCAGAAAAAGAAGAAGTAAACCATTCTGTATTCTATTTTTCATGGGATGCTCCTCTACTTTTTCTGTTTATGGCAACACGGGTGACAAGGCCTGTCACCAGATGATCGAATACCGTAAAATGATCTGACCAGGAAGACGTATTGTAACGAAAACTAAACTCATCGAGATAGCTCTGAAGATGGCCCACATCAATTGCCTTCCTATAGATTCTGTTCAACCATACTTCCATCTCTTCAAACAGCTGCCTGCCTTTTTCTTTCTGTTTTTCAGACACCTGTGCGCAGGAATACGATTGGAGTATGGTAAGTGGCAATTCATTCAACTGCCGAGCAATAACAAGAGATCCGCGCTCGATCATGCTGGCAAATGGCGTCATACCAGCATCACGTTCTGTTGCTTTCAAAACAACAAATCGAACCCGCCCGGACTGATCAGATTTTCCAGACGGCTCAAGTTCGAGGGCAAGTGCAATCCTGGGAACAGCCGTTTGTTGTGCAGTAGCTATTGATAACGGATAGTAACAGAGAAGAACTGTCCCCTTACATTTGGCCGATTCGGCCAGAGCCGCAGCCTGTCGTATCTTCTGCAACCAGCTCCAGGCCGTCTGGTAACAGGAGAGCTCCATCAATCTTTGCAGCTCCCTTGCGCTGATCCCCTGCTCTCTCAGACAGAACTGCCAGGTGACAAGCATCCAGGCAACAAGGCTTTTTTTACTGCCATGCATCAATGTATGGGCTGTTATGGAATTTTGCTTGCGACAATACCTGCAAACCACCGCATAGGCAGGAGGCATCTCCTTTTGAAGTGCACCGCAAAACGAGCATTTAAATCCACGAGGCCACCTCTTTCTAAACAGATACGAGACACATGTCCGATCACTGGCAAGAGGCGGACATACCATATTTTGCTGTGAGACAACCATCTTTCCTCCACTTGAAATCCAACCAGGAGCTTGACCTATCTAGCTCTGCCTATTACCCATAAAAAGGAGCTGGACATGTCAGTTCTCTTCGTCCAGCAACGCAAAACCCAGACACATATATTGAAACTCATGGTAACCATGCCATAGTACCTG
>CAMZKN010000067.1 GCA_947311315.1 uncultured Desulfobulbaceae bacterium | reverse complement strand
TTACTGCGTCAACTTGAAAAAAAGTTCGGCACTATTCCAAACAAGTTCATATTACAGTTGCAACAAGCCAACGAAGAACAAGTCCTGCTATGGTCTGAAAATATTCTATCAGCACAAACCTTGGGAGACGTTTTTGGTCATTGATTATCCCTATGTGTTAATACTATTACTTTGTGAGCTGCGCTGAGGGCAGGCTGTCTCAAGTGTTCGGTTTGAAGAGATTTTTCTTCAAGGACGAGCTTGTCCATTAAGTAGCCTCTCTCTACGTGCTTTTATGATATACCTGACTGCTGGCATAAAATCCTGTGTTGTATTCACATTCTTGATGGCAAGTTCAGCGTATTGTGTGGAATTGCCTTTAAGGCGTTTTCCGTACTTCAAAATTTGTGATAACAATGGTTGGCCAACCGTAAGCAGATCAACCAGATCAATTACTGTCTCTGTGCGATGCAGTAATTGATCGAGATATGTCAATTTTTGAGTTACCGTAAGCGGCTTTTTACCCGCCTAATGAAATATACACTGTTTTTCTTCCTGATCCTTTTCTCTTTACTTTAGTTTCGGTAATTAATTTATTTAGATATTTGAGTGCTGTATTATGGTGTATATTTACCCTGTTAGCCAAATCCTTTGCTGTCATCGGCCCCCATAATTTCAATATATCCTCTATCTCTTCTTTTACGTCTGTCAGGATTTTCTTTTGCCATAAAGTTGTTTTGAAAAAATTCCCCTGTTCCTGGTAGAGAGGTGCCTGTAAATTTCGTTCTTTATATAACTCATTAATTCTGGCAATACCTGTACCCAGTTCTTCCATTAGCCCGAACTGTCTGAAAATTCGTACAAAGCTACGATTTCGACACTCAGAAAGACCAGTTCCGAGATCTGCAATATCCAGATTGCCGAAGAGAGTACCTGGGCTAATTATCTCCAGACGATTGTCAAAAACATTAATTTTAATGGATGAGCCGGTAATGCTGTAATCCCGATGTACAATTGCATTTACCACTGCTTCCCGAATGGCAAAAAATGGTATAATAGTCCTCTCGATTCGTCTCGGGCCATCGAAATAGGATTCTTTCCCAAGAAAAGTTGTGATGTCATTGCACAGCCCATCAATTTTATTTGATATTGGCAGGGAGTATTCACGACTTTCCATGATATTTGTCGTCGTGATACCTTGGAAGCGAGTGAGCCTGAGATGCGCATAATCGTAGTGAACCAGGCTTTTTTTGCCAAACAGGATGAGACCTGTGACTGTTGGCAGGATATCACCATTATTCAGGCCTGCAATGTTCCAGTGGAGAAGTGATTCTGTACCAACGTATTTCTGCCCGATACTATCAAAGAAGTAGTTTGTCGCTTCATTTTCTATATCTTTGACATCATGCTGAAAATCAAGTTCGAGAGTATAGGGAATTCCACGTTTTTGCCTCTGCAAATCAACGACGATGTCTTTACTTGCCAGTCTGGTGGAAGACCCTATCCTGATAAACACACCTTTTTCCGGGCCCAGTGATCTGATATAATATGGTTTATTACTACCGGATAATACTTTTACGGAAAGTATAGTTTTCCCATTAATCGTAACCACCGAAAAAAATGGTGAAACAGGTGGCGAGATTGCGTCATGGATCATATTGCTAATCTGCTCTTCCATTGAAAACGGATCGTCAACACCTACAATTTTACGTTGTTTGTCGGAGACACCAATCAGCAATTCTCCCCCGGCGCCATTGGCAAAAGCAACCATTGTTTGCAGTACTTTCCTAGAGGCTGGTAGTGACTTTTTTATCTCAAATTTTCTGCTCTCAGGTTGCTGTATTTTAGTCAATATATTCAAGAGAAATCTCCTTCCTCACACGCTTCTCACAATCTCACACGATCTCACACGCTCAGGTAGCGGTTGTCAGATTTCATCTATCAATAGTGGATAGGTAGCACTTGAAAAGGCAGGATAACATAGAGTTGTAGATAAATCTATTCGTGTATTATCTGTGATGTTGACGCTGGAGCGCCAGGTTTGCGTTCCCACACTGGAGCGTGGGAACGATAAAACGTCCACGTAGTCAGGCTTATTTCAAAATGATACCTCTTTCCCTAAGGTCATCGAGAATGATAGCGACACATTCCCGTAGGGGTTTAGTGCCGGTGTCAATGACAAGATCGGGGTTTGTTGGTTCTTCATACGGAGAGGAGATGCCTGTGTAGTTTTTTATTTCGCCCGCTCGTGCTTTTTTGTACAATCCCTTTACGTCACGTTGTTCGCATATTTCCAGGGGACAGTTGCAGAATATTTCGATGATATTTTCATGACCGATAATTTCTTTGGCAATGAGTCGATCAGATTCTAAAGGTGAGATAAACGCGGTAAGGGAAAGAACACCGGCATCCAGGAACAGGTTTACCATTTCCGAAATTCTTCTCAAGTTTTCACGTCTGTCGTCGAGACTGAAAGAAAGATCACGGCACAGGCCATGTCTGACATTGTCTCCATCGAAAACATATGTTCTGCAGCCCATGAGGTGCAGGCGTTCTTCCACTGCATGGGCAAGAGTTGATTTTCCCGATCCGGAAAGACCGGTAAACCAGAGGTTTGCACTCATGTGGCCATTAAGGGTTTCTCGTCTTGGCTTGGTAACTGCTGCTCTGTGTCGTATTATGTGTTGTTTTTCTGTCATATTTTTTCGTATTTTTCTTTTTCAAAGTTTGGCTTGAGAATATTGTCAGGTACAATAATGCTACAAAAACAAGTATTCTGCAGGCTATTTTTTTGACTGCGAGAAGGTGTGTAATAAAATGATTATTAAAATATGTAGGTAAGGTGGTGGTTAATATGGAAAAAACAAGAAAAATCATAACAAAAAGTATTATCACCTTGCCGCTAGAAAACATTTCCATCCATGACGCATCAGGACGGATAACAGCGGAAGATATATGTGCAAAACACGATATACCATTTTGTGATGAATCTCTGCGTGATGGGTATGTTGTACCTTTTACTGCTGAAAATATGGAGAGTGATTCATCTTTTCCTATTGTTGGCGAAATTGCAGCGGGAACAGAGGAGGTTGATCGGCTTCTTCCCGGCTCTTCCTGTAGAATCTATACGGGCGGGGTAATTCCTGAGGGTGGGGGGCGTGTAGTTCCCTATGAAAAATGCGACGAGAGTGATGGAATTGTGAGGATAGCAAAGGAGGTGTTGCAATTTGATCGATTGTTTATCCGGAGAAAGGGGAGTGAAATTCACCAGGGTGATGTCCTGGTATGCAAGGGGACTCGGCTGTGTGTGGATCATCTGGTTTTATTGGTTTCAGTTGGGATAAAAGAAATACCAGTCTACTCGCAGCCGCGTGTTGTCTGTTTTTGTACGGGAAGTGAATTGCTGCGAGCTGGTAATCAACCTGTGAAGGGTAAAAAGATCTCAACCAATAGTTTTTTGTTGGAGAGCATGATGCCCTTATATGGCGGGGTGGTTGATAAATGCACTATTCTGCCGGATGATAAGGTTCTTTTGAAAAGCATGTTTGATGGTCTGCACGAAAAACAGGTTGATGTGGTGATAAGTACTGGTGGTATGGGCCCAGGTAAATATGATCTTGTTCAAGATGCGTTTTGTGCGGCGGGCGGGGAAATTATTCTTAATTCTCTTCCCATGCGACCGGGAAAGTCGATTTTATTGGGTAAACTAAAGGGTATGTATTTTATTGCTTTGCCTGGTCCGCCACATGCCGTTCGCACCTTGCTTACTGAGTTTGTCGGGCCGATTGTGTTGATGTTGCAGGGAGCTTCTGTCTGTTGGCCTGAAAGTTTTCGGGCAAGCCTTGAGAAGAGCTGTCGCGTCAGGCTGCAAAAGGGTGTTCAGGTAAAAAGTGGTCTTTTATCGGTTGTGGACGGGCGCTGTTTGGTGAGGCTTGCCAAAAGACTGGAAGTTGCTTCATGCAATATTTTCTTTGCAGCTGGCAGAGAAGATTATAAAAAAGGCGACTTGGTGGAGGTTCATCCCTGGCATACCGAACAATAAAAACTGGCCCGTCCTCCAACTACCTGTTTCTGTATGATGGAGGAGCAAATGCTACATTTATCACCATCTTTGCCGTAGATTTTAAAATTCATCTGGAAGTAGCCGCTTTCCTGGCTGGCGTTGACAAAATCACTGATGGTTGAGCCACCACAGGCGATGGCATGCTGTAAGACTCGTCGAATTTCTTTTACGAGTGTATTCCACTCCTCAAGCGAGATTTTGTTTACTTTTCGCACAGGACTCAATCTTGCCGCAAAAAGACTTTCATTGGCATAGATATTACCGATGCCCGCTACCGTTGCATTGGTCATGATAAAGGTTTTAAGTGGCTGCGTTTTCTTTTTAGCGCGATTGAACAGATACTCTCCGTTGAAGGCTGCATCAAACGGCTCCGGGCCGGTGGTTTTAAAAAATGTGTTTTCAAGATCAACGGTTTCTTCAGGCCTCAAAAGATGTATTGAGCCAAATCTACGGGTATCGTTGAAGCGTAATTCTGTGTCGTTGTGCAGTTCGATACGCAGATGGTCATGCTTTGCAATTGGAGCGTCCAAAGGAAAAATGCCAAGATTGCCGGTCATACCAAAATGAAAAATAAGCAGAGCGGATGAGTCGAGATGACAGAGCAGGTACTTTGCTCTTCTTTTGACCGTTACAATCGTGTTGCCGAGAAGCTCCCGGTTCATGTCCCAAAGCGAAACACTATGGCGTAATTTCTTGTCGCTGAGAATAATTTTTTTGATTGATTTACCTGTTAAAAATGGCCGGATACCACGGCGTATTACTTCTACTTCCGGTAGTTCCGGCATATCAGTGAGTCCCTTCATTCGTTGTGATTGCTATCGCATAATCCCGGTATGTTCCGACAACTACCGTCAAAAATTTCGGCCATTTTCGGCTGCGCTCGGTCAAAAGAGAAAATGTTAATACTTTGCTTTCTGTCGCTGCATTTTCGCATTTTTCCAAACAGATCTCTGTGAAAAATGGCATGGTATCAGCACCAAGACATTTCTGGACAGCTTCTTTTGCTGACCAGATAAGGGCAAGTCCTGCAAGGTCACTTTCATTATTTAAAGTGTGTGTGAGAATGGAAAATTCCTGCGCTGTGCAGTATCTTTTTTGTACCTTTTTTAAGGTTGGTATCTGTTTTTGAATATCGACGCCGCAGCGGTATTGTGCAGCAACCGCCAGACCAAATTCTTTGCTGTGTGAAAGAGATATACTGGGTAGGGCGAAGGATGGGGCGGGGTGGATCCTGATAAAAGGATCCCCCGGCCCGGAATTCAGTATCTCAATCTGCTCCATGGTGAGAGGGTCTCTGCTAAGGGATTGCCAATAGTTTATCACGCACATTTTCACACAGATTCTACTGGTCAGGTACTCGGATTGGCGCTTGGGCAGTGTGTATTTTTGTAGCTGTTTGTACTCGTTTCTACAAAGAAATGAAGATGGTGGCTCCGGGATAAGTTTAAGTAATATCGGCGAAGTCGGTATTGTGCTGAAAACGTTCTTTACAGTGTCGTTGAGTCTTAAGGGAAAGAGCTGGGTCAGCATCGGTTGTGGCCTGCCTGTGGTGTTATAATTAAAAGCTTGCAGATTCAACAGTTTTTGCTAGTTTTGTAGAAGAATTATGATGAGTAACTGTTTGAAATTCAAATTAATCAGAGGGTATTATGGAACGATTTCCCGGTTTAACAGCCTATGATCTGGTGGTCATAGGTCTTTTTGTCCTCTTTATAGGGCGTGGTCTGTGGCTTGGACTGCTCAAGCAGGTTACCGGGCTTCTTGCGCTCTATCTCGGTTATTTTGCAGCCAGTCAGTATAATGACAGAATATTTCACGTTTTGCGAGATATATCAGACAATCCCAAAGTGATATTTCTTACAAGCTACGTCATTATTTTTGTTGTTACCTACGTTGTTATTATGCTTATTGGTAAGGGGCTGGGTTATGTTATTCAGATGACGATTACTGGTTGGTTTGACCGTCTGCTTGGTGGAATAGTGGGCTTTGCCAAGGGTGTCATCCTGGTTGTTTTGTTGCATATGGTTCTGGGTACGGTTCTGGCTCCTGAAAACCAGATGCTGCGAACTTGTGGTAGCTGCGGACCACTGAACCAGGCAGCCGATTTCACCAGGAACTTTATTCGAAATGAGGATGTCAGAAATTCGCTTATGCAGCAAGAGCCTGCGATTGCTCTTGATGCGGTGAAAGAATATCTGGCTCCAGCGCCAGCAGAAAAAGAATCTATGCCAAAGACAGAATAGATGGCATATTTCTTTTCCATACCTCTCTTGAATGTGAAGGCTCTTTTGTCTTATAATAAATAGTGTCCAGCCGTGAAACGCACAAAGAAGAAAAGTCCGCATTCTTATACGCAGCGGGAGTACAGATCCGTTCTGGAAACTGGAACCCTGATCTCATCTTTTGTGCAGGTCAAGGATACGGATTTACATATACTGGCTGATTTGGATGTGTCTGAGTGGGCCTCGGATTGTGCTGTGCGGTATCGATTGCAGGTCGAAACCTATATTCAGGGTCATCCGGGGTTTGTGCAGAGCCTTTCACCTTTGCCGTGTGACAGGTATGCTCCTGCCATTGTGAGAGATATGTTTTTAGCAGGTTCCAAAGCCGGAGTCGGGCCGATGGCGGCTGTTGCCGGTGTAATTGCCGAATATGTTGGCAAAGACCTGCTGGTTAGGGGGGCAGGTGAGGTGATGGTGGAAAATGGAGGCGATATTTTTCTTCATCGCAATCAGGATTGTACTGTGGCAATTTTTGCGGGGGAATCTCCTCTCAGTTTGCAGGTTGGTGTAAAAATCGGTAGGCAGATGATGCCTGTAGGTGTATGCACTTCATCGGGAACGGTTGGCCATTCCTTAAGTTTTGGCAGCGCAGATTCAGTAACCGTACTCTCAAAGTCCACAGCTCTTGCAGACGCCGTGGCTACCAGGCTTGGCAACGAGGTGGGTACGAAGACCGGGTATGGTGCAGGGCTTGAGGCGGCATTGAAGATAGGTCGTGAAATTGATGGTGTTCTTGGAATTGTGGTGATTTGCGGTGATAAAATCGGTGCTGTGGGAGATGTGGAATTGGTAAAAACGGGATAACACATTTTTTGCTGTATGCTGAAGAATTACAAAACGGGGTGATTGGGATTTGTACCTGGAGGTGTAGACAATGGTAACACCGGAGGAACACAGAGAAAAACGAGCAGTTGAGCGTAAATATCTTGTTTTTTATCTGCGGGTATTCGATGGTTTGAGCAGCAGGGTTCTTGGGCACCTGATTGATTTTTCGGAGAAAGGGCTGATGATGGTCAGTGATGATCCGATAGAAATCAATGAAGAGTATCGTTTAAGGATGTGTCTGCCCTCTCAGTTTAAAGATAAAACTGAGATTGTTTTTACGGCAACGAGCCGCTGGTGCAAGCAAGACAGCAATCCCGATTTTTATCTTTCAGGTTTTCAAATGCATAAACTTGACGAAGAAACAGAAAAACCGATACTGCGGCTTATCAAAGATTTCAGCTGCTGATGGCGTCGTAAAAAGCTCGATCTCCTTCGTTGCAGGTTTTTGTCAGAACATCAACATACCTCGTGTATAGTTGATGATCTGACAAAAACACTGCGCCTCGTATATCGAGCTTTTTGACTTAGCCATCTGAAAGGTTGGAGGAATTTTTTTCGAATTCATTATAAATTGACAGGATACAAAATCTGACTATAATACGTATTATTATCCATGCAAAAAGGAGACAATAATGCGAGCAGAGGAATTCCTGTCGGCGACGACACTCTCAAAAAAAACAGCCGCCACATTGGATCGTCTTGAAAATGGCAGCACAGAAAAACTAATTATACTTAAAAACAATTCCCCTAAGGCAATTCTGCTCTCAATGGATGCCTATAATGCTATGCAGGAAGAAATTGAAGACCTGCGACTTGCTTCTCTTGCTTTTGCCCGCCTGAAGACTTTTCGGGATGAGGAGGCGGTTACGCACGAAGAGATGTTGAAGAGATTTGGGGCATGAGTTGGAATGTCGTTTATCATAAAAATGTTGAGGGTGATCTGAAAAGTGTTGGCCCGCTCGCCGCAAAACGTATATTGCGGGCCATTGACAGGAAACTGACCCGGGAGCCCCTTAAGTTTGGCGCTCCGTTATCAGGCTCTCTGTCTTTTTTTCGTAAACTTCGCGTGGGTGACTATCGTATAGTGTATCAGGTTGTTGATGCCAAAGTGATTGTCTATGTCTTAGCTGTGGGCCCCCGCAGAGATAAAGAGATTTATACTATAGCGGGGAAACGGACAGAGTAAATTCTGGAATCTATCCAGCCTCAGCAAGTAGCTGTTCCCAGTTTTCGGCGATATATTTGTCGATATCTTCCTGCCAGGTTCTAAACGTTGAGAGCTTGGCGTCCTTTAGAACTTTATTTTCCAGAATAGAATTAGCAGGTCTGTGTGCGAGTGTCGGGTATTCCTCAGTGGTGCACGGTTTCATTGTATATGGAACCCCAATGGTATCAAGGAAATATTTGGCGCCCTCGTACCATGTCGAATATCCTTCCGCTGTGGTGTGCACTATTCCACTGATATCAGAGTGTAAAATGTTTTTAATCTGTTCGGCCAGAGAGTAGGACCAGGTCAAAGATCCGTACTGATCGTTGACGACTTTAAATTCCCGTTTTGGATCAGCAACGGCGAGTCTCAACATGGTTTTAAGAAAATTTGGCCCGGACGCCGAGTAGAGCCAGGCGGTACGCAGAGTAACGTATCGGTCGGCATATTGAGCAACAGCCTCTTCGCCTGCCAGTTTACTCTTACCGTATTGGGAAAGCGGGTTGGTCTGGTCGGTTTCAAAATAGGCTTCGGGTGGTTTTTTGTGACCATCGAAGACGTAATCGGTGGAGACATGGATGAGTCTGCTGCCCAGACGGTCTGCAGCTTTTGCCAGATGCTTCGGGCCTTCTGCATTGACCTTCCAGCTGAGATCCAACTCTTCTTCGCAACCATCTACCGCAGTGTACGCCGCACAGTTAATAATACAATCGGGCGATATTGCATTTAGAAATGTGTCAACGCTTTCCTGGCTGCAGATATCTATCCGGGGTATATCACAGGCGGTTATATCGTTATCTTTTGCCAGGATTTTACAGCAGTCGGAGCCGAGTTGGCCTTTTGAGCCGATAATTACAATTTTCATAAGATATTCTGTTTTTCTTCGGCAACATATTCGACAATATATTGGCCATATTGGTTTTTAAGCATATCTTTTGCCAGTGCTGTCAGTTGATTCAGGTCGATATAGCCCAGCTGATATGCGATTTCTTCTATACAGGCAACTTTCAGGCCCTGCCTGTCCTGCACGGCCTGGACGTAACTTGCCGCCTGTTGCAGGGATTCGTGGGTGCCGGTGTCGAGCCAGCAGAATCCACGGCCAAGGGGTTCAACTTTTAATGTGCCACGTCGAAGATATTCGTTATTGATATCTGTGATTTCCAGTTCGCCTCTCGCGGATGGTTGTACCGCTTCTGCAATGGAAACTACATCATTATCATAAAAATAGAGGCCTGGAACTGCAAATTTTGACTTTGGAATGTCTGGTTTTTCCTCGATACCGATAACCTGTCTGTTCTCGTCAAACTCAACAACACCGTATCGTTCCGGGTCTCTTACCAGGTAGCCGAAAATAAGGCCGCCTCTGGTCAGTTGCGCACTTTTGCAGAGGATGTTTGAGAAACCGGGGCCAAAGAAGATATTATCGCCAAGAATAAGCGCCACTGAATCGTTGCCGATAAACGACTTACCGATAAGAAAGGCCTGGGCAAGTCCCTCGGGTCGGGGTTGTACGGCATATTCGATGGCAAGCCCGAGGTGTGCGCCATCCCCAAAAAGTTCTCGAAATCCGGGAAGATCATGGGGGGTGGAGATGATGAGTATTTCCCTGATGCCCGCCAGCATAAGGACAGAGAGCGGGTAATAGATCATCGGTTTATCGTATACCGGTAGCATCTGCTTACTGATGACTTTGGTCAACGGATAGAGTCGTGTGCCGGAACCTCCGGCGAGAATTATACCTTTCATGGATATGGGGGGCTGATCTTTGTAAAAACCTGATTTATCAGATTGATTATTGATGTTACGTTCTATTTCTTTTACAATCAGGAGTGCGAAAACAACGGAGTATAACGAAGCTTTAGCCAAAAGGAAATTGAAAAATGGATTTACCTCTTCCGCCCTGTTTTAAAGCCTATGATATTCGGGGAAAAGTACCTGATGAATTAAATCCGGCCCTGGCCCGGGATATTGGTCGTGCTTTTGCTGCCGTTTATGGTCTGAAAAAAGTTGTGGTTGGCCGGGATATCAGGCTTTCAGGGCCCGATCTGCTTGATAGTCTTGTCGATGGATTGCGACAGATGGGTACAGATGTGCTTGATCTCGGGATCTGTGGCACAGAAGAGATGTACCATGCCACGTTCAGTCTTGAAAAAGATGGGGTCGATGGCGGTGTTATTGTCACTGCAAGTCATAATCCTGCAGATTATAATGGCATGAAATTTGTAGTAAAAGGTGCGCGCCCGGTAACCGGAGAGTCAGGGCTTGCAAAAATGGCTCGTCTCGTTGTTGCGGGTGATTTACCAGAGGCAGAGAAAAACCGTGGTAAGGTAGAGCGTTTTGATAATAAAGAAAATTATGTGCAGCATCTGCTCGGTTATATTGATACCGCAAAGCTTAAGCCGTTAAAAATTGTTGTTAACAGTGGGAATGGTTGTGCCGGGGCAATTGTCGACCTGCTTGAAAAACATCTGCCCTTTCAATTTATAAAAGTGTATCACGAGCCGGATGGCACTTTTCCCCATGGCGTACCAAACCCGCTGCTTCCCGAAAAAAGAGATGAAACATCACGTATTGTTCGTGAGTCCGGGGCCGACTTGGGTATTGCCTGGGATGGAGATTTTGATCGCTGTTTTTTCTGGGATGAAAATGGGGATTTTATTGAGGGGTATTATGTCGTTGGTCTGCTTGCAGAGGAGATATTGAAAAAAGAAGCGGGCGGGACAATTCTCTATGATCCCCGGCTGATATGGAACACACAGGCGCAGGTTAAAGCCGCAGGTGGCGTGCCACTGGTGACCCGGACAGGGCATGCTTTTATTAAAGAGCGTATGCGTCTGGAGGATGCTGTATATGGTGGTGAAATGTCGGCACATCATTATTTCAGGGATTTTGGTTACTGTGATTCGGGTATGATACCCTGGCTTCTTGTCAGTGCAATGCTCAGCCGTGGTGGAATGAAATTATCTCAGCTGGTTCAGGATCGGCAGGCGGCTTTTCCTGTCTCTGGCGAAATCAATAATACGGTTAAAGATCCTGATGCAATTATTGCCCGAATAGAAGAGCATTATAGCGATGGGGAAAAAGAGTATACAGACGGATTGAGTGTCAGTTATCCCGAATTTCGTTTTAATATTCGAAAATCAAATACCGAGCCACTTCTGCGGCTCAATGTTGAGAGTCGTGGGGATGTGGAACTCCTGAAGCGCAAAACAGTAGAGCTGCTTAGTTTTATAAAATAAAGAAGGGGAAATACATGGCAAATATACAACCTATTATTCTTGCAGGTGGAACAGGTTCAAGACTGTGGCCGTTGTCAAGGGAGCTCTATCCAAAGCAATTGTTGCAGTTGACCGATGACTTATCATTATTGCAGACAACTCTCGTAAGGGTTGATCGGCTCGTGGATGCCTTGCCGCCCATTGTTGTTGTGGGTGATAAACACAGATTTATCACGTTGTCGCAGATGGAAGAGCTTGGCGGCTTTGGTGAAGCCTCTATCTTGCTTGAGCCCATTGGCAGAAATACGGCTCCGGCGATCTGCGCAGCCGCAGAATATTGCTCTGCAGGTGAAGACGTAATTCTGCTGGTGCTACCGGCGGATCATGTGGTGATGCATACAGATAAGTTTGTGGATGCGGTTGCCAGGGCAGCGCAACTCGCCGAAGAAGGGGCTGTGGTGACTTTTGGTATACGACCCAAGAGCCCGGAAACAGGTTACGGCTACATCGAGACCGGTTCTGGAGATCGTGTGGTCTCTTTTAAAGAAAAGCCGCCGCTGGCTGTTGCCAAAGAGTATCTGGCCCAGGGGAACTATCTTTGGAATAGTGGTATGTTTGCATTTTCCGCCCAGACATTTAAAAAAGAGATGGAATCGTTTGCGCCGGAAATGGTTGCCTGCATGAAGGATGCTGTTGAGAATGGGGGGGCCGATGGTAAATTTTTTCGGCTTGAAAAAGCGGCCATGGAAAAATGCCCAGCCGATTCTCTCGATTATGCTCTGATGGAAAAAACATCGGCTGCGGCTGTTGTTGCTGCCGACATTGGCTGGTCCGATATTGGTTCGTGGCAGGCGCTGTGGGATGTGCTGGAAAAAGATGATTCGGGGAATGTGACCCAGGGTGATGTGTTACTTGAAGATACCAGAAATTGTCTCATTAAATCTGAGAATATGCTCGTGGCCACAGTGGGGATGGAGGATACTCTTGTGGTTGAAACCGCAGACGCCGTCCTTGTTGCGCCGTTGTCGCGATCGCAGGATGTGAAAAAAGTGGTTACCCGCCTGAAAAAAGATGGCCGCAAAGAATTCAGCCTGCACAGGACAGTTTATCGTCCATGGGGGAGTTATACTGTGCTGGAGGAATTGCCCAGGTTTCAAATAAAGCGTATTGTCGTGACCCCCGGTGCCAAACTTTCTCTGCAGTTGCATCATCATCGCTACGAACATTGGGTGGTTGTTACCGGTACTGCAAAGGTTGTAAATGGCGATGAGGAGATTTTACTCTATGAAAATCAATCTACTTATATACCGGCAGGTACCCGGCACAGGCTCGAAAATCCTGGGGTTATCGCACTGGAACTGATTGAGGTGCAGATAGGCAGCTACCTTGGCGAAGATGATATTGTTCGTCTGGAAGATGTTTACGGCAGAAATGATCAGGACTAAATATGGCGTCGCGTAAATAATGCGTCGTTAGTCTTGGGGCAGTTCCAGTTCCTGCTTGCGTTGGTGGAAGGCTTTTACGTATTTTGTAAGAACTCTCCTGCCGTTTTTGGTGATCTTTAGAAAGGTGACACCTGATGTGTACCTTCCGTTGCCTTCGGCTTCGTGGGTTGCTCTGCCTTCAAGTTCAATAAGATCATCCTCGAGACCAACCGTGATGAGTAACTTGCTGTTGGTTGTGATGGGGATGTGTGTTTCCAGTTTTATCCCGTCAATGCTTACATCGAGGGTTCTGCCCATGGAGTAGGTCGTTGTCCTGTCCTGATCATCAAGGATGATGTAATCCAGAAGGTGTAGTGAATCATAACGAATAAATTTTCTCTGTTCTCGACGTGCCATATATCACCTTGAACGGCGTTATTAAAAAAATGTGATCAGAGGGAGCTTACGCAGAACTCAGTGGCCTCCTTCAGGAAAGAGCCGGTGGATCGCCTTTTCGTCTGCTTCTGTGATCCCTCTTTCGGTTATGAGACCGGATATCAGTCTCGCTGGTGTGATGTCAAAACTGTAGTTTGCTGCCTTGGTGTCTTTTGCCGTCAATTGGACAGTGCGGATTTCGTTATCACTGTCTTTGCCGGTAATGGTGGTAATTTCTTCACCCTCTCTTTGTTCTATCGGAATTTCCATACCATTGTCAAGGTTCCAGTCAAAAGTTGTTGATGGAAGAGCTACATAAAATGGTATGCCATTGTCACGAGCGGCGAGGGCCTTCAGATAAGTGCCGATTTTGTTGGCAACATCGCCAGTGTGGGTTGTGCGGTCTGTGCCGACGATGACCATATCCACCATGCCGTGCTGCATGAGGTGTCCCCCCGCATTGTCGACTATCAGGGTGTTGTCTATTTTTTCCTGCTGCAGTTCCCAGGCTGTAAGTTTTGCTCCCTGGTTCCATGGTCGTGTCTCATCTACCCAGACATGAACAGCAATCCCTGCATCGCGGGCAGCGTAAATGGGTGCGGTGGCGCTGCCGTAGTCAACAAAGGCCAGCCAACCGGCATTGCAGTGTGTAAGGATATTCACCGGCTTACCTTTTTTCTTTTTGCTGATTGCTCTGATTATTTCCAGGCCGTGGATGCCTATCTGTCTGCAGTATTCAGCGTCTTCATCGGCAATAGCGCAGGCTGTGGCGAAAACGCTTTGTTGCATGGACGCCAAAGTATTGCTTTTTGAAACTTCCTGTAATTGACGCCTGACAGCCCAGTTGAGATTGCTGGCTGTAGGTCTGGTGCTCGAGAGCTGCTCGCCAGCTTTTTCCATATATTCCATAAAGCCGGTTTCCGGTGCTTGCAATGCAGCCAGGTGCATACCAAAGCCGGCAGTCGCGCCGATAAGGCCTGCTCCCCGGACATGCATATCCTTGATGGCTACACAGGTCTGTTTAAGGTTTGTGAGGGTCTCTATCGTGTATTCATGGGGGAGTTGTCGCTGATCGATGATATGGACTTTGCTTTTATCGCTTGGGTCCGGGCAAATTGTTCTGCACTGCTTTCCGTTAATTTTCATTGTATATTTTTTTGAAAAACCTCGATTTTAAACAGATGGCGTAGACTTTGAAATGTCTATTCTCGAATAAGTTCCTAATCTTACTAATACATCTTTCCAGAAGAAATGTAAAATATCGTGTGGAATAATATTAATTTATGTTACGGATATGTGAATATGTAAAGAAAATAATAAACATATTTGTAATCAAAATGAAATTTGTGTAGGGTGGAAGCGTTTGTAAATGATTCTAAAAAATAATTCAGGAAAGTTAGGTAGAAGAATTACACGGGAGGAAAATGATGAATAAGGCAGATACCGCATTTGTTTTGGCATCCGCCGGGCTGGTGTTGTTGATGACGCCGGGCCTGGCACTTTTTTACGGTGGCATGGTAAGAAAGAAAAATGTGCTGGGTACCATAATGCAGAGTATGATTTTGATTTCGCTGGTATCGATAGAATGGGTGTATCTGGGCTATTCAATGTCATTTGGGCCGGATGTCGGCGGGTTTGTCGGCGATTTGTCCTGGTTTGCTTTGAAGGGTGTGACCAATGCGCCCAGCGCAGATTATGCAACGACCATTCCGCAAACGGTTTTTATGATCTACCAGTGTATGTTTGCGATAATTACACCTGCCCTTATTACAGGTGCTTTTGCCGAGAGGGTTCGTTTTGTGCCATTTCTGGTCTTTTCTCTGGCATGGACCATTCTGGTGTACAATCCGGTTTGTCACTGGGTTTGGGGTAAGGGCGGCTGGTTGGGTAACATTGGTGTTCTCGATTTTGCCGGTGGTCTTGTTGTGCATGCAACGTGTGGGGCGGCGGCTTTTGCGGGGGTACTTGTTCTTGGTGCCAGAAAGGGATACGGCAGGTCGAGTTTTATGCCTCATAATCTGCCGATGACCATGCTCGGTACCGGGTTGCTCTGGTTTGGATGGTTTGGGTTTAATGGTGGTTCTGCTCTGGCTGTTGATGGTGTGGCGGCAACTGCTTTTATTGCTACACATATGGCGGGTATGGCGGGTATGTTGCTGTGGGTTGTTATGGAATGGCTGACCCAGAAAAAAGCAACGACCCTGGGGGCTGCTTCCGGGGCCATCGCCGGTCTTGCGACAATAACGCCGACTGCAGGATTTGTCGGGCCTAATGCGGCAATAATCATTGGTGGTATTGCCGGGGTGGTCTGTTTCCTTGCGGTCAGTTCCAAGTCGAAGTTTGGTTTTGATGATTCACTTGATGTTGTTGGTATCCATGGCGTGGGAGGGATCATGGGTACGCTTTGTCTTGGTATCTTTGCTTCAACCAAAGTAAATCCCGGTGGTGTGGATGGTTTGCTTGCCGGAAATGTTTCGCAGCTGGGTAAACAGGCCCTGGGTGTGGTTGTGGTTGTGGCTTATGCCTTTGTGGTGAGCTGGATTCTTTTTAAAGTGATACACAGCGTTATGGGGATGCGGCTTGTTGAAGATGCTGAGGTGGAAGGTATGGATTCTACAGAGCATTCGGAGACTGCATACAATTACTAGTCCTTTGTCCCATAAGTTTTGACTGGTTTTCTGGCAATTTATAGTTTTTTTTGAATATCGAAGGTCGAACAAGGAATTATGAATCTTGAAGTGTGGATGCTTCGATAGAATTGCGCGTGCTGATGAATGTTTATTGAGTTGTACAACCCTTCATAATTCGACATTCCCTGTTCGATATTCGATATTGCTTTGAACCTTAATTGAACGTACAGGTACTTGACATACTGTATCCTTACCAAGAAAAAAAGGGGCCAAAAGACAACGAATCACAAATTACCTAATACCATGTCAGAACGTATGGGACACAGTAGTAGCGGCCAAACTACGTTTTTCTATCCTTTATAAAAATGCCAGTTCTCGGCTGTCGATACGTCGTTATTGTAAATATATCCATCAAGCGCAAATGACAGGAGATCTTCTGCTCTGTCTATCCGGTTTGTGATCATAAAATCCACCATGAGTCCGCGCGCTCTTTTGGAATGTATGGGGATAGTCTTGTATTGACCTTTATGTTTCTGTCGAAAGGTGATGTCGATCCACCTGCCCGCCAGTTCTTTTTTGTCGATTACCCTGGCATATTCCGCTGAAGCGAGGTTGATCAGTGTTTTATCTGTTAATGTGTCCAGTGTTTCGTTGATAATATCCGTAATAAGTGAACCCCAAAATTGATAGAGAGTCGTAAAGTTTTCGGTGGAAAAGCGACTACCCATCTCAAGCCGGTAGGGCTGCATAAGGTCTAAAGGCCGAAGTATTCCATAGAGACCGGAGAGGATTCTCAGGTGTTGCTGGGCGTGGAGAAGATTGTCTTCGCTGTATTTTTCAGCCGTTATCGCCTTGTAGCTGTCACCTTGAAAGGTAAAAAGAGTTTGGTCAGCATTTCCCCGGGTAAATGGAGTGTGAAAAGAGTGAAATTTGTCATGGGTTGCAGCTGTTAGTTTTTCGCTCGTTTTCATCAGCTGCGAGAGTTGATCCTTTGATAACGGACAGATTCTGTCGACAAGGTATTGTGCCTTGTCAATTAATGCAGGAATAGTGTGTTTGGAATATTCACGTTTATTAAACTGTTGTGTTTTTGAAGGGGCAAGGATAAGCAGCACAGTTTCTCCTTTTTTGATGATGTATTCACAGTGAAATTCTAACGCGGTAAACCGCAAGTAAGCAAGTACTTTGGAAGTATCTATCTATTTTTCCAGTTAAATACTCCGCTCAATTTTTTGTTTTTATAACAGTGTTACGGAGTAAGGTACTAAAAAAGTTTACCATTTTCATAATTTATACTATTTTTACAGGACGCGCAAATTGTGAAGCTGCAAACCTATAACGGGAGGAAGAGTATGTCAGATCAAAATGGTGGTAGCATGGAAATTACTGCTTTTATACAGGAATGGCAGGGTGAGGATCAACCGATGCGTAACTGGTTCCAACTCTATTTTGACACATTGAGTGCAATGGATGATGTTACGCTGGAGTTTGTTGCAAGGCCCGGTGTCAGTTATTCCATGCGACCAAAACATAAGGCCCAGAAAGAACGAAAATTGTTCGCCATGGTTGATGTGATAGACGATGATCCGGCGGATAGATGGTTATCCGTCTGTTTTTATGGTGATATGATTACCGACCCGGAGGAGCGTGGCGAAGTGATTCCCGGGGGACTCGCCGGTAGCGACGGGTATTGTTTTGATATGTATGACAACGATGAAAAACTTGCGCATTATCTTGTCGAGCGGATGAGGGAGGGATATCGAGCAGCTGCTGTTTGAGTAGATTCCAGTTCGTTCTTTTCAGGGAGGCCTTTTCAGGCTTCCCTTTTTTTTTGCCCTACGGTACTACATAGTGAGATACTACAAAGTAATATCGCTGGATGTCACAAAGTGTATCGGCTGAATTTTCAAAATTTATAAGCACCTTCACGAAATTTCTTCTTAAAACAGGGAGTGAATTTCCAGGGGACTAACGAGTGAGAGGGAAAATGAATGAAGCGTTGATTCTCGAGAAATTAGATAACCTCTCGGAGGAGGTCAGATCCTTGAAGTCTGACGTTCTCCAGGAGCTGAAACAGGATCTTGCACCAGTTCTCAAACAGGCAAGACCTGGTGTCAGTGAGTTTTTGGAGGATATTGAAGGTGAGTATTCCAATGAAAAGCTCGTCAATCTTGCAAGAACTCTACTTTCAAGTCTTGAAGAACTCAATGAGGTTGTCGGCGTCGTCAGGGCCGGTGTCGAATTGAAAAATGATTTGGAACCGATTGCAAAGCAGATGTATCCCAAGTCTATCGGTTATTTTGAGGAACTTCGTGGTGATTTTCATATCGACGAACTAACACAACTGCTCCGCAAAACTTTAGCCAATCTCGACACTATGGGCGAAGGGATGGATATGTTGAAGGCGGGCGTTGAGTTACGGGACGACCTTGTACCTATTTTGCAACTCATGTATCCGCGTATGCTTCGTTTCCTCAATTCCCTGCACGAGGGTGAATTTCAGGCTGCAGAGGTTGGCGATCTTCTCCACACGATTCTCCTTAATATTCATACCCTGAGTGATCTGTTGAATATGCTTCAACCCATGACAGAGCTGATAAAAGAGGTTGGAGTGGTGATGAAAGAGACGGATGTCATTAACGGTATGAATGTCTGGCTCGATGGTTTGCAAAAAGGCAGTGGCCTTATGAAGTTGACTGGAACCATCATCACCCTTTTAAAGCGCCTTGACTGCAATGAAACACAGATTGAAGAGATATGTCAGGCTATAGACGATCTCGATTTTACCAAAGTGAAGCCGGTTGGGCCACTGGGTATGATTAAGCAGGTGAATGATCCCAAGGTACAGGAAGCATTTGGATTTTTATTTATGATACTGCAGACAGTTGGGAGTTGTGTGCAGGGCTATCAAAATCAAAAACAGGCGACAAAATAAAGCGATCTGGAAATGTGCTGCACTAACGGCTGATAAACTGTTTTTTGCGCAGTTGTTGAGGCCATGACTGAAAAGGAGAACAGAGGAATCATGAAAAAACTCGTCATATTGGGTGCCGGGAGTGGCGGTACTATGATGGCCAATAAAATGAGTGTTCAACGACAATTATAATTACCGGTCAGCGACAACTATAATTACCGTAACTTCTCCAAAAGTGTTGGTAAAATAAAGCGTGCGTTCGAACCCCTGCCCTTGTA
>CAMZKN010000066.1 GCA_947311315.1 uncultured Desulfobulbaceae bacterium | reverse complement strand
TACAACAAAACACAAAAACAACTCACTTCAATAAAAGCTATGTATGGCCTTCCACTGGTTAAAGATTTTCGTAAGATGCTATGCGACGGTTAGAATGGACTTTACCAACACTTTTGGAGAAGTTACTGAAAAAGTGGATAACCTTGCAAAAGAATTACATATTTCCAGAAGCAGGCTGTTTGTTATGGCAGTACAGGACTTTATAGAAAAAAAGGAGAGTGAGCAGCTTCTCTCCCGGATCAATAAGGCGTTTCACGATCATCCAGATGGTGAAGAAAGTGCAGTTCAGAGCAAGGTACGGCAAAAACAGAGGCAAAAACTCGAGAGAGAACCGTGGTAGTCCGGCAGGGTGAAATTTATTGGGTAGATCTTGGTCAGCCCAGTGGCTCTGCGCCAGGTTACAGGCATCCCCATATCGTTGTCCAAAACAACCTGTTTAATGCCAGCAATATCTGTACAGTTGTGATGTGCGTTCTTATATCAAATCTGAAAAGAGGGCTTTCCCCCGGTAATGTTGTTTTGAAAAAAGGTGAGGCGAACCTGTCGAAGAAAAGCGTAGTAAACATCACTCAAATATATACTGTGGACAAAACTGATCTTTGTGAAAAAATAGGCAGGGTGAGTAGCGACAGATTCAATGAGATAGTGCAAGGAATACTGTTGCTGCTCGAACCCCGGAGCATGCCAGAGTACATGGAAGGCTCAGATGATTGAGACCGCCGTAAAATCTTGATCTTCGGCCGGGCATTACTTTTTCGTTTAATAGTTCCCACGCCAAAAATGGTTCCTACGCTCCGGCGTGGGAACCTGAGAACTTAATAAAACGAAAAACACAATTATGGTTGCACGAATTATTCTCTTTTTCCTCCTCGTATTCACTGCAATGCGCGCTACCGCAGGCAACCAAGGCGCATGGAAAGCTCTGATCATCGGTATCGGTGATTATCAGGACAGGCGTGTAACTGACCTGCGCACTCCGGTGGCGGATGGACGGGATCTGGCGAAAATATTGTCGGAGAGATACGGCTTTGAAATTATCACCCTTTTTGACAGGGAGGCGACCTGGAATAATATTGATACGGCCCTTAGAAAACTGATTGCCGAAATCACGGAAGACGATTCGGTGTTGATTTACTATGGCGGCCATGGTGATCTGGACGAAAAACTCGGCGAGGGATGGTGGTATCCTGTGGATGCGGTGCCCGGTAAAAGACAGACGTATATGCAGAACAGTGATCTGCGGGAGCTTATTCAAAGAATGCCTGCAAAACATGTGCTGCTGGTCTCGGACTCCTGTTTTGCCGGTTCTCTTTTCGGTGGGAGAGCTCTGTATCACATCACCCCTTGTACAGGGGGACAGTATCGAGCTCGGGCCGATCACGATTCTCGAAGTGGAAAGAGCGGTGTACAGCAAGGGTATTGTGCTGTTGATAACGGCGGGCCCGGATAAGGGGAATTGGCTGGCAATGCTCAGTGATTCTGCTCCACTGCACTGGATTACAGGGCAACAGCAGGCTGTCGGTAATTTGAGCTGGCGGCAGAAGCATCCCTGCCTTACCGTTACCGAGGTGGATACTCATCCGATGCCGAACATCAGGGCAGGTGCAGAATTATCACTCATTTCGGGAGATGTCCTACGGATAGGCGAACTGGACTGGATGGTGAGGCTGCTATGATGTAACCTGGCCCACCGGATACAATTTGGGAAACCACTGTTCAACAGCATCAAGGGGAAAGGAAAGCAGCAGCGGGCTCCTGCTGCTTTTGGACTTCAGGTAGCCTTTTTTAAGGAGCTTTGCGACGACCATTCGAGCCATACGTTCTTTATAACCGGTTATTTCTGCTGAGCGGCCTCGGGGGATCTCTCCTGTGAGAAGGGCTTCACGTAGAAGAGCAAATGATCCTTTGGGAAGAATGTTTGCCTGTACTTCGTCTTCTATATGCAGTCGCATGCGGCGAAGAAGCTGATCCGGTTCCAGTAGAGAAGACATGTAGTCAACCTGATCAATGCACACTTTGAGAAAAAAAGAGCAAAATTCAATTAATGTCTGCGTTGACAGAGCGCCACGTCCATCCAAATCACCCCGCCGTGTAGAATCTGTTGCCATGAGAAGAGATTTGTACAATTGTACGTTGCGAGCCAATCCCCGTGCCACGGACCAGAGACTACTGCCGATTCCGCAATGCAAAAGTGCGGCGTGGGACATAAGGCGGGCTACGCGTCCATTGCCATCATAAAAGGGATGAATCCAGAGCAGACGGTGGTGCATTGCTCCAATGGCAGTTATTTGTCGAATACGTGAAAGTCTGTTCGGGTCATATGCTTCACCAAATCGTTTGAGGAACAGAGGTATTGACTCACTGCCTGGTGGAATATGTTTGCCTACCTGTACGCCGCCTGAGCGAAATTTGCCGGGGGTAATGTGTACTCTTTTGCCTGTGGCAGGGGTGTGTACCCAGAGCAGTTCATCTGGCAATCGCTTACAGAATTCACGGTGCAGCCAGAGTATGTATCCTGTCTTCGATGGGGCGACCTGTAAATCATTACGGTGGTCGATTAAACGTTGAACATCTATATGGGCGATAGCTTCCAGCTGTAAGGTTCTTTTTTCGGGATTGTTTGAGTAATCCGCATGGGTCAGGGCGCGATCAATGTCACGGGGGTGTGTATCGTGTCCCTCAATAAGGTTGGAATAGTAACAGTTCATTGATCGTACGAGATCGCCTATCTCCAAGCGAACTGTTTTGGGAATTAATCCGGCAAGACCACTGGCCTTTGTGGCCAGATCCATAGCCAGATCCTCAAGCTCCACAATTCCCTCAGGTGGTAGCATAGGTTCCATTGAGCTGGAGTTTTCTGTTCTTGTCATAGGGGAGAAGATCTCTGTTGATTGCCGCATTTGTTTTATTGTATAGGTATTATATATCAGCATGTTATATAATGCAATGGTAGATTTATTGCCGGTTGTATTGCCGGTTGCATTGCCGGTTTACAATGATTTTACTTGTTGAAATTTCAGGGATGCGATAGCTTGAGAGAGTCGACTGTTGTGCACATCTATATATCAGTTGTGTGGTTGTGAGCTGTTAGCAGAACGGCCGACCACTTGAAAAGGAAAGTATATGAAAATTAAAATAATCATTTTTGCTCAGTTAACGCTTCTTTTCCTGGTAAGCTGTGCCTTTGCCAAACCGACATTTTACGGTGCTGCTGAACGGCTGCTGCAGGATGTTAAAGAGGGCAGGGTTATAGGTTTTGTTGATCTGGCCGGCAGCAGTGGAGAGGCGTCCAAACTCTCAGCCGAGATATTTCAACAGATTGAGCCTGTTCTTATTCGTGAGGGCATAAAAAAGAAGTTATCCTTTATCGAGCGTAAAAATCTGAAGCTGATTTTTGATGAGTGGGCCTTGAATTTATCGGGTGCCACTGCCGATGCAGGTGCAGGAGCACTGCTAGGAGCTGATTATATCATTACCGGCAAAGTTCGGCTTGATGGTGATTTTGTCCAGTGTAGCCTGAAACTTATTCAACTGGAAGATGGCAAGATACTGGCGGTTGCGGAAGGATATGTAAAGGCGCAGCCCTACTACTATGATTGGGAGAATCTGGCAAAAGATACCAGACCGACCAAGTTGCAGGCAATGCAAAATGAGGGCGAAAGCTCTGAAGGTCTCCTGCGCTTCTGGACGAATAAAAAACAGTATGTTCCCGGCGATACCATAGAGATATTTTTTGTCGTGAGCGAGCCGCTCTACGTGCAGATTATCGATGTGACCCCCGATGGTGAAGTGACGATAATCTATCCTAATGTCTACCAGCCCGGCAGACTTTGCGAACCGGGTAGGGTATATCGTATTCCGCCGGAAAAAGCGGACTTTTCCCTGGAAGTTACTCCTCCGGCAGGAGTTGACAGACTTAAGGCTCTGGCCAGCACTTCACCTTTTCCTGACACCCTGGCGGCAGGAACGCGGGGAATCAGGCTGACGAAAAGTATTGTCAATTCTGCTGCGGTTCGGGCGGCTCTGTCTTTTGAAATCAATAAATAGTACAGGTTACCTGGAAGGGAGTGGAAATAAAGATGTGATCACTTGCGTAGTTGCAATCGTCCAGGTAACTGCCAGGGGCATGGTTTGCCGGGCCGGGGATGATTGTGGATACCTGGCTATGGTGAAAATATACCGCATATGCACAACGATAGCGAGCAGAACAGACAGTCTAACCGCAGGGTTGAGGTCTCACTCAATTGCCCTGAAGTTGAGTATTTTTCTTTTTTCCTTCAATTCTATATTTTTTTCCGATATCATCATGTTAGCCTAACTATTTCGATATAAACAAGTTGTAACTGTTCAGCCTAACAGGATGTCACGATGGCGAGAAAAAACCGGAAAAGTAAAATTCCGGCAGATACTTTAAATAAAAGCGGTAACAGTTTTTACCTGATGTTGTCCACTCTGGTCATTAATCTGCTGGCACTTGCCATGCCACTGATGATGCTGCAGACCTATGACCGCATTCTGCCAAGTCATGGTATTGGAACACTGGTTCTCCTTATTTCCGGGGTCACCTGTGCGGTGATTATTGAAGTCGGTCTTCGTCTGGCCCGTTCCTACCTGACAGGATGGTCGGGGGCGGTTTTTGAGCATAAAACGGCCTGCGCTGCGATGTCTCATCTTTTGAATGGTGATGTTCAGACCTTTGAAAAACAGGGTGCCGGTGCCTATATCCAAAAGATGGCAGCAATAAGCAGGCTGCGAACCTTCTATTCCGGCCAGGCATTGATGACCATGGTTGACCTGCCCTTTGTTATCACATTTCTTGTGCTTATCGGTTACATCGGTGGCGATCTTGTGTTCGTTCCGCTGACGCTGTTTCTGCTTTTCTGTATCATCTCCTGGTTTGTTGGCATGCGATTGAAAAAAGAGGTCAGTGAACAGGATTTCAATGATAAGATTCGCTATAATTTTCTCATTGAAACACTGACCGGTATCCATTCCATAAAAAGCCAGGGACTTGAAAAATTCTTTTTCCGTCGTAATGACCGCCTCCAGACTCGTATTTCAGCGGCCCATTTTCAGGTGGCGCTTTCAAACAACATTGCCATGAGTTCAGGTATGTTGCTGGGGCAGATTATGACGGTGTCGGTGGTCTCATTTGGTGCAATTAAGGTACTCAATGGTGATATGGGTACGGGTGGGCTTGCCGCCTGTCTTCTCTTGTCCGGCAGGGTGATGCAACCCGTACAAAGAGCCCTCGGTTTATGGACCAGGTTTCAGAGTTTTTTTATTGATAGAAAGGAGTTGGAAGATATTTTCGCCCTACCCGGATCTTCCTACGGTAAAGATGAAACTCTGCTCCCTTCAACGGGACGTATTTCCTGTAATAATCTTAGTTTTTCCTACGGTGGGGATAGTCCTCTTCTTTTTGAAGATGTTAATCTGTCGCTGACTGCGGGCCAATCCATATCTCTAATAGGCGAACAGGGCTCAGGTAAGACAACGTTCATTAATCTCCTCTCGGGGCTATACGTACCAACAAAAGGAACAATTACCATAGATGGGATAAGCCCTTCTTCGGTCTCGCCCGTTCAACTTGCCTCCCACATCGGTTATCTCCCTGAAAAAGGAGCTGTTTTCCCTGGTACCATTTTGGAAAATCTAACGTTTTTCGGCACCATAGCTGAAAAGGATGCTCTGCTGGCGGCTGATCATTTAGGTGTTAGTGAGGCGGTGGCGCTTCTACCAAACGGATTTAAAACAATTCTCAGCGACTCCGTGACCGACCCGATCCCTCCCGGTCTGAAACAGCGTATTGCAATAGCACGGGCCCTGGCCACCAGACCCAGGATTATTTTGTTTAACAATGCTGACAGAAACCTTGATCGTTCCGGTTACAACCTGGTTTTTAAAATCCTTGGCCGTCTTAAGCGTAATACTACCCTGATTATTGTTTCTGATGATCGCAATATTTTGCGTCTGGCCGACAGGGAATATTACATTGTCGATAGAAAATTGCAGGAAACGGCACCCCTTGATTCCAAGTTCTACTCAGTTTTACCCTTCAGGGAGTTCAAGGCATGAAAAAAGACTTCCTTGAAAAAAGCAGTATTTTGCAGGGCAGGATTGAGCCCTATGGCTGGCTTTCAAAAACCGGTCCGCCATCTCCCTTTGCCTCCTGTGTGGCGCCGCTTCTCACTTCACTCGGCTGGAATGGTGAAGTGCATCAGATTTGTGAGTCGTTGCCCCATTATCCGGATCAGATTGACAGGGTAGATTTTATTAATACCATGGCCAATCTTAACTACCAGATTAAGCACACCACCATACATCTGAAAAACTTTGATTCCCGCCTTGCACCGTGCCTTGTGGTTGTTAACGAAGGAACGTCGAGGGAAATACCCTGCGTCATTTTTCCGGGTCAGGATGAAAAGATTTACGCTTTTGAGGGAAACAGCTCTGAATGCGTTCCTTTTGTTAAACTTACCGACAAAAAAGGTACAATATATACCTTTAAGCCACTTGATGAAGATGGTCTGGATAAAAATAAACTCACCCAACAGGTTCATGAAAAACCGAGTCGCTGGGCACGATTTCTCAGCAAACGTTTCACTTCGGTTTTTAAACAGATATTTGTTCTGAGTATGGTGATAAACCTTCTGGCCCTTGTTTCTTCTCTATTTGTTATGGCCGTGTATGATAAGGTCATTGGCAATAATGCCCCGGATACCTTGTATTATCTCGCCATTGGGGCAGTTATGGCTATTTTTTTCGAATCTATACTTCGTTATCTGCGTGCCAGATCCCTTGCTTTTTTTGGTGTTCGCGTTGATGCTATCATCACCCAGTCCATCTTTGAACGTCTGCTTTACCTTCCGCCCCGCATAGTTGAGAGTTCCTCCATTCCTGCTCAGATTGCCCGTCTCAAGGATTTTGATTCGGTACGCAATTTTTTTTCCGGCCCCGTGGGTATTAATTTGGTTGAGATACCTTTTACCCTGATTTTTATCTTCACGATTTATTTTATTGGCGGCCCTCTTGTTCGAATACCACTGCTGCTGGCGTTTTTTTATCTACTGCTCGGTCTGATAATGTTACCCCGTATTCAGACAAGTACGGAAGAAGGGGCGGTTGCGGGTGTTCAGCGGCAGACGCTGCTGGTTGAAACGATGCAGAAATTCAGAACCATTCGTATCCATGGTGCGATGGACACCTGGCTTGAGCGGTTCAGGAAGCTTTCCGGTGTTTCATCCTACACATCTTTTAAAAGCTCACAACAAACAGCGCTTGTCGAGGCGATTGCCTACGGGCTTTCCGTGGCAGCAGGTGTTGGTACTCTCGTCTATGGTATTTTTCTGGTTTGGGGGCAGCAGATTACGACTGGGGCCCTTATTGCCAGCATGATGCTCGTCTGGCGGGTTATTTCTCCGTTGCAATCCATCTGTAATTCTCTGGTTCGCATTCGCTATATTTTTCGCAGTGTCGGTCAGGTGCACAAGCTCATGCGCTCAGCGCCTGAAAATAGTAATACTTTGTCTGATCAACCTTTTAACGTCACAGGGAATATTACGTTCAGTGGAGTTGGTCTGCGTTATACAGCTGATCGTAATGCGGTTTTCAGCGGTATGACACTTGATATCAACGTGGGTGAAGTCGTGGCGGTTACCGGTCCCAGTGGATCTGGTAAATCCTCTCTGCTTAAACTTATTATTGGTCTTTATCCGCCACAGATGGGTGCGGTATTGATCGATGGCCTTGATATCCGGCAGCGAGATCCGATAGCACTCAGGCGAAACATATCGTATGCACCACAAATGCCGGAACTTTTTCATGGTTCGATTGAACAAAATTTGCGCATGTGCAAGCCGAATGCAACAGTTGAAGAGCTCAATGATTGTCTCCGTCTTGCTGGTGCTCTCGATTCTGTAAACAGTTTTGAAGGCGGTATGTCATATTTTATTGGTGACTATAAATCGGAACAGCTCTCGACAACGCTTATCTATCAGCTGACCCTGGCACGCACGTACTTACGGGATGCTGCTATTTTTCTTTTTGATGAAATGCCTCCGACTCTTTTAGGAAAAGAGACAGGAGTGCGCTTTCATGAATTTCTGCAGGAACACAAGGGAAGTAAAACCATGCTGTTTGTCACAGAAAGAGAAGAAGACATACTGAAAGCCGATAAACTGATTTATCTGACTGGTACCGGGCAGGTATTAACAGGGGAGCCTGCCGAACTTCTGTCAGCACTCAAAAAATGAAATTTGAGAGGACGTACCTGTAACTGGAATAGGGTCGAATATCATGACAAAAAAGACAAAATCTGATAAAAATCAGCAGCTTCGTCTCCTTGGACTCACGTCAATACTTGAGGAGGCGACCACACCTTACCTGATCCGCATTTCTATTCTTATTGTTTCGCTGGTCTTTCTCTCTTTTCTTGTCTGGACGGGTTTTGCCAAAATAAAAGAAGTGGCAAAAACAGTGGGGGAAATCGTCCCTTCGGGGCATATTCAGGTTATTCAGCATCTGGAGGGCGGTATTGTTGATGAAATTCTTGTGGAAGAAGATGATCTTGTGAAACCGGGGCAGGTTCTTTTGCGGATACGCGGCGAATCCATAAAAGCTGATCTCGATCGTCTTCTTACCCGGAAAAAACTTCTCGAGAAACGTCGGTTTCGTCTCAATGCTTATTTAAGTAATACGAGTGCACAGGCTACATTAGATCCGACGGATAAGAGCGTAGGAAATTCTATTCTGACAGGGATGCTTCTGGCTCAAAAAGACGAAGAACAGGTGTTAAAAGAACAGATCGTTCAGAAAAATGAACAAATCAGTCTTCTTAAGCGTGAGAAAAATACTATTGAAAAAAATCTTGTTATCGCCAGACAATCTTTTCAGACGCAGAAAAAGCTCTACGACGAACGACTGGTTCCACAGACGAATTATCTCAATGCTTTGCAGGAAATCAATGCCCGCAAAGGTCAGTTGGATTCCATGACCATTCAGATCAGGCAGGCGGAGCAATCTGTAAAAGAATATGAATGGCGTTTGCAATCCCAGGGATCGAAAAACAAAGATAATATTTTGCAGCAGCTTGGTGTGTTGGACGATGATCTCGTCGAAAACGGAGATTTAATCAATAAGCTGACACAGCAGATCTCCAGGCTGGAGCTTCGTTCTCCCGCATATGGTCTTGTGAAAGGACTTGAGGTTCACACCATTGGTGGCATTATTCCACCCGGACAGCTTCTGATGGAGATTGTGCCGATTGGTGAAGAACTTGTAGCAGAAGTTAAAGTGTCGCCAAAAGATATCGGTCATATAAAACCTGGTGATCATGTAACGGTAAAAGTGACGACTTTTGATTTTTCCCGATACGGATCTATTAATGGCACGGTAACGGCCCTGTCGGCTACCACATTCACTGGCAATAAAGGTGCCCCGTATTACAAGGGAATGATTAAACTGGAAAAGCATTATGTGGGCAGCGATCCTGAAATGAACAAGGTATTGCCCGGTATGATTGTCAATGCAGATATAATTACCGGCGAAAAAAGTTTGCTGATGTATTTGCTAAAACCCATACACCGTTCTCTTAATTCCGCATTTATTGAACGATGATGGAACCGTCAACACACACAATCAGGCATAATATGAAAAAGATAGAGAGTGCTCCCCTTTCAATACTTGCCGTCGATGATAATCCAACGTCATTGCGTCTTTTAGAAGCTATGCTTCAGCGCAATAAATTTGATGTTCGCACAGCTGCAAATGGTAGAGAAGCCATGGAGGTTCTCTACGAATTTTACGAGTCAATAGATATTGTTCTGCTTGACAAGATGATGCCTGAAATGGACGGTATTGAGGTTTGCAACGCCATGAAGGCGGATGAAAAATTACGGAATATTCCAATTATAATGCAAACCGCGGCAGACAGGCCTGAAGAAATCAGTGAGGGTATTGCTGCCGGGGTTTTTTATTATCTGACGAAACCACTAGCCTCTGAAATGTTGCTTTCTGTTGTTGCGGCTGCAGGAAAACAGGTCAGGCATCACAAGTTGCTGCGCGATGAAATGGAACGACGAAAAATCAGTTTTGGTCTCGTTCAGATTATGAAATGTACCTTCAGGACGCTGGAGGAAGCTGAGGGCCTGTCGATATTTCTGGCGAATTATTTTGATGACCCAGGGCGGACGCTCAGTGGGATTTCTGAACTTCTGATAAATGCTGTGGAACATGGAAATCTTGGCATAAGTTACGAAACAAAAAGCAGCCTGGTTGCCGAAGAAAAGTGGCAGGAAGAGATTGGAAAGCGGCTTGATGATCCACAGTATGCAGAGCGAAAGGTGACTGTGATTTTCGAACGTAAAGAAAATGCCTGTTACATTCAGATCACCGATGAAGGTGATGGCTTTGACTGGAAGCAGTATCTGGAAATTGATCCTTCCAGGGCCATGCACAATCATGGCAGGGGCATTGCGATGGCAAATATGCTCTGTTTCAATAAGTTGGCCTATAACGAAAAGGGTAACCAGGTAACCGGAATTATAGAAACAAAAGAGACAAAAGATAAGGATGATTTTTGGGGGTAACGAACAACCATTTTGTAATTTGAACCACATAATGGAAGAGAAAAATTTCAGACATTCGATTGGTGGTTCTGTAACTATTTGGAAATACGGTTTATTTTGCGCCAATTTTTCTTCTTTCATAACGGAGTGATTCTTGCAATAATTAGAAAAAACAATGAGTTACTTTGATCGAATAGAAAAAAGGAGCAGCCATGCCTTCAGACAGCAATGGGGAATCCCCCTCTTCTTATCCCCTGGGAAAACAGCAGGATACTGCCCAGCAAAACTGGTTTGAGCTTGATGGTCAACAGGTGGCCGGTGAGACGTTAAAGGCCAAAAAATGGGCGACTGAGCGCCGTGTTGTTGATGACGCATCCCACCACGGTAATATTCATACCGGGACTGAACAATCAGATGATCTGGATAAAAGCCATACTCCTGCTGCAGATCTAACGTCAGGCCTCCAGTCAGAGCAGATTTCTCAGCCTGCGGAAGATCATGAAGGCCAGGTAGTTGAAGAAATTGCCCCACAACAAACTGAAGTGGTTCGGTCTGAATTGGCTGGTCGGTCGATGCCGGAAAGTGGCCCTCTATCGTCTTCCGGTGATCAAAATACAGGTGAGATTGAGAGTGTTGTGGCCGGTAGAAGCGGTAGTGATCCACTCGTTTTTGAAGATTCTTCCGGGCAGTCCGAGGTAGCTGAAACGCATCGGGAAGAAATTTTCCAGGATAATAATAGTCCAGATATGAAGACATCCCCGGCATCGGTTCTCCAGTCGAAAACAACGACTGGAGAACCTGTTGGTTCAGCTGCTCAGGTCTCTGCCACCGCTCCTGATTCTGATTCTGAGCCTGGGGAAATTGTTGAGAGTAGCGCATCCGTTCCTCTCCTGGCCACAACTGATGCTATCGGTATCGAAGATACTCCAATAGCAATTGATATTTCAAGTCAACTTACAGACACCGACGGCTCCGAATTGCTTACGATCACCATAGGCGGTGTTCCTGAAGGAGCTTTTCTTTCAACCGGGACAAATCTTGGTAATGGTGAATGGAAGCTTACTCCTGATCAACTCGACAATCTCAGTCTGATGCCACCTGTCAATAGTGATGAAAATTTTAGTCTGACGGTCACCGCTACCAGTACAGAAAGTCATGGTGGTCAGCAAAATTCAATATCTGAGATCATCGACTTTTTTATAGAAGCTGTTGCCGACATACCTGAATTAACAACTGTTGCTGTAACCGGTGCAGAAGATACAGCTATTGATCTTAATATCAGCACCAGTCTCACTGACCTTGATGGCTCAGAGACACTCTCCGTTATTACATTATCAGGTTTGCCGGAAGGTTCGATCTTATCCGCGGGCACACAAAACGTTGATGGTTCATGGAGTGTCGTAAAAGAAGATCTGGAAGGGCTTCAGCTCACACCTCCAAAAGATTCTTTTGATAATTTTGAGATCAATTTGTCAGTTACGGCAACTGATTCCAATGGTTCCAGTTCAACGAGCACTGCAGTTCTTCCGGTCACTGTTACAGCTACTGCCGATGAAGCGGTTATCACCGGTAGTGGAGCAACACTTACTGAAGATATTACCCAAACAGCATCAGGACAATTGACCGTTGTTGATCCCGATGCAGGCGAAGCCCATTTCACGTCAGAGACGGTTGAGGGAACGTATGGTTCTTTTGAAGTTGCGACAGACGGCTCGTGGACATATAACCTTAACAATGATGCTGAAGTCGTGCAGCAACTCGATTCCGGTGATACAGTTACCGATACAATTTCCGTGAGTTCTGCTGATGGAACGCTTCATAACCTGGCCATGACTGTAATCGGTACTAACGACAGTCCGGTTATCGATACCATTACCGCAACAACTGCTACAGAAGATGGATCCCATGTTAGCGGAACAATAACGGCTTTTGACATTGATGCTGCTGATTCTGTTCTCTTCTCAGCAGAAGATATTGATGGACTGAGTTTTAATTCAGACGGCAGCTTTTCCTTCGATCCTTCCCATGCCAATTACCAGCATCTTGGTGCAGGCGAAACACAAATAGT
>CAMZKN010000065.1 GCA_947311315.1 uncultured Desulfobulbaceae bacterium | reverse complement strand
CACCTGATTGTCTGTGATCATTCATGTTCCTCCTTAGAGCAACATGAATAATCTATTCACAATTATCCGGTGAAAATAATTGTCGTCAGGCGGTAATTATAATTGTCGCTGATCAAATGGTCTTTTTCAGGCGCTCTTTCACTGTTTTTTCCATTACAACATCCACGGGGCGTTCAAAGATATCTTCCAGGTAGAATTTTAAATCCATATAATGGTCAAAAGTGGGTTCAGAAAATGTTACCAAAATATCGATATCACTTTTGCTATGAAAATCATTGCGGGCATATGAACCAAACAATCCTATACTGTTTACCTTAAATTCAGCCTGTATTTTTTGTTTATGGCTTCTCAGTATTTCTAAAGTCTTGTTTTTCTTTTCCATTTCATTATCTACCTATTAGTCCCTTAATTGGGGGTCGGGCCAAGCTAACCAACTGTTTATTAACCAGAAATGTCCAATATATAGCCATTTTCACCCCTTATATCAACCTTTCGTCCCTAAAAAGGGCATTATAGCGGAACGCTGGGGAGGTACATGATAATGACTACTCTTCCAGCTTTCTGATGCTTTTACTTTTATCTTCCACCAGTATTTTCATCTGCTGAATGGCTATCTGGAGGGGTTGCAACGATAATGCCGTCAGGGGAGTGCTTATGTTCAGCCATTTCCAACTTTGGTTTATGGGCGGCATTGTCGTAGCGGAATATAAGAACCCCTTCTCTATCCTGGTATTGGTAAGCATAACTTAGCTTCTCAATACCGTATTTGCTGCCTATATACTCCCTTATAATCAGACGAGAGCCATCGACTAAAACTATCTCAGCCCTGATAATGGCCTGTTTGCCAGCTCTTATTTCTTCCTGAAAGATGATCGATTCGGTAAAACCGTAGGTGTCTATTCGCTCGATGGCACCCCGTATTGATGACAGATACTCGCTAATCGACATACTCGATTCCTTTGAGAATCAGCAGCCTTTCGCGAAGACGGGAGTGCAGTTTTGCCTCACCTGCCCATTCTACATTGTTTTGGACAGGAGCAATCATTCAATATTTTTTCAATAACCCTCTTCAGTTCAGGTAGTTTTGTGGTGCTTTAGGCTTTCTCCGATCGTGATTAGTAGCATACAAATAGAGTCAAATTTCTCCATTCCACCTGGGAGCCGGTGAAGTCTGCAATTGATTTTACTGGATCAAATCGCATCAAAATTGTTTCAGAACTTTGACGAATCTGCAGAAGAATCTGACAAACGAGCTCATTTCTAGACATAAATAGCGTCCCGTTTAATACACTTTTTGAGGTAAGGATTCATCGTGGTACGGTAGCTTACAATGTCAACTGGTAATTCTAATTCTTCTTCTAAGTCTTGTTTGATGCCAATTCTTTAAAATAAATCTTGATGCACCAGTTGAACGACAATATCAACATCACTGTCTTGTTGAGCTTCGCCCCTAGAGTAAGATCCGAAAATGCCCAGGCTCTGAATCCCATATTTTTGCTGATGGTTAGATTTGAACTTGGCTAGTTTTTTTAAAAGGTGTTCTTTTTTCATCCTGCATCTCCGACACACTGGGGCAGAGCAAATTTAACCCCATTTGTTTGGTTTTTCATTTTCTCAGTGGGGTCTAGCCACAACAACTAACAAAAAGCTGGAAATCAGGGGACACAATACCTATTTCCTGTTTTTTATCCTGCATTTTTATTTAGGGGTTCCAGGGACAGTATACCTAATTGTATTTATTCGGTACTCCTCCCGTAAAGATCCTTTATTACGCTCAATAAGACAGGAAGATCGTGGTTTACAACTTGCCATACTATTTCCAGGTCAACCCCGAAATATTCATGAACCAAAATATTTCGGAAATCTTTACTATCTTGCAGTGACACTTCCGGATGTTGCTGTTTCACTTTCTCTGGAAGTTTGCCAACAGCCTCACCAATAATCTCAAATTCTCTAACGCAGACAAGCTGCAAGTAAGTGCCTCGAAGATCTCTATACTTTCGCTATCTGGAGGTATCTATTAATTTTTGTGGTTAAATACCCTTCTTCATTTTCTTATTTTTTTTAGCAATAATTATGGCGTAAGGCACTAATAACAGCAGAGTATGTTTTTCGATCACAGGTAAAATATTCAAGGGATTAACCTCGTATGTATCCCTGAATAGCTAAGGCCGATTCGACAATTTCTCCATTGGATAAAGAGAATCATTATGTTGTGAGTTTAATTATGTAACGAGTTTTCGCTGGAATCACGAGATCACATTCGTTGATTTTTTTTGTATTTTCCATGGAATGTTATTGGTCTTTCATCATGGATTCGCTGAAATCCTGTTCACTCGACCACGAAGCGGTGTCATAGACTCATATGTTATACGTAATTCCCAGTGTGGTACTGAACAGTTACGTATTCTCTAATTCTGTGAAAATACCTTTTCCAAAATATGGTTTCACATATTTTATGTGTGCACGCAGGACATTATATATTCCTGATTTGGGTTGGGTATTATTCTATGCTTTCGCCGCAACCTCATTATAGAATATATTCGGCACAGAGATATGTCAAAAGAATATACCTACTTGGCTATCTTTTATCCTCCCGGCTAGGTAAAGAATGATGTTTTTAATCACCCGATCGCTGTTTGTTTTCAAAGGATTACCGGATACCTTGATTGCCCTTTCGAGGCTGTATTTGAGTATATACGGCTTCAGGCTTTTGGCTTGCAAGGGAAGTTCTGATCGGTTGCATATTTTACTTTAAAAAGTAACCCGGCCTTCACCAGCCAATCGATCGGCCCCTGAAGTTCAGCAAAACTTCTTTTTCTCAGGATTACATCCTTAAATCTGTATCTCTTGACCGAGCCCTCTAAATTTTTAGCAAGCTGCATGGGTACATTTTCAAAAACTGCAACAATGTGAACTGCGTTTGCTTTTCCGGAATGCTTCGCAAAATCCTTGAAGTAGCTTTCAATAAGCCCCTTTTGTAAATCCCTGGCCTGGCGCTTGGCCTCTGCCCGATCTTCAAATAATGAAATATAAGTTGATACCACCTTTGGCATACCACCAGTGACGAAATATTCTTTTAACTTCTCCCAGAGTTTTATATGAACAATTTCAGGAAGTTTACCTGTCTTAAGAGCTGAAGGTAATAGTTCCAACAACATTTTTTCATCAATCCAACAAAACAAGATCCTAATTTGTTATTTTCACCATTTTCTATCACATTAAGCCTAATATGTCGAATATTTGCCGACATACTAGGCTTAATGTGATACATTTTTCATACTTAGTTTAAAAAACTATCATTAGAGGAAAAAAAGGCCTCTATGTTTTTGGTAATGAAGAACAGGAAACCCCATACTCTATTGAAACATTGGCCAACCTTATCTATGGCCCCTCATATATCTCTCTTGATTATGCGCTGCAACTCCATGGTCTGACACCTGAACGGGTTGAAACGGTGACATCGGTTACCCTTGGGCGACCAAAAGCTTTTTCAACTCCGGTCGGTAATTTTTTATATCGTACAATTAAATTTGCAGCATATGCCGATGGTGTTGATCTGGTCGTAAAAAACAAAAATTCATACTTGCTGGCTCTACCTGAAAAATCTCTGGTTGACAAATTACAAAGTGACAGAGGCATTTCTATTCGAAGTCAGAAGACTATAGAACATTATCTGCTAGAAAGTCTTCACATAGAACTCTCTGACCTGGCACAGCTGGATTCCCGGAAAATACTCCGATACAGCAAAGCATATCGCTCTCAAATGGCAGCTTTGCTGGCTGGATTTATATTCCGACTACAAAACAAAACCACAGGACGTACTGATGAACGAAGCAGTTAAACGAATGCTTGCCCAATATCACTGTTCCACGACACGCAATACTGTCACCGCTTTACGTGAGATCCTGCAGGAAATTGTTTTACTTGGATTATGGCGCAGCAAATTCTTTGAACATGCAATATTCTATGGAGAAACGGCCCTACGTATACTCTACGGGCTGGATCGGTTCTCCGAAGATCTTGACTTTTCGCTATTGAAAGCTGACAAAGCCTTTGATCCTGGGAAATATGCCACTGCTCTTGAAGAAGAAGTGTATGGGTTCGGATTTGACATACAGGTGGAGCAACGGGAAAAAAGCCACACATCAGCAATCACCCGCAATTGCACCTTGCCCACCTGGAACAACGTATGCTCCAAAGTGGACATTTACCCGAGAAGACCACACTGGACAAAAATCTGTTTTTTACAATACTTATGCAGTCGATTGATCATCTTGACATCCGCCAGGCCCGTACGGATGCAGCCTTATTTATCAAAAACAACGATGCGATTGAAATTTGGTCGAAGGATTTCTTTCAACAGATTACGAAGAGCATACAATTTGTGTAAAAAGTATCAAGGGTAAAAAAAATCCATCAAGCCCTGTTCAAACTACTCAACACAGCCTTAACAGAGGCAATGATAATATCAGTATCAACCGCAACACCCCACGTTACAGTACCATCCGGATGTTCTATCTCGATATAGGCTGCAGCCTTGGAACTTGAGCCACTGTTAAGTGCGTGCTCGTGGTAATTACGCAGACGAAAATCGCCGGTCACATCTGCCTTTAGCGCAGAACAAAATGCATCAAGCGGGCCGTTACCGGAGGCTGCAATTGTTTTCTCCTCACCATTAATAAGCAGCGTGGCATCCACATCGGCAAAGGAATCATCCTCGCTTGCGGCAACGTGTCGTTTATGGACGTGGAATGATTTAATTTCATAGGGTGTTTCTGAAACAAGGTATTCTTCAGAGAATGCGTTGAATATTTCATCATGCAGAAGTTCCCGCCCTTCCCTATCTGTAACACTCTGGATAATTGTACCAAATTCGGGATGCATGCTTTTGGGCATTTTGAAACCAAATTCTTCCATGATATAGGCAACACCGCCTTTACCGGACTGGCTGTTTATACGAATCACTTCTTCATATGTTCGGCCTACATCTGCCGGGTCAATTGGCAGGTACGGAACTTCCCAGAGGTTAGTGTCAGATTCTTTGTGTCTGGTCATCCCCTTATTGATTGCATCCTGATGGGAACCGGAAAAGGCGGTGTACACCAGTTCTCCGGCATAGGGTTGCCGCTGATGGATATCCATTCGACAGACTTTCTCATACACGTCTATCAAATGATTAATATCCTCAAAATTAAGCTCTGGATCAACTCCTTGCGTAAACATATTCAGAGCAAGCGTTATGATATCGACATTTCCAGTGCGCTCACCATTACCAAAAAGAGTACCTTCCACCCTTTCACCGCCTGCCATCATGGCAAGCTCAGTTGCTGCAACCGCACATCCCCTATCATTATGGGCATGTAGACTTATAATGACAGAATCACGATCGGAAACATTATTACTAAACCACTCTATCTGATCTGCATATATATTGGGTGACGTCATCTCAACCGTGGCAGGTAGATTGATTATCATCTTATTATCAGGCTCAGGTTGCCATATTTCTTTTACCGCTTCACAGATTTCCAGAGCAAAATCAAGCTCGGTACCGGTAAAGCTCTCGGGTGAATACTCATATCTGAATTTTGTGGCCGGATATTTTTCGACCTGATCCCGTACAATTTTTGCACCTGTTATAGCAAGAGTAATAATCTCTTTGCGACTCATATTAAAAACGGTTCGTCGCTGCAGGGTTGAGGTTGAATTATACAAATGCATAATAACCTCACGTGCTCCGCGCACCGAGGCAAATGTTTCTTTTATCAGCGCTTCCCTGGCCGGAGTCAACACCTGTATAACCACGTCTTCAGGAATCAGGTTGTCTTCTATCAGGGTACGAATAAACTGGTATTCGACAAGGGAGGCAGAAGGGAAACCAACTTCAATTTCTTTAAATCCGATATCCAGCAGCAACCTGAACATCTCTAGTTTTTTTTCATGATTCATGGGATGAATAAGCGCCTGGTTCCCATCACGAAGATCTACACTGCACCAGGTAGGTGGGTTCAAAATAGTTTTTCCAGGCCATGTACGATCTGGCAAGTCGACTGGTGGTTGGGGGCTGTACTTTTTTACTAAATCCGGATTCATGTTTTCTCCTTTGGTTTTCCCGCGTTAAAAAAGCAAAAAAAAAGGCCACGGTTTTAAACCGTGGCCTTGAAGGGTTTATATAGTTTAACTAGTAACCTACATCTTCCCCGCATCAGCCACGGCTTCACTTAGTAGAAGCTCAAGTAGTAGAGAGAGGAGGCTGCGTTTCATAATATTGTCACCATATAAATATGCTCTTGATTCCCAGAAGATACTCACCCCACCCCGCTCCTGTCAAGCCGGTTTTTGAATTCTTACGTTTTTTCGCAAACAGTTTTCTTTTCGCAAATCTCAGGTGGTTACAGTTTTGCCGGTTGACATTACGTATATTCACAGATATATTTTTCTGTTTAGTGCCTTACTACATAAAAGCTATAATAAACAACAAGAAAATGAGTGAAGTATTTAACTGGGGAAATAAGTATATACCTCCAGATAGCGAAAGTATAGAGATCTTCGAGGCACTTACTTGCAGCTTGTCTGCGTTAGTATAAAATTCTTCTATATACTCTTCACATAATAGTGATCCCGGCAGGATTCATGTGCCGAAGAATGGTCTGGTCAAACTCACTTTAAAATTAAAAGACGAGTTACCAGAACAAAACAATTTCAAAACTCTGTCTAAAGGAATAGATTTATGGGGAAAATCACCGGATCCCAGGCAATTGTCAAGTGCCTCCAGGAAGAGGGCGTTAAAACAATTTTCGGCTATCCAGGAGGTGCAGTACTTGACCTATACGATGCCTTGATGAGCTCGGATATTAAAAATGTGCTTGTGCGTCATGAACAGGGTGCTGTTCACGCTGCTGACGGTTTTTCAAGGGTAACTGGAGAAGTTGGGGTGGCCCTGCTCACGTCAGGCCCCGGTGCAACCAACGGTGTCACCGGTATTGCCACTGCATATATGGACTCAATCCCCCTTGTTATACTGACCGGACAGGTGCCACAACCGCTTATTGGCAATGACGCCTTTCAGGAAGTCGATATTGTCGGTATCACCAGGCCATGTACAAAACATAATTATCTGGTAAGCAAACTTGAGGATCTGGTACCAACGATACGAGAAGCCTTCCATATCGCCAAAACAGGGCGACCAGGTCCGGTTCTCGTCGATCTCCCAAAAGATCTTGTGGCCAGCAGCCTGAATTACCCTGTTAAAACACCAGTACAGATGCCGAGTTACCAACCGACATACGTTCCCCATCCAGTTCAGATTGCCAAGGCCTGCCGATTGATTATGGCTGCTAAAAGGCCAGTCCTTTACGTTGGTGGCGGCGTTATACTCTCAGATGCCAACGCTGAACTGACCGAACTCGCGCAAAAACTCAATATCCCGGTAACCATGACACTGATGGGTCTTGGCGCTTTTCCCGGCACCCACGAACTGTCCATGGGAATGTTGGGAATGCACGGCACCTATACGGCCAATATGGCAGTTGCGGAATGTGATCTTCTCATCGCGGTTGGATCCCGATTTGATGATCGGGTGACCGGCAAACTTGAAGACTTTGCCAGTAAGTCAAAAATCATCCATATCGATATTGACCCCACATCCATAAGCAAAAACGTGAAGGTGGATATCCCCATTGTCGCCGATTGTAAAAATGCACTGACCTCAATGAATTTATGGTTTGACAAAGAATCAAACTTTGACTTGTCGGAAGAAGCAGCACGACATAAGCCCTGGTTTGATACCATCAGCGACTGGACAGCCAAACATCCACTCTCATATACAGATAGCGATACTATCATCAAACCGCAGTACGTCATTGAAAAGCTCCTTGAATTCACAAAAGGTGAGGCGATAATTACCACTGAGGTTGGACAAAACCAGATGTGGGCCGCTCAGTTTTATAAGTTCAATCAACCGCGTCATTTTGTCACTTCCGGTGGATTGGGTACCATGGGCTATGGTCTTCCCGCCGCAATTGGTGCCCAGATGGCCTTTCCCGATAAAACCGTCATAGACATAGCAGGCGATGGCTCCATTCAAATGAATATTCAGGAACTGGCCACTGCCAAGCAATACGGATGTCCAGTCAAGATTGCTATTCTCAACAATAGTTTTCTTGGAATGGTCAGACAGTGGCAGGAACTCTTCTACGACCGCAGGTATGCGTCTACAACCATGGATGTTACCCCTGATTTTGTTGATCTTGCCAAAGCTTTTGGTGCTGTCGGATTACGGGCAACCAAAAAAGATGAAGTGATTCCCGTTATAAAGGAAGCACTGGCAACAGACAATACAGTTATCATGGATTTTAAAATTGAAAAAGAAGAAGGTGTATATCCGATGGTACCGGCGGGTAAGGCAACAACTGAAATGCTGCTGGTGTAACAGCATTTGTGCTCCCCAGATACCTGTCAATTGTGATTTTTACTGTTCAAAATATCAGACGCAGGACATTATAGATGAAACATACAATTTCTGTACTTCTTCAAAATAAGCCAGGGGTTCTTTCCCGTGTGACTGGCCTCTTCAGTGGACGTGGGTTTAATATTGAAAGCCTTTGTGTCGCTCAAACTCTGGATCCCGACGTTTCTAATCTTACTGTCGTTTCCCGAGGTGATGACAATGTGATCGAGCAGATCACCAAACAGCTACACAAGCTTATCGACGTCATAAAAGTAGTTGATATAACAGAAAAAGAATATGTGGAACGTGAAATGGTACTCATCCGCATAAATGCGGAAGCACATACCAGGGCTGAAGTTTTGCGCGTAATAGATATATTCCGTGGCAAGGTAGTCGATGTGAGTGCGAAAAGTTACGCCGTTGAAATTACTGGATCGGCATCTAAAATCAAGGCTGTCATCGATATACTTCGACCCATTGGAATTAAAGAAATTGTTAGAACCGGGATAATCGCCATGTCCCGTGCCGCCAAAACAAAATAAGACAACACCTGGGAAATCAAACCAATGCTCAAGCCACAAATCCCTGTCGCAAAAGAGGGATATCCATTTATCATATACGCCGCTTTCATCACTCTGATTTTCACCCTTCTCGGACAACTGGTTTTAACTGGAATCGCTTTTATCTGTACAACTTTTATACTCTGCTTTTTTAGAGATCCTGAGAGATTTATACCACAGAACGAAAACGCAGTTGTCTCTCCGGCAGACGGAAAAGTAATTCTTATCGAAAATGTAACCGATGATCGTTTTACCGGTGGTGAGGCTCTGAAAGTTTCCATCTTTATGAATGTTTTTAATGTTCACGTAAACAGAGTACCTTTCAGCGGCACTGTAGAAAAAATCATTTATACTCCTGGTAAGTTCTACTCCGCTGACAGCGAAAAAGCCGAACTGAAAAACGAATACTGTGCAACAGTTCTCACAACAGACAATGGCAAAAAACTCGCTTATGTCCAAATTGCCGGCCTTATTGCCCGTAGAATTATATGCTGGCATGAACCAGGGGATAAAGCAGTGAAAGGTCGTCGATTTGGGCTGATAAGATTCGGTTCAAGGGTTGACCTTTTTCTGCCACCAGAGACCAGCCTTATTGTTGAGCAAGGTCAAAAAGTAAGCGCTGGTGAGACAACAATTGGCTATCTTGAATGAGAAACCACAGTAAACTGTTTTGAGAATTATAAGCGGATTAGCCAGAGGCAGAAAACTCGCCCCACCACCAGCACAGGAAAAGTCCATTCGCCCGACCTCCGACAGAGCCAGGGAAGCCCTCTTTAATATTCTTGGTAAACGCGTAGCTGGCGCAAACGTTCTTGACCTGTTTGCCGGAACAGGGGCTCTTGGCCTTGAATCATTCAGCAGAAACGCCAATTGTGTCGTTTTTGTAGACAACAATCATTTGGCAATCAAACTTATTCAAAAAAACATAGTAATCTGTCTTAAAGGTTTTTCAGGAAAAAGCGATTTTAGAATCATTAAACAGGATCTAATTAAGGGGGCTCCACTTAAAAGACTCTGCAAAGAATACCCTCAAGGATTTGATCTCATCTTCACAGACCCGCCCTATTCCAAAAATATTTCCAGCGCCACACTCAAAGCACTAAACAAAAGTAGCCTTCTGACGCATAATGGCCTACTAATAGTCGAAGAGAGATATAACGTGGATTTACCATCTGAATTTCCACATCTTATCCTTACGGACAAACGATTATACGGTGAAACCGCTTTCTGGATATATCAGAAAAGAGCTGAAAATATGACTGATATTCCCATGAAGAGTAAATAACTAACAATTCATCCCTCAATCTTATACAGAGGATTGCAAGTCAAATGAACGAAAACATAGTCACTGAACCATCTATTGCCATCTACCCTGGAACTTTTGATCCCATCACCATGGGTCACGTTGACATTATCGACAGGGCACTAAACCTCTTCGACAAGGTTATTGTGGCCGTTGCGGTGAACTCTTCAAAAGATCCTGTTTTCACTCTTAAAGAGCGAATCAAAATGATTGAAGATTCTTTCCTGGGCCGCAGCCGTATTGAAGTAAAGGGTGTTTCGGGACTGACGGTTGAATTTGCCTATCAGCAAAAAGCAAAGGCAATTGTTCGTGGAATTCGTGCGGTATCTGATTTTGACTATGAATTCCAGCTGGCTCTGATGAACCGAAAGCTCAAAAGAGAAGTTGATTCCGTGTTTCTTATGCCTGGTTTCAGGTGGATATTTATCAGCTCATCAATAATCAAAGATGCAGCCAGAAATGGTGGTGATGTTGGCGACCTGGTACCGTATCATGTCAATGAAATGTTGATTGAAAAATTCTCAAGACCATAAAATGGTTGCAATTTCGCACAAAAAAAAAGAAGGCATAACTCGAAGAACATATTGTCTCCTTCTTGGCACGTTAACATTTCTATATCCACTCTACCGGTTTATCGGTTTCAACGTCCCCAGGCAACCACGAATTATAACTATCAGTAAAGCGGCACCCGCCACAGGCTTTATCACGACTCCCGACTTTATTTTGTTTGATCGAAACCAGAAGTGTTGGGCATTATCCCGCAAATGCACCCACTTGGGCTGCAAACTTACGTACCATGAAGACAAAGATATACTCGAATGTCCCTGTCACCAGAGCCAGTTCCTGGCCGAAAGTGGAAAGGTAATACACGGTCCAGCCAACAAACCTCTACCTTTTTACGAGGTTGAAAAACGTGACCACGACCCATTTTACACAGTCACCATTTAATAACATGCCAGGCCGTATAATTATATGAAGACTCTAGGAGCTTGTCCGAGAATAGACATTTTGGTTAAAATCGAGGTTTTTCAGAAAAATACGCACAGTCATATAGTTGATATTACGAGCATATTTTTATGATAATAACGAAGAGTTTGGACAAATTGGCATTCTCGGACAAGCTCCTAGCCCAACTATTCTCATGGAAAGACTATAAATGGGGAGCCTGTGCGCTCATTTGTCTCTATATTTCTCTTGTTTCCGGAGTTATAATCGGCCTGCAGTACGATTATGCCACCCCCTTTTATTCGACAACATCCATTGACATTCTGGTACCTTACGGTGAATACTTCAGATCACTCCATTTTTTTTCGAGCCAGTTCTTTTTTCTACTTTGCTGTATTCACATGATTGCTGTATACAGCAAGTCGGAGCGATATGATATTTTCACATGGATCCAATTAACAACAAACCTGCCGATAATTGTACTGCTCCTCTTTACAGGATATGTTCTTCGAGGCGATAGTACCGGTGCTGCTGCCGGAATGATAGCCGAAAATATTATCCAGACAATCCCCTTTGCCGGCTCTTTTCTCAATGAACTCTTTTTTTCAATATCAAGTACCGGACTCAGAAAAATATACCTCCACCATGTAATCGGACTCGATCTTCTTCTACTCATTACGGCCCTCAGTCACATTCGCCTTTATCGTGTAAAGTTAAATGACTACCAGTTGGTCTTAGCAGGTGTTCTACTCTTCTCAATGTTTATTCCCGCACCACTCGAACCAGACCATGCTGGAACCTCTTATATATCCGGCCCATGGTTTTTTCTTGGGCTCCAGGAGCTACTTCGTTACATCCACCCATTCATTGCAGGTGTAATTACACCACTTCTTTTCATTATTACTCTCTTCTTTTCACAACCCGGATACAAACATTCACGGCGCTGGCTCTTTTTAGGTGGAGGATTGCTTTTTCTCTATTCTATTTTAACTCTCATTGCCTGGAATCGTTAGCGTATAAAAGCACCAAAAAAAGGCCAACCTCACAAAAGGAGGATGGCCTTAAAAATGCTGATGATATCTGTTTTTCGCTAAGTCAGATCATCTCTTATCTCTTTTCTCAATTCAGCAATTTCTTTTTGCAGTGTCTGCCTTAAATTAGATATTTCGCTTCTGATGCCATCAGTAAAATCAACTGCCTCCATCTCTTCTTCGATATCTTCTCTGCTACTCTCAACATCCTCTAAATCATCACAAGATGATACTTGTTCGCCAGAGGATTGTGAAATATCAAAGTCTTCGTCACTCATCAGGCCTGTGTCAGTTCGAAGAGGATCAGCGAACAGTAAATTTTCGCCCTGTCGAACAGCTTGCCTGGCAAGCATCTCTTGTTGCCATTGCAATATCTTCATTGTTTCATCTGCAACAACGGCCTCATTTTCCTGCACATTTTCTTCATTCAATCCAAGAAAGGCATTGTTTACAGACTGCAGCAGCCCATACGCTTCAGCACTCGCTTCATACCGATATTGATCAATATGTTGAGCAACTATTGCAAGAAGCTGAAGAAGCAATTTCTTTTGAGGCTGCTCCTCACAATTTTGACGTAAACCATCAATCTCTTTTAACAAGGCCACAAGTATTTCGTCATTAAGATCGAGTTCAAGCGACTGAATACATACCTGCAAGGAGTCAGTTTTCAGGGTAGCAGACAGTTCTTCATGATGCTCAGTTTCCGCGATGATTTGTCCCTGCTCAGCACTTTCAATAACTTCTTCCGGTGATCCATCTACGTCTGGTAGGGATTCAGCTTCAACTTCATCAACCAGTTCAAAAACGACATCTTCGTCCTCAACTTCTTCGACAAAATCTGGATCAGGAGATTCATCTAAAAGTAAAATTTCTTCATCAAAATCCTCGAACTCGTCTTGTTCAACAAACTCAAGTTCAACCTCTTCGTCAACAGTAGATGAATCAATATTATCCAAGTCACTTTCTCTTTCTGACTTTGCTTCAGATTCAACAGATTCAACACCAGCAACCTCTTGTAAAGAAAAAAGCAACGCATCATCTTCCGGTGTTTCAACACTTTCCTCGAGAGAAAAGAAATCATCTCCATGGGCATCAATTTCTTCAGCCTCTACTTCCTCAGGAATCTCACTCTTTTTATCTTCTTCATCATCATCAAAACTATCAAAAAGTGCCTCAACCTCGGAACCGCTTTCTATACTCTCCTCAGTGTCAGTATCATCAAACAATGCACTAAAAGACTCTTCAAGATCAAAATCTTCCTCGAGAGCCTCATCACTCTCCACTTCTGTTTCAGTTAATAAAGGTGCGGGTTCATTTGATGTCGATGGCTCTGGAATTTCAGAAAGACCGTCTGCTGAAGGAGAAATGTCAGATGGGGACGCTTCATCTCCCCCAAAAAAACCATCAAGTTTACCAAATATTTCATCCTCAATTGACGGTTCCAGGGGGATGTTTTCCAATTCATCAGCACTGAAAATGCTCTCTTCCTCATTGTCAACAAGTGCCGGAGCGACCTCTCCATCAATAGTTGGTAAAGCAAGTTCTCCTGATTCATCATCAGCATCAGACTCTACATCAACCCCCTGCAGAACTGATTCTGACTCCACGCCTTCATGTGCAACTTCCTGCTCTTCTAATTGGTTCGAAACCACCTCTAGGTTTTCGACCTCTTCCCCTGCAACATCCATCAAAGCAGGTTCCTGCTCGTCAGTAGGCTGCTCATCAAATATGGCAGCAACACCTGTAGATAAACGATCCTTCTGCTCGAGATCATCTTCAATATCATCATCAGTTTCAACATCAACTCCCTGCAGTGCGGTTTGTTTATCTACCGCTCCAACCGATTCGATATTGTCACTGAAGCTCTCTTCAAGTTTTGAGACAAAATTGGCGTCTTCAACTTCTTCAGATTTCTCTACACTTTCTTCCGCACCCTCAGTCTGGCTCTCCACAGTGGAGTCAGAAGATTCTCCAAAAAAGTCATTAATATGAGAAGATACATTACCAACATTTTCAGAACCAAGCGCTTCCGCTTCTTCATCTGCCTGAAACCCATGAGTTTCATCTTCAGATATACCAGCAAATGCAGGCGCAATTGCTGCCGATGCAGTAACAGGAGGTTCAGATACTACTTCTGCCTCTTCCTCTATTTCTACTTGCTTCACAGCTTCCTGTGAAATTGTCGATCCAAGCAACGATTTAAATGCGTTAAACTTTTCTACTGCTGGAAAAAGAATAGCCTTTTCTTCCTCAAGACTCATTGGCGTAGTAACTATTTTCTCCAGGCTCTCAAAAAAGAGGTGTAAAACTTTAAAGGCATCGGCATGAGCATTGCTCTTTTTTAATTTTATATATGCACCTAGAGTTCCAATCCCTTGCAAAAAGATAAGCTTTGGCCGACTATCAGAAAATTTTTCCTCAAGATTTATAACCTCCTGGCGCAAATCATTCAAATCTTGATCAGTAATTTCCCAGTCAATTCCTAAAACTATTGCCTTCAAGTTGAGCAACTTCTCGTTACTGTCGACAGGTTTTTCAATTTTTAAATCAGGTTTCACTGCCGCCTGAGAAACGACTTCCTCTTTTTGTAATGATATATGACGTTTCAGCTTTTCAAATTTCTTAACATCAGCCAGTAATAATTTTTTCTTGTCGGACTCAGCCAAATCATCAGAAGAAACAATCTTTTCCAGATTATAGTACAAAGTAAGCAACAACTTGATGGAATTGGGATGTGAATCTGCCTTAAACTGGTAGATATATTTGCTTATTTTTTCAAGAGCCTGTACATAGACAAGATTAATTTTTTCTCCTGCCCATATTACTTTTAAATCAATTAACTCTTCATTAAACTGTTGAAGCACCTCATCGGTGATTTCCCAGTCAATTGATAGTATGAGGCTCTTCAGCCTGCTGATAGGAGATTCATCACTGGTTGAGAACTCAAAGAGATCAACTTCATCCGTATAGTAAGAATCGTCATAACTATCAGTTCCGACTGTTAAATCATCATCATATTGGTTTTCAGTAGACTGTTTCACCACAGATCTCTCTAGAGTAATTTTTTCTGAATTGAAATCACCGACGAAGAAATAATTTTCTTCAATGTTGCCGCAACATTATATCCAGTAATTGCACTTGCTTCGTAATATGGAACTTTCAGACGGCTGTTCAAATCTTTTTGCAGAACCGAAATCGGAAGAATAGGAATACCGTGTTCCTTCAAATCAACTTTATTGTACTGCATCACTAAAGGTATCTTGAAAATAGATTCTTTATACGATTGAAGATTTTCATGAAGCTGATTTAATGATCTTATATTTTTTTCCCTTTGCTTTTCCATGGCATCGGCAACAAAAACAATCCCGTCAACACCTCTTAATACGAGTTTTCTCGTAGCATTATATTTTACTTGACCGGGTACGGTATAGAGTTGGATCTTAATATCATAACCTTTAATTTGACCCATATCGAAAGGCAAAAAATCAAAAAACAGTGTTCGATCTCCATGGGTTTTAAGACTAACCATCTCCGAAACAATCTGTTTTCTGTATGTCCGATTGATATACTCGAGATTTGTGGTCTTCCCACATCGCCCAGGCCCATAATATACTATTTTAACCTGAACTACCTTGTCTTTTAAGTTGATAAAACTCAACGTTCCACTCCAAATAGGTATTCTTTACTGAAACAGCTCTACCATAAATTCCTCACTCTGAACTTTCAAAGCAAAAGATATCCACTGCTCCTACTTACTACCCCAGACATTTCTAATTTTTTCTATAACATCCACGACATTAAGTCTTAGAAAACCCAAAGAAATATCTCTACCGAACATTGAAATCAACAGTAGTTCGTCATCAATTTTACTAAAATGGATGTTTGATTCCTGCCCTTTGTGGAACAACAGCGAAAACTCCTGCTCACCAACCAGTTTCGCCATAGCATCAACCGTTGCAAAATTTCCGGCAGCCAGTGCAGCAAAAGAATAGACATCGTATTTACTTTCACCATTATCTTTGGCAGTAATAATATTTCCAGCCATGTCAATAATAATGACGCAATCAACTCCGAGTTTTATTAACTTATCCGACAAAATCTCATCTATTTTCTCGAGTTGTTCTTGACTGACAATCCCATAATTCATGCCACAAACCTCATTGTAAATGTTGGTTGCTGGTACCAGCTCATTAGCATACTTCTATATTTTTTTCAGCTTGTTAACATAACACCAAAAACAAGCCACTACGTATCATACTGGTATTAAAGAATATCAAACCAGATAAAGCAAAACAATATCCTGAATCACCACCTGTATTCCTCTCGTTAAAAACGAGCAAACCATATACTGCCCTAAAAATGAAAAAAGTGCAACAAAATGTAACTCTTACCAATATACGATAGTTTTCAGCCGAAAAGAAGACATATTTTATATTTATCAATTGGGGTTTCTGCCAAGTAATGTGCCTGCAGCTACTCTACATAATCCCCGATCAAAAAGAACAGAATTAAAGCTCGCTAGAAAAAAAATGCTTCTTTTCTGGTAATTATAGTGTTTATTGCTCTATTAAAAATGTATTTTTAGCCCTCTACCATGAGCAACTCGTGACAAAAAAACACCAGCCACCACCAACTATCTCCAAAGACTATTATTTCGTAGATACGCACTGTCATTTGGATATGTCAGCTTTTGCCGAAGACTTCGACCAAGTACTATTCAATGCCAATAAAAATAATGTCCGTAAAATTATTTCCATCGGTATTGATCTGAAGAGTTCAAAGGCAGCAATAGAAATTGCCCGTGCACAAAAGCATATTTTCGCCACGATTGGCATCCATCCTCACGATATAGACAATGTTAATGACAGCACATACGCTTCGTTAATAAAACTATTTTCTCTATATTCTGATCACATTGCAGGATTTGGTGAAATAGGTTTGGACTATTTCAAGAATTATTCTGATCCAGGAACCCAAAGAAAGCATTTCACAAAACAGTTGAGCTTGGCCCATGAGTTGGAATTGCCAATAATCATACACAATCGACAAGCAGACGACGACACCCTCAAAATTCTGCGAGAGGCCAAGCCCTTCACAAATGGTGGAATTCTCCACTGTTTTTCAGGAGATTATGATTTCGCACGTAAAATTATGGATCTGGGACTTTTGATATCAATCCCAGGAGTAGTCACTTTCAAAAACGCTGCAATACTTCACGATGTCGTCAAAAAAGTGCCACTCACGTCTCTTGTTCTGGAAACCGACGGGCCATTTCTGTCACCCCATCCGTTTAGAGGAAAACGAAATGAACCGGCTTACATCCCTTATATTGCAGATAAAATTGCACAAATTCAAGGTGTCAGCATTGAGCAGATAGCCAGGCAGACTACAACTAACGCCGAAAACCTTTTCAGTACCTTACTTTGTAAAAACTGTAACAAAAAATAACTAAATTAAATGGAGTATTTAGCCAGAGAAATAGATATATACATCCAAGGTACTTACTTACGGTTTACCGCGTTAAAAATCCTTTAATCTTTTAAAAACTATGATTGCTGAAAATATTCAAAAATTACAAACCAGTATAACCGTGGCAGCACAGCGTGCAGGCAGAAACCCTTCTGATATCAAACTGGTTGCCGTTTCAAAACGTTTTCCAGCCAGTGCAATTCTCGAAGCATATTCAGCTGGCCAACTCTTTTTTGGTGAAAACTACATCCAGGAAGTTCAAAATAAAAAAGAGAGAATTCCAAGCAAAGCAGTTATTCATTTTATCGGCCATTTGCAGACCAATAAGGCAAAAATTGCTGCCGAGACATGCAACATGGTCGAAACAGTCGACAGGATCAAACTCGGCAAGACGCTTAATAAACATCTTGCCAGGATCAACAAAACACTGGACATCCTCATCCAGGTAAATATTGGGAACGATCCCGCCAAGTCAGGAATTAATGAAGATGAGACTGAAGATTTGCTTATTCAGTTAAACGAGCTAAATAATATTCGAGTGTGTGGACTCATGACCATTCCACCTTTTGTAAATGACCCTGAACTTTCAAGACCAAATTTTTCTAAACTCAATACACTCTGTCTAAAAATGAAAGCAAAAGGACTTTTTCCCAATATAGATAACCCGGAACTTTCCATGGGAATGTCCAGTGATTTCCATATCGCCATTGAGGAAGGAGCCACAATAGTACGAATAGGGACAGCTATTTTCGGTAACCGTCCAGCAACGTTGACATAAAAAAAGGATCTGCCCAATAGACAGATCCCTGATCTTTACAAATTCTACTACTACTTTCTTTTAGATGCTCTTTTGGCAGCCTTAAGTGGATTAATTCTCACGGTAACAATATTAATCTCTGGTTTTGCATGGGTAGCAAAATTACAGTAACCCAACCTCCATTTTGCTGCAGGCATCAGATAACTTTTACAATATTGAGCGCCTTCCTGCTCAACGACACGGCCACAACCCTCACATTTATCAACAATAGGCTGAAATCGACCATCAATTATATTTTCTATGGACTGATTTTTCATGTTCTCATCCTCCGACACGTCTAAACACTTACTGATGTGATTCATACTCACATCATGCAAACAGCCACTAGTATAGCAGCCGACATAACCAATTAACCAAGAACTTCTCAGTATACCAAGGTAATCAACAGTAAACAAGTATTATTTCTTTTGTTCACTACAGGAAAAAAATGGAGCAAATACACAACTCCACTAATCTCAGGTGCAACTCTCCATGATTATTGGGGGCTGGTTTTCCCAGGGCTTGTAATTACTAACTACTTGGTATATAATCGTTATTACTAATTCTTTAACTAATAAACAAATTTTTGATATTTTTATAAAGTATGATCAGTAAAAGAGGAGGCTACGATGCCTGTATACGTTTGGAAAGGTAAAAACGCTCAAGGTGAAAAACGAAAGGGAGAGGTAGAAGCTCCTGATCAGGCAGGTGCTTTGGCCCACGTTCGACGATTACGGATAGTTAATCCCGTTGTAAAAGAAAAACCAAAAGATCTGCTCGAGAATATATCGTTTTTCCAGCCCAAAGTCACAGGGAAGGATGTTGTGGTTTTTACCAGACAACTTTCAACAATGATTGATGCTGGCCTTCCACTGGTTCAAGGGCTTGAAATTCTAGAGAAACAACAGACTAATTCTACTTTCAAAAAAAGTTTGCATGAAATTCGTTCTGACGTTGAGGCAGGTTCAACTCTTGCCGATTCAATGCGAAAACAACCAAAAATATTTGATACTCTCTTTACAAATATGATTGAAGCAGGAGAGACAGGTGGTATCTTAGATACAATCCTCTCCAGACTTGCGACCTTCATGGAAAAATCGATGGCCCTCAAGAAAAAAATCAAAGGCGCCATGACATACCCAGCAGTCTGTCTCGCCATTTCTCTCCTCATACTTGTTGTTATTCTGGTTTTCGTCATTCCTGTCTTTAAATCAATGTTTGAAGATTTTGGTGCGAGCCTTCCCATACCAACACAGATCGTCGTAACGCTCAGCGAGACATTCCAAGCCTATTTTATCTATATTTTTATTGTTTTCTTTATAGCTGTGTTTCTATTCAAAAAGATTTACAGTACTAAAAAAGGTGAATTATTAATCGACAGGGCTGTTCTCAGATCTCCAGTTTTTGGGAATTTATTAAGAAAAGTTGCTGTTGCAAAATTCACAAGAACTCTCAGCACAATGCTTGGTGCCGGTGTTCCTATCCTTGAAGCATTACACGTTGTGGCTAAAACAGCTGGAAATAAAGTAATTGAAAATGCCATTTTTCGTGTGAGTGATTCTATTGCTGAAGGACGTCCTATTGCTGAACCTCTCGAGGAAAGTGGCGTCTTTCCAAATATGGTGGTTCAGATGATAAATGTTGGCGAATCAGTTGGTGCACTCGATGCCATGCTTGAAAAAATTGCTGTTTTCTATGATGAAGAAGTTGATCAGGCAGTAGATAATCTTACAGCAATGATAGAACCTTTTATGATCGTATTTCTTGGTGGAATGATCGGTGGCATTGTCGTTGCCATGTACCTACCCATATTTAAGATTGCAAGTGTTGTATAAGGCTACCTTGCATAATTGCCTTTTCACGCAACCCTAGCGTTGTCTGATTTTTTATCCCAAGAATATCAATCATATACCTGTGGTGAAAATTTTCAGGCACCTAACTTTTAAGCAAAAATTTAAATTTGCAAAGTACCCCCATAGTGTCCACATTAAATGTATATCTGCCTACTTTTAAACATACAACAATCTGCCCCCTGAGAACTTGAATATTAACCGAGATAAGTACCTTTGAGATATTGACTCGGTTCGTGAGTAAATAACAATAGCCCTCTTCTTGTTTTTCTTTACAGCTTTTACGAAGTACGGTACTAAATTTTCCTCCATTTAGATTTGACATTCTCCTGTGAAAGTATATCATACTAAAAGGTTGCATTACTCATACAGATAATTAAGGAGGAAACATGACACTTACCAAAGCGGATCTGGTTCAGCAGGTATATAAGAACCATGAAAACTTAACAAAAGCTCAGGCCACTGATTCAGTAGAAGCCTTTTTGCGTATCTCAAAAACATCTCTTATCGATGGCTCAGACCTCCTCCTCAGCGGTTTTGGCAAGTTCAACGTTAAGCATAAAAATGCAAGAAGGGGTCGTAATCCGCAAACGGGTGATGAACTTACTCTTGACGCAAGGCGAGTGGTTACTTTTAAACCATCGGGAATTTTAAGGGATAAAATCAACGCTTCGTGAAAATCATTTAGTGCCTTACTCCAAAAAAGCTGTAGTGAAAAACAAGTAATAGCTTAGTGTCGGTGTGTTCAGTGACACTAAGCTATTCTTTTTACTTATTCCGTATATTCCCCGATAGTTATCTACTCTCCTAAAACTGAAAACCGGCAACCATGTCTTTTACCTACGACCAAATTCCCTTAAAGTCTATTGATTTCAGTAACGACTGGAACCTTCACCCCTGGGAGCTTCACCAAATTCCAGAAACATTGAAGGAATCATTTTCTCAAACAGGTGTTATCCAGCCTCCCATAGTTATGCAGACAACAAGGAACCGATTTTCAATCGTCCATGGCTTTAAACGATTACTTTTTCTCAAAGAATGCGATCATAATTTAACTCCGGTGTGCTTGAATATCGCACAGAATTCTTCACACGTTTTTATACTCGATCTCCTTCTTACCGATCAACCGAATGCTACACAACTTACTCTTGCAGAAAAAGCACAGTTTCTAAAAGTTGCCAACCAATATTTGGATACCGACACCATTATCGAAAAATTTCTGCCCAGACTGAAACTCAAACAAAGAAAGTCAACGTACCACAATGCACTGGAAATCTTGGAGCAGGATAAAGAAATAATACATGCTATCCACGCGGGTGAACTAAGAGAAAAAATGGTTGCAGAATTACTAAAACTCCGGTACCCATCAGACCGACTTGCCCTGGTTCTTCTCTTTAAACAACTCGCGCTTGGCGATGGCAAACAAAGGAAAATTTTTATTCTATTGAGAGACCTGGCTTTTCGGCAGGAAAGTACCATCGAAGAGTATCTCAACGAAAAAGAGATACAACAAATACTCAACCATAAGAATATGAATATTCCACAAAAAACCCAGCACCTTGGTGTTTTGTTGGGAAATCGACACACGCCTTCATCGACTCAAGCAGAAGAGGAGTTCAACGAACTCATTAAATCTCTACACCTTCCTGCTCACTGCTCAATCTCCCACTCCAAATCTTTCGAAAGAGATCAAGTCACACTATCCATCACATTCAAAAACATGTCTGAATGCAAAGAAAAATGGGCAATTCTTAAACGTACGCTAGACACCAAATCACATCAAGAATAGACCAGCTGCCCCGAGACCATCATGTCGTCGCCCAACCTTTTATATCGCACATCCGACAACCCGGGAGAGCGGGAGCGGTCTGTGACACTATAGCCGTCAAGCAACGATACCCCCCTATCCCCTGCCAGGACTGGTGCATGGAAAATATGAGCATAGTCGTATATTCTCTCACGCAAAAAACTGCTATGCAGTTTCCCACCACCCTCAACTAAAACAGAACAGATATTTTCGCGTCCAAGGATAGTCATGATTTTTTTCAAATCGAGACCATCCCCCATACCGGGAACCTGAAAAATCCTTACACCAGGTTTTTCATATTGAGCCTTTCTTTCACTTGAAAGGCCATCTCGACAAAAAATCCATGTCGGAGCCTTTGAATCAAGATGAAGAACCTTGGACGAAAGAGGTAGAGAAAGTTCACTATCAACAACTATTCTGACAGGGTCTTCTGTCTTTTTCCCTGCAAGCCTGGTAGTCAGAGAAGGGTTGTCAATTTCAACAGTTCCTCGACCAACAAGAATAGCATCCACTTGATCCCGAAGCTTATGCACTTCTCGCACCGACTGCTCACCGGTAATCCAACCACTTTGCCCTTTCTGATAGTTCAACCGGCCATCCAGACTAACTCCCGCTTTCATAATTACCCAGGGAAGACCATGGGTAATAAATTTAATGAATGGCCTATTAATATCTCTACATTTTTTTTCTAGAATGCCGCTGTCGACAATAATACCTTTTTGTCTGAGACAGTCTATGCCACTGCCTGAAACAAGAGGATTTGGATCTTTCATACCGACAACAACCCGTGAAATTCCATTTTCGATAATAGCCTGGGTGCAGGGAGGTGTTTTGCCCGTATGATTACAAGGTTCTAGTGTGACGTAGATAGTCGTACCGAAAAGCGACTTTTTAGCGCCATTAATTGCATTTATCTCTGCATGAGGCATGCCGGCTTTTTTGTGGTACCCTTTGGAAATAATATTGCCATCACTGACAATAACCGCACCGACTGCTGGATTCGGAGATGTACGCCCGATACCTTTTTTTGCCTCCTTAAGAGCCACGCGCATAAAATGTTCATCAGGTTTAACCGTCATCGTTGCCCCTGGAATCCAAAAGTGTTTTCAATTCATGCATAAACTCATTCACATCTTTAAACTGCCTGTACACGGATGCAAAGCGAACATATGCTACCTCATCAAGTAAGGGCAACCCTTCCATAACCCATTCTCCAACGACACCAGATGGGATCTCTTTCGCACCATAATCTTGAAGTTTATGTTCGATTTCATCTGCAAACTCATCAATTTTATCTCGACTGACATCTCTCTTCTCACACGCTTTCTCCAAACCTGATATCAGCTTACGCCTATCCCAGGATTCTCTCCTTCCATCTTTTTTCTCAAGTACTGGAAGCATAACTTCAAGGCGTTCATAGGTTGTAAAACGCTGAGTACATGCCATACATTCTCTTCTTCTCCTGGTTATTGTCGCATCTTTGTTCAGGCGAGAATCGATCACCTTATTATCGAGATGTTCGCAATACGGACATTTCATTTGTCACCTCCAGAAAAATTATACATGTTATTTCAAGTTTCTTTATTGATGCCATTTAATAGTACACAAAAAGTAATACAACTGAAACGCAATAAAGCCGATTCTGCTTACGCAAAATCGGCTTTATTGCTATTCAATTGACTTCTGATAAATCACTCACTAAATTTATCAATTCTTATTTGGTGCCTGCCACCGGTAAATTCTGTATCCAGCCAGACCGAAACAATTTCAAGAGCAAGGTCAGTTTCTATAACACGTGCTCCCAGACAGAGAATATTGGCATTATTATGTTCACGGCTCATCCGGGCAGTGAAAAGATTGTGCACATTTGCGGCCCTTATCCTCCTGTCCCTATTTGCAGCAATGCTCATGCCAATACCAGTTCCACAAATAAGAATTCCCTTATTACAGGTACCATTGACAATATGTGACACTACCTGGTCAGAAAAATCAGGATAATCTACAGAATCAACAGAAGAACACCCGACGTCAATAATACTATAATCTCGTTGCAACAATCTATCTTTGATTGTCTCTTTTAATTCAAAGCCACCATGGTCAGACCCAATGACAATTTTCACAATCTTCCCCCACGCATAATCAGTCGGAATACTTTTTCATAGCTACGACTGCGTTCGTTCCCCCAAAACCAAAAGAGTTGGAAATTGCAGCATCTATTTTCATCTCTCTTGAAAAATTTGGTACATAATCCAGATCGCATTCAGGGCTGGGTTCTGCCAGATTAACAGTTGGCGGCGCAATCTGATCTTTGATAGCCAACGCTGTAAACACCCCTTCAATGCCACCTGCTGCTCCAAGCATGTGACCTGTCATCGATTTCGTGGAACTTATTGCAAGTTTCTTCGCATGCTCACCAAAAACGCTTTTGATAGCCTGAGTTTCACACTTATCATTGAGCGGAGTTGACGTTCCATGTGCATTAATATAATCAATGTCTTCAGGTGCAAATTCTGCATCCTGAAGGGCCATTTTCATGGCTCTTGCCGCTCCCTCACCATTTTCAGGTGGAGCTGCAATATGATAGGCATCACTGCTTAGTCCGTAGCCAACAACCTCAGCGTAAATTTTAGCGCCTCTTGCCAGCGCATGCTCAAGTTCTTCCACAATGAGTATGCCCGAACCTTCGGACATAATAAACCCATCGCGATCTTTATCAAAAGGCCTTGAGGCTGCCTGTGGATCATCATTACGAGTGGAAAGTGCCTTCATGGCAGAAAATCCTGCAACCCCCAAAGAACAAATCACAGCTTCCGTACCACCACTGAGAACAGCATCACACATACCATATTGAATATGCCTGTACGCTTCTCCAATGGCATGTGTACCGGCAGAACAGGCTGTGGTCAAGGTAAGATTTGGCCCTTTGGTGTTATGATCCATTGAAATATGTCCCGAAGGCATATTAGGAATAACCATTGGAATAAAAAATGGCGTTACTTTTTTAGGCCCCCTCTCAAGAGAGACCTTGTGATATTTTTCAATGGTCGGTAAACCACCCATACCACAGCCGGTTATTACGCCAATCCTTTCACAATTCTCATCGTTTACTACCAGGCCACTATCTTCCATAGCCATACGAGCAGCAACCATTCCATATTGAACAAACAAATCGAGGCGTTTGGCAGCCTTCTTTTCAAAATGGTCATCTGACGAAAAACCCTTTATTTCAGCAGCAATTTTTACCATAAAATTACTGGTGTCAAAGCGAGTTATATGATCAATTCCACTCACACCGGAACAAATATTCTTCCAACTCGTTTCCACGCCTATTCCAACTGGCGTCACAAGGCCTACACCGGTAATCACTACCCTTCGTTTCACAATAGCTGCTCCTTTTTCACTATTTGTCTTTCACACAAGCCAATACCAGTAATTAAACCGGGTATAGGTGCCTTGTCGCCGATATGGAACAGTCTTTCACAAGTTCTATGGAGTAAGGCACTAACGGGGGGTATTAAAGTTGCTGTCGACGTACCTTTAATTCAAGAATTAAAGGTACACTCCCCCCAGTATGTTTATATAAACCGGGGGGCTAACCTGCCAACAGTTAGTTCTGTTTTTTTACGTAATCAATAGCATCCTGAACAGTACTGATCCCTTCTGCATCTTCATCAGGAATTTCAATGTCAAAACCTTCTTCCATCGCCATAATCAACTCAACGAGATCAAGTGAATCTGCCCCGAGATCATCAACAAAAGACGCATTTGCAACAACTTTTTCTTTTTCAACACTTAACTGCTCAACAATTATATCGATCATTTCCTGTTCGATTGCCATTAGAGGTCTCCCTTAACTTTAAAATTAAACGCAAAAATGTTCTCAGCGCCGCACTAAAAATACTTCTATTACATGTACATACCGCCATTAACATGAAGAGTCTGTCCTGTAACATATCGCCCATTTTCTGAAACAAAATAGGCCACTGCACTGGCTATATCTTCAACCTGTCCAAAAACTGCAAGCGGAATTTCTTCTTTTATCTGCTGCTGAACCTCTTCTGCAAGAAGTTCGGTCATTTCTGTTTCAATATATCCGGGAGCAACACAATTTACCGTAATATTACGTGATGCATACTCACGAGCCATTGCCTTGGTAAGGCCGTTCAGCCCTGCTTTAGCTGCAGAATAATTTACCTGACCAGCATTCCCGGCATATCCCGAAACAGAAGAAATATTAACAATCCTGCCCCATTTATTTTTCATCATCACACGTGAAACAGCCTTAGCGCATGCAAAAGCACCTTTGAGATTAGTGTCGAGCACTGCATCCCAATCTAACTCTTTCATTCTTGCCATAAGACCATCCCTTGTTATTCCGGCATTATTTATCAAAATATGGATTGATCCGGCCTCAGCAACTATTTTTTTCATGCTGCTCTGCACAGCAGATATATCAGCCACGTCAAAACAGAGAATCTCTGCTTTTCCGCCAGCATCTAAAATGAGTTTTCGGGTTTCTTCAGCTGCTTCAGACCGACTGACATAATTGATATACACCAGTGCGCCCATGGACGCGAGTCTTAAACAAATTCCTCTTCCTATCCCACGACTCCCGCCAGTGACAACAGCAACCTTTCCTTCAAGACTCATATTTTACCGTCGCTCCTCGATCTTTTTAATCAATTTTGGTATTACCTCAAACAAATTACCAACAATACCATAATCGGCAACATCAAAGATTGTTGCATTCTCATCTCTATTTATCGCAACAATGGTTTCCGCAGACTGCATACCAGCCACATGCTGGACAGCCCCGGAAATACCGCAGGCTATGTAGAGCTGAGGGGCAACTGTTTTTCCTGTCTGCCCTACCTGGTGCGGATATGGTATCCAACCAGCGTCAACAACAGCTCTCGATGCAGAAACTTTTGCACCCAGGGCCCCGGCAAGCTCTTCTATCAGAACAAAACCTTTTTCGCTCTCAAGTCCTCTGCCACCGGATACAAGAATATCGGCTTCCTGTATATTTACCTGTGCAGCTCCAGCTACTACTGAATCTATAAGGGTAACGCGACTTTGTAATTGTTTTTGTGTCAATTCAACAGCCACGGTCTCACCTGTGCGATCGGGGTCAAATTCAAGCTCTTTCATCACCTTGGGCCTGACCGTTGCCATTTGCGGTCGCGAAGACTCACAGACAATAGTGGCCATTATATTTCCACCAAAAGCAGGACGTGTTTGCAGCAAGGCCCCGTCTTCTTCGCGAATTTCAAGTTTAGTGCAATCTGCTGTAAGTCCTGCATTAAGAGATGTCGCCACCCCTGGAATAAAAGACCTGCCAATTGCAGTAGCACCGGCCAGAACAATCTCAGGTTTATGGGTGGTAATAAGATCAGTTACTACAGCGCCATAGCAATCATCCCTGAATCCCTTGAGTTCTTCATGATCTGCAACAAAAACCCTGTCGGCACCATGACCTATAAGTGTTTTTGCAGTATCCCCGGTTTCATGACCAAGTAGCACAGCACTAAGTTGTACACCACGTTTATCGGCAAGTTCCCGACCAATTCCAAGCAACTCAAGTGAAACAGAAGCAAGTTCACCAAGTCTGTATTCACAAAAGACCCAGACACCATTCCAGCTTGAAATATCATCCTGGACTTTTCGCTCGGTAATATCGAGACTGAGAGCTTCAACTTCACAACTCTCTACACATGCACCACACAGCGTACAACTCTCCCCGACAATTGCGAGGCCATCTTCAACCTGAATTGCACCAAAAGGGCAACTCTCTTCGCAAATTCCACATCCAATGCAAAGTTCTTCACTCACCTTCAACATATCAAGAATTCTCCGCTTTGTTACAAATATGGAATTAATTTATCAACTAGCTGATCTATCTGCTCGTCAAGGGTTCCCTGCAGCACCGCACGCTCACCACGCGGGGGAGGCGGAAACACATCTACAACCTTCGTAGGAGAACCGGGAAGGCCAATACATGCGGCATCTGCACCAATATCTTCACTGCTTAACGTAAGAATATCAGCTTTCTTGGCTTTCATTTTTCCTTTTAATGAAGGCACCCTCGGCTCATTTATATTTTTCACAACTGTAAGCAATGCAGGAAGATTTACACCAAGAACATCAAACCCGTCATCCATCATGCGCTCAACAACCAACCCACTCTCTTTTGCTTCGCGTATTTTTTGAATACAGGTCAGATAAGGTACATCCAATCGGGTAGCAAGCCCAGGGCCAACCTGAGCAGTATCACCATCGATTGCCTGCTTACCACACATGATCAAGTCAAAATCACCAATCGTTTTAACCGCATGCTCAAGAGTATATGCGGTAGCCCAGGTATCCGCTCCGGCAAATGCTCTGTCCGAAACAAGCACTGCTCTATCTGCACCACAACTGATAGCCTGCCTGAGAACATCCTCAGCCTGTGGTGGTCCCATGGTCAAAACAACAACCTCACCACCCAGTTCCTCCTTAAGTCGAACAGCTTCTTCAAGAGCATGCTGATCATAAGGATTCATTATCGATTCCACGCCTTCCCGTGCGAGGGTATTTGTTTCGGGGTCAAGACGAACATCTTTAGCGTCAGGAACTTGTTTTACACAAACTATTATTTTCATTCAACAACCTATATCTGGTTAGCCAAGTCGGCCATTATAAGTATTCTTTGTTCAGTTCCTGACCTATAACATTACGCTGTATCTGGTTTGTTCCTTCATAGATCTGCAGGATTTTGGCATCTCTCATCATTTTTTCCACCGGATATTCACACATATATCCGTAACCACCCATAACCTGTACTGCATCAGTTGTAACCTTCATGGCAACATCGGTGGCATATGCTTTGCACATTGCCGATGCTTTTGTCATTTTTTTAGGATGCTCCTGAATATGTTTTGCGGCACTGTATACGAGCGCTCTGGCCGATTCAATACCCATGGCCATATCTGCCAGCATATGTTGTACTGCCTGAAAGGCAATAATCGGTTTGCCAAACTGGTTCCTCTGTTTTGCATACCTGACCGCTTCATCCAGAGCCCCCTGAGCTACGCCAACACCAAGTGCTGCAATGCCGGGACGTGAGAGATCAAGCGTTTTCATAACTGTTATAAAGCCGGTACCTTTCCTACCGATAAGCCGATCTTTGGGAATTCGGCAATCTTTAAAAATCAACTCAGTGGTCGATGAAGCACGAATACCCATCTTTTTCTCTTTTACACCATAAGAAAAACCGGGGTCGCCATCTTCAACAACAAAAAGAGACGCTCCCCTTGGCCCACGACTGCGATCAGTAATAGCCACGATGGAATAAATTTGCGCTTCACCACCGTTGGTTATCCATTGCTTTGTACCATTGAGAACCCACTCATCTCCATCTAGAACTGCAGTTGTTTGTATACCTGAAGCATCCGATCCGGCATTCGCTTCAGTCAAGCCAAAGGCTCCAAATCGTTTTCCGGATGCTACATCAGGGAGATACTTCTGCTTCATCTCATCAGAACCGGCAATGATAATCGGGTAAACGCCAAGAAAATTAGCGGCAAAGGCAGTGCCTACGCCAAGACACCCACGCCCAAACTGCTCAAGCGTTAAAACTATATCGAGGCAGCCGCCTCCAAACCCACCGTATTCTTCTGGAATTGGTACACCAAAAAGATCCGCCTGGGCCATCTCGTTTAAAATCTGCCGCGGGAACTCGTTTTTTTCATCAAGTTCAGCACGACTGGGTATAATTCTTTCGTCTGTAATCTGCTTTGCGATGTCAACGATCATCTGTTGTTCTTCAGATAAAAAATAATCCATACGTATTTCTCCTGTTTACCACTTAATCAGTGTTGCGCCCCAGGTAAATCCCCCACCAAAGGAACAAAATAACACTGTATCGCCTTTTGAAATCATACCACTGCTGTTTGCTTCATCGAGTGCTATCGGAATTGACGCAGCGGATGTATTACCATATTTAGAAACGTTTATAAATACTTTACTCCGTGGTACTTTCAAGCGATCAATTAAATTATTAAGGATACGAATATTGGCCTGATGCGGAATAAAAATATCTATTGAATCCAAATCAACATTTTCTTTTTTTAAGAGCCCCCGTACAGAGTCTTCCATTGCTCTGACTGCATGCTTAAAGACCTCTTTTCCCTCCATCTGAATGAAGGTTCCGTCATTTTCTTCAACGAGCAGATCGGGATTGTAACTCTTTGGGGCATGCATATGCAGAAGTTTCCAGAGAGAACCATCAGAGAGTAACTTAGAGCCAATTACACCTCGATCGGATTCCGAATATCCACAAACGGCAGCTCCTGCACCATCTGCAAAAAGAATACAGGTATTTCTATCTTTCCAGTCCAAACGACCAGACAACGTTTCAGCGCCTATAACCAGCACTTTCATTGAGTGATCATCTTTAATATATTTATCAGCAAGATCAAGGCCATACAAAAAACCAGAGCATGCTGCATTGAGGTCATAAGAAAATGCGTTTACTGCGCCTATTTCATTCTGCACAAAACACGCACTCGAAGGCATGAGCATATGTGAACTAATCGTTCCGAGTACAACAAGCCCGATTTCGCTGGCAGAAACACCCGCAGCAGCTAGTGCTTTTTTTGCTGCATCCGCTGCAATTTTGTAGGTATATTCCCCTTTCCCGGCGATTCTACGTTCTTCTATTCCGGTTCTGCTCCGTATCCATTCATCATTTGTTTCAACTATGGATTCCAGATCTACATTGGTGAGGATTTTACCGGGTAAACAAGACCCCGTCCCTAACACAACAGTTCCCATCATGTCTCCATATGTTCAACTTTTTTTTCAGCAGAAAGACTCTCAAGAATATTCTGGTTTAAATTCCTTTTAACCATCTTCGCCGCTTCAATAATTGCATTTTTAATTGCATGAGAACTCGACTTGCCATGGCAGATGATGCCTGTACCATTAATCCCAAGTAGAGGTGCACCGCCGTATTCAGCGTAATCGACCCGCTTTTTAAACGATTTAAAAGCCTGCCGGGCAAGCAAATAACCGATCTTTGCCATAAATGATTTAACTATTTCATCTTTTAGCATCATCATTGCCGCCTCAGCCAAACCTTCACTGACCTTCAGGCAAACATTCCCAACAAAACCATCACATATTATTACATCAACATTTCCCTGATAAATATCCCGACCTTCGACATTGCCAATAAAGTTCATGGAACTGTCTTTCAGCAGCGGATACGTTTCCTTGATAAGGCTATTACCTTTGCCAATCTCTTCGCCGATGGTCAACAAACCCACCCGTGGATATTTATTATCAAGGATACCGGAAAACGCCGAGGCCATCACTGCAAACTGAAAAAGGTGCTGGGCACGACAATCTACGTTTGCACCAATATCCATCAGAACAACAGGTTTTTTCAGAGTTGGAAACAACGAAGCAATCCCGGGACGTGAAATTCCTTTCAACCTTCCAAGTTTGCGCACTCCTGCGGCCATAGTGGCACCGGAATTGCCGGCACTTACGGCCGCTCCCGCCTGTCCCTGCCGAACAAGCTCAAAAGCTACCATTACAGAAGAATCTTTTTTCTTCCGAATGGCATCGACAGGATGTTCGTTCATCTCGATAACCTGTGACGAATGAACGACCGACACCCGGGACGACATTTTCGAACCGGGATCCAGTTTTTCCAGATGCGCAGCAATGATCTTTTCATCTCCGACCAGGCTGATATTCACACCTGTCTCTTCGACAGCAAGCAGTGCCCCGGCAATCAGTTCCTCAGGGCCATGGTCCCCTGCCATAGCATCCAGGGCTATTTGCACAACAATCTCCTAACCCCGTAATCGGGGAGAAATACGAACTCAATTCAGGTAAATTTGCCCGAATTCATCAATTATCGTATGAAATACATACTGTTATTAAATTCCTCCTTAACAGACAAGAAAGGAACTTCCAGGAGGTATTAATCAATCTCAGTATCAAAAACGTAAACAGACCTGCCTTTATATTTTCCACAACCGCCACAGAGGCGATGGGGTTCTTTAGGCTCTCCACATTCCTGACAAACTGAAAGTCCCGGAGCTGTCAAACTGTCATGTGATCTTCTCTTTCGGGTACGTGAATGAGAGTGTCTTCTTTTAGGTAATGCCATTGTATCCTCCAAATTAAGTACAAATTAACTGCAAACTATTTCAACGGGATAAAACGCCTTATCCCCGCAAAATTTAACCAACATGGTCTAAAGTCAAAAAACAAAAAGAAACAAAAATAATCAATTTATATCAGATTGGCTAGGAAAAAACACATTTGACATAAAAAACTATTTTTTGAGATCACGAAAACCAGAAATTTTCGCCCTCAAATTCATCCATTCTATACAAATAAGGTAACTATAATATATGTGCCAGCCGTTCAGAGTTTTTTTGCAAGCGTACCACAACTCTTTCGAGCAACCATTGCAGGATCTTGACCGCAAGGCTGTTATTCTCGCAACACAACTGCAAAAAAGCAGATCTTTTAAACACAAGAAGTTTAGAATCCTGAACCACCAGCAGAGTCGATCCTCTTTCTTTTTTTTCGAGCAATCCACCTTCACCAACAGGAGCACCGGCCCCCAATAGCGCAACCACCTGGGTCCTCTCTCCGAAACCGGTTCGTTTTTGAACCGCAATTTTCCCACTGACTACTAGATACAAACAGTTGGCAGGATCGCCTTTCTCAAAGAGATGCGTACCAGCTTTACAAATCCGTTCATCCATCAAACTCAAAAGAACTTGAGCCTCATCTTCCTGCAAGAAAGAGAAACAACGTTCCTTCACATGAGTATCGTACGAAACCATTGTATTTCTATTTACTCTCTTTTTCGGTTGAGTTAAGTTTTTGTTCCTGCTCAAAGGCCCAATTCTTTTCTTCAATTACTTTAACAAGTCCGGCATATTTTTTCTGCCGAAGTATACTTTTGAAGTGTTCCTGATAATTCCTCACTAAACTTGCACCTTCTATATTAATGTCATATACCAGCCAGGACTCTCCTTTTTTTCTCATTATGTAGTGAATGGGAATCTTACCACCGCTCCCCTCAAAAATGGTGGTTACCTGAGCACGTTTCCCTTTTATTCTTTCGGCATCAAAAGTAATTGCTTCCCCTGAATAGCTTTCAAGTTTGCCGATATATACATTTCCAAGAAGCTTAGTCATTAGTTCAGTAAATGAGTCTCTTTCAGCATCACTCAATTTACGCCATGTTTTACCAAGAATACGTTTTGACATCTCTTTGAAGTCAAATCCTTTTTTGATGTTCAACATTATCTTGGCACGTCGTTCTTCAAAGTGTTGCCTGCCCATCAGACTTTCATCAGAAAGAACGTTTAATAATTCATCCATAACCGGTTTCAGTTGAGCAGTAGGCCCTCTATCAGCAGCAAAAACACCAGAGACAGACAGCATTACAAAGAGGACAGCAAAACAAACTCTATTTTTCATCATTATTTCCGCGAAAATTATGTTGTACCGAGAAAAGTTACACATCTGATTTTTCAATACTACTCGGCACTGCCAAATGCAAATTTACTGATAAGTGATTCTATATCCACAGATGATTCCGTATCTACCAGATGATCCCCTGGCTTAAAAAGTTGTTCATCACCACCTACACTCAGTTGAATATACTTATCTCCAATTATCCCCTGGGATTTCACCGATGCAATAGAATCAACTGGTAATTTTAATGTATTGTTAATTTTCAGTGATAACAGTGCAATATCGTCTTCACCCAATTCAATACCAACAACATTTCCCACAACAACACCGGCAACCTGAACCGCAGCACCTTTTTTAATCCCCGCCACATTATCAAATTCTGCCTTGATGACATATGTATTGCCATTGCCAAATAGAGAGACTTCTCCTAACTGCAAAGCAAGATAGACAAAGGCGCCAAAGCCAATCAGCATAAACAGGCCAACGGTTATTTCAAGAGTATTTTTTTTCATTTTTCCACCAGATGACTTTGATAAATATCGCCCATTGTTGTTTTTACAAATTCCTGAATGTGTGGCTTTTCTGACCATTGAATCGCCTCAGGGCTACCAAACACATCCATTTTCCCATTATCCAGAATTATCACCTGATCGGCAAGATTAAAAATTTTAGGAATATCATGGCTAACGATAACAGAGGTAAAACCAAAATTTGCCTGGGTTCTGGCAAAAAGGTGATATATCTCCTGCGTCATCACGGGATCAAGTCCTGTGGTGGGCTCGTCAAAGAGCATAATGGCAGGTTCCAGTTGCATGGCCCTTGCGAGTCCAACCCTTTTCTGCATACCACCGCTAAGCTGTGCCGGATATTTCTCTTCGTGACCTGCAAGCTCAAACTGCTCCAGAGAATAGCCCACCATTTCCTTAATTTGAGCCTCAGTTTTGCGGGTTCTCTCCCTGAGTGGTAAGGCTACATTTTCAAAAACAGTAAGAGAATCAAAAAGCGCTGCCCCCTGAAACAATACACCAAACTGCATGCGAAGCTCCTCAAGCACTCTTCCACGCGCCCTCGTCACATCCTTACCATCGATAAGGATCTGACCTGAATCAGCCTGCATTAAACCAAGAACAAGCTTGAGTGTAACGCTTTTCCCCTGCCCGCTGCCACCGGCAATAACGGTCGTTTTACCCGCAGGAATAGAAAAATCCACATCATCAAGAACGGATTGTACAGTTCCATCTCTTTTCGAAAACGTTTTCGTAACCGATTTAAACTCTATCGCAGGGGTCATCACAGAAGCACCGCTGTTATTAGATAATCGAAAACAAGAATTGATATGGAAGAAAGCACAACCGCCTGGGTCGTCACACGGCTCACACTTTCAGCACCAAATCCGGCCCCCCGTATCATCTGGACAAAATATCCTCTGCCTGTGCAGATCCAGACAATGAGCAGGGCAAAAACAAATGATTTCACAATACCCAGCCAAATATCGTGATTTGTCACACTATTTTGCATTCCCGCAAAGTAACTACCAGGATTCACACCCATCAAACCAACGCCCGCAATATAACCACCAGTAATACCAACCACATCAAAAACAGCGGTGAGCAGTGGTACCGAAACGAGCATAGCCAGAAATTTTGGGGTGATAAAATATCTAAAAGGATCGATTGCCATACAGTCCAGAGCATCAATCTGTTCGGATATTCTCATGATTCCCAATTCTGCACACATGGCCGAACCCGCTCGACCAGTCACCATCAGCGCAGTAAGAACAGGGCCCAGTTCCATAACAAGTGTGAGCGAGACAGCAGAACCAAGCATCCCCTCGGCCCCAAATTTGCTCAGGGAATAATATCCTTGCAAACCAAGTACCATTCCCGTTGATATGGCTGTAAAAAAAATAACAGCCAAAGAACCGACCCCGGTGAAATGAATCTGTCGCAGTAGCTCTTTCAACCTAAAAGGGCGTCTGAACACACCTCTCAACGCTTTTAGAAGAAAGATTGCCATCCTGCCAAGATCGGTCAAAATATAGAGCCCGGAATCTCCAAGACGGGCAAGAAAGTTTTTTTCCATTAATTTCAATACGTATTCTTTCTAAGTTTTGAAAAAGTCGTTTTTCAAAAAGAGGTCAAATCAATTTAACTGACTACCATATAATCAGTTCACCAATAAGTCAATTTCAGAAAACACTTAATAACCACAAATGACCATCAACGGACTGATCCAATTATCTTTTTCGAGGATCGAGGGTTTCCCTCAGTGCTTCACCAATAAAAATCAGCAGGACAAGAGTCATCACAAGAATAAAAAATGCTGACAAAGACAACCACCAGGCATCTATGTTCGCCTTGCCTTGGGCCAATAATTCCCCAAGGCTCGGTGTGGACGGCGGAACACCAAGTCCCAAAAAATCCAGACTCGTCAGAGCAAGTATGGCGGCAGAAACCCGAAATGGCAAAAAGGTAATGACAGGGGTAAAACCATTCGGTAACAGATGCCTCCACATAATAACAATATTGCCGACGCCCAGGGCTCTTGCTGCTTTAACATATTCAAGGTTTCTTCCTTTTAAAAATTCTGCCCGTACGTAGTCCGACAACCCCATCCAACTGAAAAGAGAAAGTAATAAAAGAAGAAGAAAAATACTTGGCTGAAAAATTGAAGCAAAAATAATAAGCAGGTAAAGCTCAGGCATCGCACCCCATATTTCAATAAATCTTTGACAAATGAGATCCGTTCGCCCGCCAAAGTAACCCTGCACAGCTCCAGCGACTATACCTGCTACCGTCCCGACAAAAGTCAATATTAATCCGAAAAGGACACTGAGCCTGAATCCGTAAATGATCCTTGCCAGAACATCACGTCCGCGATCATCCGTGCCCAACAGATTATCCTTAGATGGTGGGGAGGGAACAGGCCCATCAATTTCCTCGTTAATACTGTTGAAGCTATGGTCGTTTGGTGGAAAAATCACAAAATTTCCTGACTCCTGCAAACGATCTAAAATAAAAGGATCCTTATAATCAGTCTCCGTTTCAAAATCTCCACCAAAGATGGTTTCGGGATATTCAAAAATTATTGGATAGTAATACTGACCTTCATATTTCACCAGCAGAGGAACGTCATTGCTAATTATTTCCGCAGGCAGACTTATACCAAAAAGAATCGCAAAGAGAATCAGGCTGTAATAGCCACGCCTGTTTCTTTTGAATCTCTGCCAGCTTTTTGCCCGTATACTAACCGTTGTCAATCTGCCGTTTCCCGAAGTACTGGAATCAACCATCAAAGCCTCCAAAACTGATCCGGGGATCAACGGCCACGTAGCTTAAATCCGACAGTAAACGAGAAACAAGACCAATAATGGTAAAAAAATAGAGCGTACCGAGAACAACGGGATAATCCCGGTTAAGAACGGATTCATAGGCAAGCAAGCCCATACCGTTAAGTGAAAAAATAGTTTCAATAAGAAGGCTGCCAGTAAAAAATGAAGCAATGAAATAACCAGGAAAGCCGGTGATAATAGGAATTATAGCATTTTTAAACACATGTTTATACAACACCTGAGACTCCGACAAGCCTTTGGCCCTGGCAGTGAGCACATACTGCTTTCGGATTTCTTCCAGAAAAGAATTTTTTGTGAGCATTGTCATAACAGCAAGACTGCCAACACTGCTGGCAATGATGGGCAAGACCATATGCCAAAGATAGTCAAGTATCTTCATTGACAAACCAAGCTCGCTCCAGTTATCAGAAACAATTCCCCTTAGAGGAAAAACAGACCAGAAGCTGCCGCCACCAAAAAGAACAACAAGAACAACGCCAAGTACAAAGCCTGGGATAGCGTATCCCACCAGGATTATGGTTGAGGTTAGTATGTCAAAACGACTCCCCTCCATTACAGCTTTTTTAATCCCCAACGGTATACAGACTCCATAAACAATGAGAAACGTCCAGAGCCCAAGTGACATGGAAACCGGCATCCTGGAAACGACGAGCTGGAAAACACTTTGGTGATGATAATATGATGTTCCAAAATCAAACACCAGATAGCTTTTCATCATCTTAAAAAATCGGGTGACAGGTGGCTGATCAAACCCATATAATTTTTTAAGTTCTTCAACTCGTTCTGTATCAAAACCAGAACTTCCACGATACGAGGATTTTCCTGAAGAAATTTCGCCACCCGCTCCACCATATCCTTCTATATCTGCAATCAACTTTTCAACAGGCCCGCCAGGAACAAACTGAGTTATAGTAAATGTAATGACCATCACTCCAAAAAGTGTGGGAATCATCAATACAATCCGTTTTAAAATGTAATATAGCATTCTCTTTCCAGAAGGAGTATTTTGTGCAATGTTGTTTTGCTCGATAGTAATACAAAACGACACAGATAAACTGAGACTCAGCCAGTAGCCCTTGGGGGGTTGTCTGGCAATATGCATACTTTCGAATTAAGATTTACCACATAATTTCAAAAAACACCTTTCAGTTTCTTGTTTTTTATGGTTGCTTTCCAGTTGTATTGCACTAATACCATACAAAGAATTTACCTAACGCAGACAAGCTGCAAGTAAGTGCCTTGGAGGTATCTATTAATTTTTGTAGTTAAATACCCTTCTTCATTTTCTTGTTTTTTTAGCAGTAATTATGGAGTAAGGCACTAAATATTAACTATCCGCGAACAGAATGGACAAACTGAATACTCTTATAGAAAACACACAGGATCTGGTAACTCTTATTCGATCAGCCAGAAAAACCGACGCTGTGGCTCTTGACACTGAATTTGTCTGGGAGCGTACATACTACCCCAGGCTCGGTCTTATTCAGATAGCTCTTTCCGACGAAGAGTGCTATTTAATCGATCCTGGAGCCATTAAGGATTTAACACCTCTAGGCCAGCTGCTCTACGATCGCAGCGTCGTCAAAATACTCCATGACGCTCCGCAGGATCTTGCTATCCTGCGAAGGGCAACGGGTGCTACGCCACAGAATATTTTCGACACCAGGCTTGCCGCAGGTTTTTCAAACCTACCTGCAATTCTCTCTCTTGCCAACCTGATCAAGGAACTTCTTGATATTGAACTGTCAAAAACAGAAACCCGTACCAACTGGCTACAACGACCTCTGAGTAAAGACCAGATCAGATATGGCCTCGATGATGTTCGTTATCTGAGAGCCATACGAGTCATCCTGCTCAGCAGAATAATCGGCCCAAAGATCAAATCCTGGCTTCAGGAGGAATTGAACCTGCTCAATAATCCTGCCACATATTCCGGCCCTGCAGATAATGAACGATATCTGAAAATAAAAGGCTGCGGAACACTCGGCAGGCAAAGTCTGGCGGTGCTCAAAAACCTGACTACCTGGAGAGAAGGAATGGCTCGCAAACTCGATCGTCCTCGGGGGCATATCATTAAGGACGGTTTACTCGTGGAAATAGCAAAACAAAAGGTACAATCCACAGAAAACCTGCGTCCCAAATGTGGCCTTTCTGAAAAGGCGGTCGCCAGATACGGCACAACCGTGTGCGCTATCATTACAACAACGCTCGACCAGAAAGAGACGAGCTACCCTGCACTTCAACAGACAACAAAACTGAACAATGATGAAAAAACAACGTTGAAAAAGCTTAAAAACCTCATCTCCTTAAAAAGTGAGATGCTGGGAATCGATCCTGCCCTCGTCGGAAATGCATCTGAGCTGAAAATGCTTACCAGAACACTCAGCCTTCGAAACGATGATACGCCCCGGCAGTTGCGGCAAACAGAAGGATGGAGAAAAAGCTTCCTGGATGACTTTTTCAGGAAAGAATTTTTAAGACAATAGGGAACGGAGGGATCATGCACACAAGACAAACCAGTTTACAATTCCTGATAATTACCATTTTTCTCACTACCGTTTGCCTCTGTTCTTCTGCCCAGGCAGCAGATACAGATGGGATGACCGGCTGGGAGATAGGCTCACCCTATAATCAATTTTATAACTATAAAGAAAGAGATAAAATTAAGGGTAAGATATTAAAATTTAAAAAAGTTACCCCTCTGCCAGGAATGGCCTCGGGCACAGCTTTCATTTTTGATGACGGTGGAGAAAAATTCCTCATTCATCTTTGCCCAACAGCTTTTGCAACACCAAAGGAGACTGGCATTCGCAAAGGTATCAAAACAACAGTCAAAGGTTCCTGGGCACTTATAAACGATGAAGACATTTTTATTGCCGCAAAAGTTCAACAGGGGGAAAATTTTGAATTTAAAGTGCGCCTGACAAAAGATGGTACTCCATTCTGGACAATGAGTCCTGAAGAGATGGCCAAACATAAAAATTAACTGTTCAGAGCACACTTTTCTATGTAGTGCCCGACCGAAAACCACCAATTTTCCCAATTTCTTCGTTGGGCTCAAATTTTAATCCTCAAAATACCTAATGTATTCCTGCGGTTAAAATTATCACCCGCCTTGAACTTGAAAAAATTTGCAGGTTTTCGTTCAGACACTATGTAACAATCAAGGTACGGCAGGTGGGGGCACACAGAGTTTTGCATTTTGTTGGCAAAGCAATTCCAGGTTCCTTTTGGCTATGGCGCTACCACCTTCCGAAGCTTTAGACCACCAATAGACAGCCTGGGAAAGGTCAGGCTCCACGCCCACCCCCTTGACGTAACAAAAGCCAAGGCGACTTTCCGCCAGCACAATCCCCTGCAGTGCTGATTTTTCCCACCAGGAAAAAGCCTGCTGTTCATCCTGTTCAACACCGTCACCTTTCAAGAGAACCCGGCCCAGGTTATACTGGCCGAAAGGATCACCATTTTCCGCAGATTTTGCATACCAGAATGCTGCCTTAACACTATCTTCTTTGACACCAATCCCCTTTACTGTATTTCCACGCAAGAGTATTTTGCGCAAGGACATGGCCCTGCTTTGATGCTTTTTCATACCACTTAGCCGCAAGTGCTGCTGACTTTTCTGTTCCTGTTCCATTATCATACATCAGACCAAGATTATACTGGGCATCCGCATCTCCCAGGAGTGCTGCTTTTTCTGCCCAGTACAAAGCCTTTTTCTCATTCTTGCCAACGCCCTCACCAAGGTAATACATATTGGAAATCTTTTTCTGTGCTTCCACATTACCTTTTCGAGCTGCCCTGATAAAATAACTATACGACTTGACCTTATCTGAAAGAACTCCATCTCCACGATAATAGACCCAACCCAATTGAACCAGAGATTCGGCATCTCCATTTTCTTTGAGTTTTTTGTGCCAGTATGCCGCATTTTCAGAGCCTATTTTTTGTGCCTGGGCCTCTATATTTCCAACAAAAAACCACATTCCTCCAACTACGAGAATAAACAGTAAAAATATGAATCTTTTTATCACAATATCCAAAATAAACCCCTGAAATGAGCATCACCATTTCCATTGATCGTCCTATTTTTCAATCGCTTTTTTGAGGTACCTGATCAAGATACCATTTCATGGGATCAATCAATTCAAATCCTTTATCCAACAATTTCCGTTTCACCGAAATAACATTATTAGTCAGCAAATAGGGGAAAATTGCACGCTTTTCCTTATCCCAAAATCTTGCCACAAGCATGGATCCAAGAGATATATTTTCTTCAGTAATAATATCAACAATTTTTTTCATTTCTCCGGTCTGAGCCTTTGCAATTATACACAACAAGCTACCGGGTTCATCGATATTCATAACATTAACAAAGGCAGAAAGTAGATCACGAGTCGACAAAATACCTTTGAGGTAACCTTGGTCATCAATTACCGGCAAAGCTCCCACTTTTTTCTGCTGCATAACCAACAGGGTGTCCTGCAGAGTAAAATAGGCGTAAATCGTCATGGGATCTTTGGTCATGATATCACTGATTGGATAATTCATAATCTTGCCCAGTGTTATCTCATAATCCACTTTTTTCAATAAAGTCGAAGGCATTGCGTCACGCATATCCCTGTCAGTAACAATACCTATCAGTTTACCCTGCGAGTCAACTACCGGCAAATGACGAATATTTTTATCGGTCATAAGAGACTTTGCCTCGAAAATCGTTATATCCGGCTCGACTGTAATCAGATCCGTCGACATCCTTTCACTTACAAACATGGCTCCTCCAAAAATTCATCTTAAACTATTAAAAAATACCAAAAAAATAATTAGCGCATACCTGCCATAATCTTAATATGATTTTCTACAAGTAATGGAAGTACATCAAGGTTATAGCCGCCTTCCAGTACAGAAACTACTCGTCCTTTTGAACATCTGTTCACCAGATTCATTATAACCTCAGACACAAAATCATATCCGTCGGTTGTAAGATTGGTGCCAGACATCAGGTCGTCTATGTGAGCATCAAAACCTGCTGACAATAAAATAAATTCAGGATCAAATTTTTTAAAAGCCGGTACCAGATCCTGCATAATCATTTTTCTGTACTCATCATCCCCTTTTCCTGGAAGAACAGGTGAGTTTACTGTATACCCATTCCCATCGGCAACGCCGACCTCAAATTCCCTTCCAGTCCCTGGATAAGCAAATGACGGGTGTTCATGTATCGAGTAGTAAAAAACTGACGGATCCTTGTCAAAAATATGTTGCGTTCCATTGCCATGATGTACATCAAAATCGATGATTCCAACCCGCTCTATTCCATATTGTTCCTGAAGATATCTGGCACCAATAGCAACATTGTTGAAATAACAGAACCCCATGGGCTTATCCACTTCTGCATGGTGGCCAGGTGGGCGAACGGCACAAAACGCGTTATCCACATCACCATTCATAACGGCATCGATTGCTTTTAACACACCACCAACGGCAAGAAATGCAATCGCATATGTGTCCCTGCAGATAGCATTATCCGGATGTTCAAATTCGGGAAATCCAGAAATACATGCTTCTTCAAATTGCATTATATAATGGATATTATGAACAGTTTCAATCCATCTCTGATTAGCTTTCTCAGCCTCAATCGGAATCAGTTTCTCGATTAACCCGGACTCAGAAAGCCTTTTATGAATTGCTTTCAATCTCTCAGGAGACTCTGGATGATACCCTCCAGTAACGTGCATCAGGTATCTGTCATCATAAACTAAACCTGTTTTTTTCATATGCCATTCCCTGTTTCTCGGTTTAAAATTGCCTTTCCCTTTTCTTCTTTTAACGCTCCTTAAATAAAACTCTTCAATCTTCCTGCCTGCCACTTCTCTTTTACCTTAAAATCCCTGGCGAAACGACACGCCCTGACAAAAGGATCATGATAGAGAAGAAACCAACTCTCCATATCTGTATATTTTTTAAGCAATTCACTTTTACGATCAATGACCTCCAACGGAAAATTATCGTAGGACATTGTCCACAACGGATGATTGTGTACGTGGGTAGGTAGCAGATCACCAAGGTGTACGCCAGTACTACCTTTCGAACGAATTTCCACTATTTGATGCCCTCTTGTATGCCCGCCGGTATAGAACAACATCACCCCAGAACTAACCTCTTTGTTACCATTTATCAGTTCCAGTTTACCTTTTTTACGCAAAAGCGCAAAATTTTCAGAAAAATACGTTGATTCCGCACGTCGATGTGGTTTCTCCACATCCTGCCATTCTTTTTCCTGTATGAAATGGGTTGCCGCCGGAAAAGTCAAGCCTGTAGTGCCGTTTTCCTCAAACATCTCAATTCCTCCAGCATGGTCAAAATCACAATGAGTAAGGATAACCTGCGTCACATCTTCTCTGCAATAGCCAAGGGATTCAAGGCAGGCAGATTCCATTGTCTGCCCACCTTGTAAATATTCTGCAGTTTTTTGCTGAGTTTATTGCCAAGACCGGTATCGATAACGATAAGATCTTCTTTGCTTTTCAGCAAAAGAGGATCATTACAAAGAGGTATAGTATTCTCACTATCTGCAGGGTATACCTTTTTCCATAACGCCTTTGATACTGCCCCAAACATAGCACCACCATCAAGCCTGAAGTCACCGCCTCCCAACCAGTATATTTCAATATCACCAAGGGTAAAAGGAATGTTACTCACAATAAAGTTCTCCTTGAGACTGCCTTGAAAATTGTCAGATACATTTCATGCAAGAAATACAGCCTAGCATTTTTAAAACACAATTTTCAACATCTTTTCTTAAAACAAAATCTCCTCACTACATTTAAAACGCAAAAAGTCACTCTCTTATCGCCCTAAATCGCGCCTGCACCAGATTATCGGTAATCACCGCCTGGACAAATGATTATTATTTCCCTTGACAAAGAAATCATTTTCACGGTAAATGGACAGTAACAATGTTACGCTTGCCTTGCCAAGTTTTTCCTTGTCCACTACTTAGTTCTATTTTTTCACATTGTTACAAACAATAACATATTCAACGCTACACGCTATGTTGATGCTATGCCACTCAGATCTCTCATCAAATCAAACGAACAATGCTAGACGAACTTAACCCCGAAGTCAGACAACGACTTGAAAAAGCGGTACTGGAAATCTTCTCCACCTCCGATTTTCACAAAGCAAGTATCCGCAATGTAGCTGAACGTGCAAGCGTTAGTTTCACAACCATTTACAAACATTATGGCAGCAAGGAACGATTACTTTTTGCCTTTGTCAATATATGGATGAGCGAACTAACCGATCGCATCGAAGACCACCTGAAAGGAATAGAAGACTTAAAGGAAAAACTCAGAAAAGTTTTCTGGCTCCATCTCGATTATTATGAAAAAAACGAAGCATTAGGCAGGATTCTTTTTATGACCCTGCCTATGAAAACCTGGATGGCAGATGAAAGTTTTGACCAGCGAAGACGGGTCAACCTCATCATAGATGTACTCAAAACCGGACAGCAACAGGGGGTAATCAATCCTCATATGCGGGCCGGATCTCTGCTTGATTTTATGCTTGGATTTATTCAGCGTACATTTTTTATGTGGATAATTCGTGGCAAGCAGGAACATCTGGCAAAAGAGGCAAATGGTCTTTTTGAGATGGTATGGCAGGGAATGGTCAACCCCACAACTCTTCAATATATCGACCAGTAAAATACCTCGATCGGTAATTTAAAAAGCGCGGCTGAATATGTCCGCCGTAATACTGATAAACATTTATCAAGGAGCAGAATACATGTCTTTGGATAAAAAAGATCTTTTAATTAAGAAAAAGGAAAAACTTGCTCTTGGAGGTGGCCAGGACAGAATAAAAAAACAACACGCAAAAGGGAAAATGACGGCAAGGGAACGCCTTCACCATCTTTTTGACGAAGGAACATTCATCGAGACAGATGCCTTTATTAAAAACAGGTGCAACCGATTTGGCCTGGAAAACCTTGATGTCGAAGGTGAATCTGTGGTCACAGGTTACGGGCGGATTGAGGGGCGAATCGTTTACGCATATTCTCAGGATTTCACCATTACCGGTGGAGCGTTGGGTGAAATGCACTCCAGAAAAATCGTCAAAGCAATGGATGCCGCTGCCAAAATCGGGGCCCCAATGGTTGGCCTCAACGACTCTGGAGGTGCAAGAATCCAAGAGGCCGTCGACGCTCTAAACGGTTTTGGAGATATCTTTTTCAGAAATTCTATCTATTCCGGCGTTATCCCACAGATCTCTGCAATTATGGGTCCTTGCGCCGGCGGAGCTGTTTATTCCCCTGCTTTAACTGATTTCATTATAATGGTCGACAAGACATCACAGATGTTCATCACCGGCCCACAGGTCATTAAAACAGTAACCGGTGAAATCGTCTCCGCTGAAGATCTTGGTGGAGCAATGACCCACAACAGCGTCAGTGGCAATGTTCATTTTCTTGCAGAATCAGAACTGCACTGTCTGGCCAGCATTAGAGAATTATTGCAGTTTCTACCTTCAAACAGCATGGAAACTGCACCGGACACCCCCTGTACTGACGACCCAAACAGACAGATTTCTGAACTCAACGACATAATCCCAGACAACCCGAACAAACCATACGACATCCTCGACGTCATTGTTCCCCTGGTCGACGATGGTTATTTCCTGCAATATCTGCCATATTTTGCCACAAATCTTATTACCGGCTATGCACGAATAAACAGTAAATCAGTTGGTATAGTCGCCAATCAACCAAATGTTATGGCCGGGTGTCTTGATATGAATGCCGGGGACAAAGCTGCACGATTTATCAGAACCTGTGACGCTTTCAACATCCCACTTCTCACCCTTGTCGATGTTCCTGGATTTCTCCCTGGCACAAACCAGGAATATAATGGCATCATCAGGCACGGGGCAAAAATCCTTTATGCTTACAGTGAAGCCACTGTCCCGAAAGTAACCCTTATCACCCGCAAGGCATACGGTGGTGCCTATGTTGCCATGTGCTCAAAATCTTTAGGTGCCGACATGGTTTTTGCCTGGCCGACTGCAGAAGTTGCCGTCATGGGATCAGAGGGAGCGGTTAACATTATTTTCAAAAATGATATCGCCAAAGCCGAAGATAAAGCAGCTACCAAACAAAAAATTATCAACGAATACGCTGCTGAATTTGCAACACCTTACAAAGCTGCCGAACGTGGTTTTGTCGACGACGTTATCGAGCCGCAGACGAGTCGCCAAAGAATCATTGATGCCTTTATGATGCTCAAGGGAAAACGCGAAAAACGACCCGCCAAAAAACATGGAAACCTTCCACTTTAACACCATGGAGACAACATGACTATCAGTGAACTCCTGACCAAATTTAGTGACCCGGAAATCATTCAGTCTCTCTCTATGTCAGACAAAATGATGGCAGGGCTTGTCACCGTTTGCCTCGGAATGGGAATCACCTTTTCAGCCCTCATCGTTTTGCAGTTTGTTATTTCATGGATGGATAAACTTCTCAATAGACCTGCAAACAAAGCAGAAATTGCATCAAGCATTCCAGAGAAAACAGAACCTGAGGCCAGGCCAGAGAACATCGAGGACGACAAAGAGCTAATAGCAGTAATGAGTAGTGTTATTGCCATGAAGATGGCAACATCCGTGGACAATATTGTCATCAGAAACATCAAGAAGAGCAAACCTTCGACTTCGGTATGGAGTCAGGCAGGTATCACCGACCTGATGAACAACAGATTATAATTACGACAGAGGAAAGATATGAAAAAGTTCAGAGTTATCGTCAACGGCAGTGAATACACAGTTGAAATTGAAGAATTGACAGAGGGACACAGCCCCGCCCCTGTCCAGAATACCGCTACCCCCGCTCCAAAACCAGCAGCACCTAAACCAGCCACCCCCAAAGCAACGCAGCCTCAAGCTGCAGCTGATTCAGCCCCGACCGGTGGCGCACTCGTTGCTCCCATCCCCGGTACTGTGCTCAATATAATGGTAAGTGTTGGTGACAAAGTAACCAAAGGGCAACCTCTCCTTGTGCTGGAGGCTATGAAAATGGAAAATGAAATCATGGCCACAACTGACGGCACTGTCAAGGAAATCAACGTCACCAAAGACGCATCCGTTAACGCAGGTGATACCCTCATCGTGCTGTCATCTTAAAAGGAGACACTTACCATGCTGGAAGCTCTTCTCGACTTCTTCAGATCCACAGGTTTTTATGGCTTAACTACAGGAGCGGTTCTAATGCTCTGCGTTTCTTTCCTTTTGCTGTACCTGGCCATTGTTAAGAAATTCGAGCCCTTACTTCTTGTTCCCATAGCATTTGGCGTCCTACTGACCAACCTCCCTTATGCAGGGCTCATGACAGAACCGGTGATGAAAATCACAGGCAACGTAATCCACACAATCGAACCCGGCGGCCTGTTGTATTATCTCTTTCAGGGTGACCATCTGGGTATCTTTCCTCCACTGATTTTCATGGGTGTTGGTGCAATGACTGATTTTGGCCCGCTAATCGCAAATCCAAAATCACTTTTACTCGGAGCTGCTGCTCAATTTGGTATATTTATCACCTTTATCGGTGCAATCGCATCCGGACTGTTCACTGCCCAAGAAGCCGCGTCAATAGGAATAATAGGCGGCGCAGACGGTCCAACTGCAATTTTTCTTTCTTCAAAACTTGCACCCCACCTCCTCGGCCCCATAGCCATTGCCGCCTATTCCTATATGGCTTTGGTACCAATCATACAACCGCCTATCATGCGATTATTGACAACAAAAAGCGAGCGGACCATTAAAATGACCCAGCTCAGAGATGTCAGTAAACGTGAAAAAATCATCTTCCCCATAATTGTAACAATTATTGTTTCACTTATGGTACCACCAGCTGCGACACTTATTGGTATGTTAATGCTAGGCAATCTCTTCAGGGAATGTGGCGTTGTCGCACGACTCGAAGATACAGCCAAAAATACCCTTATCAACATTATCACCATTTTTCTTGGTGTTACAGTTGGCGCAACGGCTACAGCAGAACAATTTTTACGCGTTGAAACACTTGCGATTCTAACTCTTGGGGTAACAGCTTTTGCCATAGGCACCGCTTCCGGTGTTCTCCTGGCAAAAGTGATGAATAAATTTCTCAATCTCAACATCAATCCGCTTATTGGTTCGGCTGGAGTTTCGGCAGTCCCCATGGCGGCAAGAGTCTCCCAGGTGGTTGGACAGAAAGAAGATCCATCAAACTTTCTGCTTATGCATGCCATGGGCCCCAACGTTGCAGGCGTTATAGGCTCTGCTGTTTCAGCGGGCGTACTCTTGTCTCTTTTCGGAAAATAATATCCAGAAGGTTGGAAGAGCCCAAATGAATCATTGTTTACTGCTCTTCCAACCCTCACCTGCATTTTCCAGACAATGTTCTTTTCGCCAGTTAAATACTCCATAAAACATGCAGAAACCGCTTTTTACTTGAAAAGAAATACGCAATGCATTACAACATATGCGTAACGATGTTATCCAATAACTATTATTTATTGGCTTGCTTTTTATTTTTAACATTACTTTTCAGTTAGTTACAAACACAATCGCGCCAATAACAAGTATACACTTACACGAATTGCAAACTTAATAATATCGTTTTTTCAACGACATAACTTTTCTACAATTCTTTAATTATCCACAGAGAACATACAACAGTAACAATGTTAGATGACCTAAACGAAGATATCCATCAAAGACTTGAACGAGCTGTTCTCGAAGTCTTTTCACATTCAGATTTTCACAAAGCTTCCATTCGGGAAATTGCCAACAAAGCCGGAGTTAGTTTTACCACTATTTACAAACATTACGGCAGCAAAGAACGTCTGGTTTTCGCTTTTGTTGACATCTGGATGGGAAAACTTACTGATCGCATTATCGATCACCTCCAGGGCATTGAGAATCTGAAAGAAAAACTCCGAAAAGTTTTCTGGCTACAACTCGATTACTACGAGAAACACGAAGGATTAGGCAGAATTGTCTTCATGACACTTCCCATGAAAACCTGGATGGTTGATGAAACATTTGCCCAGCCTCGAATGATGTCTCTCATGATTGATGTTCTGAGGCAGGGGCAAAAAGAAGGAGTTTTTAATCCACACGTCCGAGCAGCTGTTCTTCTCGACTTCCTGATGGGATTTGTCCAGCGGAGCTTTTTTATGTGGATACTTCGCGGCAAACAGGAAAGTCTGTCCGAACAGGCCAACATCATGTTTGAAATGGTATGGCAGGGTATGGCCAACCCTGAAAATTCAACACAAAACTCTCGTACTGATTCCAATAACCGTGAAACATAAACCATAAACATACCGAATTTGGTAAAATTCTGATTAAGATTTTGGAGGATGATATGGAAATACTGAAGATTGATCATTTGGGCATTGCCGTGAACAATATAGAAGATGGCAAAAATTTCTGGACAGAAGTTCTTGGGCTACAGTTCGAAGGGTCAGAAACAGTGGAAGCACAAAAAGTTACAACAGCATTTTTCCCAGTTGGAGAGAGCGAAGTAGAGTTGCTGGAATCAACTTCTCCTGACGGCCCTGTTGCAAAGTTTATTGATAAAAAAGGCACAGGTTTTCAGCATGTTGCCTTTCGTGTCGCCGATATAGAAGCCGCACTTGAGGAACTGAAAGAAAAAGGCATTCAACTTATCGACCAGAAACCCAGAATCGGTGCGGGTGGTGCTAAAATTGCCTTTTTGCACCCGAAAGCTACAGGCGGAGTTCTCGTAGAACTTTGTGAACGTTCATAACATTACCACCATTTCCCCCTGCCAGGGGATGATGTGATGTTTTTTATTTTTTTTGTTCTCTGCAACCGAGGAGTAGATGATGTCAAAACATCCTGAATATCAAAAATGGGCGGAACTCGCCTCCAAGCAAATGAAGGGTAAAGCCGTCGATAAACTCGACTGGATGACCCCGGAAGGTATAAACGTTAAACCTTTGTATACTGCTGAAGATCTTGAGGGCATGGAATCAGCAAACACGCTACCGGGAATGGCTCCCTACGTGCGTGGCCCCATGGCTACAATGTATGCAGGTCGGCCGTGGACTATCAGACAATATGCGGGATTCTCCACCGCCAAGGAATCAAACGCCTTTTACCACAAGGCTCTTGCGGCAGGCCAAAAAGGCCTTTCTGTAGCTTTTGACCTGGCAACACATCGCGGATACGATTCAGATCACCCTAGAGTCGCGGGCGATATTGGCAAAGCTGGCGTTGCTATCGATTCCGTGGAAGACATGAAAATATTGTTCGACGGTATTCCCCTTGACAAGATGTCTGTCTCAATGACCATGAACGGTGCGGTTATTCCGATCCTCGCCGGATATATTGTTGCCGCAGAAGAACAGGGTGTCAGCCACGATCAACTTTCAGGAACAATCCAGAACGACATCCTCAAAGAATACCTCACACGAAACACCTACATCTATCCACCAGGTCCATCCATGCGGATTATCTCAGACATCATGGAATTCTGCTCCACCACCATGCCCAAATACAACACCATCAGTATCAGTGGGTATCACATGATGGAGGCGGGGGCAAACAGCGTTCTGCAAACGGCATTTACCCTGGCCGACGGTGTTGAATACGTCAAAGCTGCCCTAAAGAGTGGCATGGATATCGATACATTTGCACCGAGACTTTCTTTCTTTTTTGGCATTGGCATGAATTTTTTCATGGATATCTCCATGCTTCGGGCTGCACGATTCCTCTGGTACCGCCTGATGAGTCAGTTTAATCCCAAAAACCCGAAATCATCGATGTTGCGAACCCATTGCCAAACTTCCGGCTGGAGCCTCACCGAACAGGATCCATACAACAATGTGATCCGTACAACGATGGAGGCAATGACCGCAGTTCTTGGTGGCACCCAGTCTCTGCACACCAACTCCTTTGACGAAGCTATTGGACTACCAACTGATTTTTCTGCCCGAATTGCAAGAAACACGCAAATTATCGTTCAGGAAGAATCGCAAATTTGTCATGTCATAGACCCGTTGGGAGGATCCTACTACGTTGAATCTCTCACCGACAGCATAATCAGTGAAGCACAGAAAATTATAGACGAAATCGAAGAACTGGGCGGCATGGCAAAGGCTATTGAAACCGGTATGCCCAAAATGCGTATCGAAGAATCCGCTGCAAGAAAACAGGCTCTTATTGATCAGGGCCTTGACGTCATAGTTGGAGTGAATAAATACAAGCTTGAAGATGAAAAAATTGATTTTGATGTACGTGAAGTTCCTGGCACTGTTCGGGATGAGCAAGTGGCCAGATTAAAAGAAATCAAAGCCACTCGCGACCAGACAGCTGTTGAGAAAGCACTTGCTGACCTTACAGCTGCTGCACAAAACGACGGCAACCTCCTTGAAGCAGCCCTTCCTGCAGTTCGAGCAAGAGCTACCGTGGGTGAGATATCCGATGCCATGGAAAGTGTCTTTGGTCGTTTTGTTGCGACTACCCGCTGCATTTCAGGTGCCTACTCTTCTGAATATAAAGGAGACAGTGGTGCCATTGATGAAATTAAAAAGAGAACTACAACTTTTCTTGAAAAACAGGGTAGACGCCCACGCCTGCTCGTCACGAAGATGGGGCAGGATGGTCACGACCGTGGCTTTAAAATTGTTGCCAGCGCTTATGCTGATCTTGGATTTGATGTTGATATCAGTCCGATGTTCCAAACTCCGGAGGAAGCCGCAAAAATGGCCATTGAGAATGATGTCCATGTTGTTGGCGCTTCAAGTCTTGCAGCCGGGCACAAATCACTTATCCCGGCACTGATTGAAGAACTTAAAAAAGCAGGCGGGGAGGAAATTCTCGTTGTAGCCGGAGGAGTCATTCCACCAGGTGACTATGACTTCCTTTTTGACAGCGGCGTTAAGGCAGTTTTTGGACCCGGAACACCTATTCCGGAATCCGCCGGAAAAACACTTACTCTCCTGGAAGAGAAGTATCTGGGATAGCGTCTCCTGTAGTACCGCAACGGATCCGGTTGTTCTCCCTCGCTTTGCAACTGGATCTGTTGCGTTTTTTATAACAATTCATCAGCACCTCACCTGCCCACGATTAGTCCAATCAGCATACAAATGTATCGAAGTCTGTCGCTTATCTGCTAATTGGACCAATCGTGAACATGCAAGGCACTGCTAAACTGTTACATTCATAGTGTTATACGTACATAATTCATCAAAAATTCCCAGCCATGCTAAAAAGCCCAGAAGAATACGTAGAAGGCATCCTCAGCCATGATCGACTCGCTCTCGCCAGGACAATAACGCTTATCGAGAGCACCCTCCCCGCCCACCAGGAACGTGCAAGGATCATAGTCAACCAGCTGCTGCCACACACTGGAAAAGGTATTCGTATTGGCATTACCGGTGTTCCCGGTGCAGGAAAAAGCACCTATATCGAAACCTTTGGCACCATGTTGACAGAAATTGGTCACAAGGTTGCCGTGCTGGCGATTGACCCCAGCAGCAGTAGAAGTGGCGGCTCAATTCTTGGCGACAAAACACGCATGGAAAAACTTGCAGTTAACCCTAAAGCCTTTATTCGTCCATCGCCATCAAGTGGTACTCTTGGCGGTGTTGGCCGTAAAACAAGAGAAACGATGCTCGTTTGTGAAGCAGCTGGCTATGATGTGGCCATTATTGAGACCGTTGGCGTAGGCCAATCGGAAACCACAGTTTCTTCCATGGTCGATTTTTTTCTGGTGCTTATGATAGCCGGTGCCGGAGATGAGTTGCAGGGTATTAAAAAGGGTGTTTTAGAAGTTGCCGATGCCATCGTCATCAACAAGGCCGATGGAGACAATGTGACTCGCGCTGAAATTGCTCAAAGAGAGTATGAAACTGCACTGCATATGCTTATGCCCAACAGTCCAAACTGGACACCACCTGTCCTCACATGCAGCTCCATCAACGGAAACGGTATAGACAAAATCTGGGAAACTATAAAAGAACACAGAACAAAATTGACGGACTGTGGCGAAATGGCAAGCAAAAGGAAAACACAGGCACTTGACTGGATGTCTTTTCTACTGGACGATGGTCTGCGTCAGTGGTTTTACAATACTCCAGATGTTAAAAAAGCACTCAACGAACTACAAAAGGATGTAGAATCAAAAAACACATCCCCGACTGCGGCAGCTGATATGCTGCTTAGATTCCTTCCGACAATAGGCAGTACTACAGATTAACACATCGTTTTATTTGTACCAACCTGCATACTTAACGTAGTTCTGCGCAATTCTTTCGATTTCACCAGAGATAAGCTCAGTACTGATATCTTTAACTTTTTTCGCAGGAACACCAGCATAAATCGTCCCCGATTCTACTCTTTTCCCCTGGGTTACTACAGCACCAGCAGCAATAATCGTATTACTCTCCACCACACAATCGTCCATCACGATCGCACCCATTCCAATGAGTACATTATCATGAATAGTACATCCATGTACTATTGCATTATGCCCAACCGAAACATTGTTGCCAATATTCACCGGATATTTCTTGTATGTACAGTGAACAACAGCACCATCCTGAATATTCACCCTGTCACCCATACGTATATAGTGCACGTCACCACGAAGAACAGCGTTATACCAGATGGAACACTCATTCCCCATTTCCACATCACCGACAAGCACAGCATTCTCGGCAAAAAAACAATCTTCGCCATATTGGGGAGTACATCCATTAAGCTCTTTAAGAATCATAAATCATCTCCGATACTCAAGACCATTTCTATCGTACGAAAACCTACAGACACAGAGGAAGTTATCAGAAGAAACAGACAGAGCATGAAAGGTACAGGGAGGGAAAAGTACCATTTCACACTCGGTCTGATGAGAAAGCAGATATTATATCCTTAGCTGATTATACACAGCACTGCACCTTTGGACACTGTGTCTCCACTAGCAAATTTAATACCCTGCACTGTGCCATCACAGGGAGCAGTAAGAGAATTTTCCATCTTCATTGCCTCGAGGACAACAATAGTATCACCGGATTTTACCTGATCACCTTCAGCTCTTTCATATTTAATTATCATTCCAGGCATGGGAGCGAGCAATACGGTTCCATCTACTGGAGCAGAAGAAGGTTCAGAGGGGGCTGCTGTTTGTGCTGCAGGTGCAGCGCTAGCAGGAACTGTAGCAGCTGGTGCCGACGATACAACCGCAGCTGCAGGTGGCGCAACAGACAATACGGGAGCATCTCCGGTAGGATCAACTTCAACGTTGTAATATTCATTGTCTACAAAAACATTAAAGGTCCTGACATTACCTGATTTTGCAGGTTCGTCACCTTTTGCTTCAATAAGTTTTCCTTCTTTGGCCTTTTTAAGGATCTCATCTTTTTTCTTTACATCATCAAGTGTTATAGCCTTAACACTTTCAGGTGGCTCGGATTTGCCATATTTCCATTCCAGAAATTTTTTGCCTGTAACGGGAAATTGAGCATACAGGATAAGATCGTCGAGATCTACAGCAAGATCTCCAATCTCTGCCTTGGCCTTTTCCAACTCGGGTTCGAGTACATCTGCAGGCTTACAGGTTATAGGTTCTTCGCCCCTTGGATAGCCCTTTAGAGCTTTTTTCTGCAGTTCCGCATCAATAGGTACTGCGGTTTTACCATACAAACCATAACAGAGATCTTTTACCTGCCCGGTGATCATTTTATATCGCTCATCCGGAGTATCATGCAACACGTTGTTAACAGTCTGCACACCTACGATCTGACTTGTCGGTGTTACCAGCGGAATCTGTCCAAGATCTTTACGAACTTTCGGCAGCTCCTTATATACTTCGTCAATTTTATCAAGGGCATCCATCTCTCTTAACTGATTAACAAGATTGGACAACATCCCACCAGGTGTCTGATGCAACAACACATTAATATCAATAATTGAAACTTTTGAATCATCCAGCAGATGCTTATATTTGGGTAGAATTTCTTTTTCAAATATCTCGTTAATTGCAGCGAGTTTCTTAATATCAAAACCGGTATCACGATTCGTACCAAGAAGCGCCATTACAAGTGGCTCCACTGCGGCATGGGATGTTCTGTAGGCATAGGGTGTCATACATGTATCGATAATATCCACACCAGCTTCAATAGCCTTAAGATGGGTCATCGGTGACATCCCTGAAGTAAAGTGGCTATGCAGATGAATAGGTATCTTCACAACTTCTTTAAGAGCCTTAATCAGCGGATACGCATCATAAGGAGCAAGCAGACCGGCCATATCCTTAATACATACAGAATCAGCACCCATATCTTCAAGCGATTTTGCACGATCCGTATAGTACTCAAGATTGTATACTTCACCACCAAGCCGAGGTTCAGTTAAAGTGTAGCAGATACAGCCCTGAAAATGTTTACCACATTTTTTGATCTGCTCGACTACAGTTTCAAAATTTCTATAATCGTTCAACGCATCAAATGTTCTAAAAACATCCATACCGTTTTCAGCGGCCCTTTCTACAAAAGCATACGCAAGATCATCGGCATAATTCCTGTATCCAACGAGATTTTGCGCTCGAAGAAGCATGGAAAATGGTGTCTTTTTAATATAACGCTTTAACGTTCTCAGTCGCTCCCAGGGATCCTCATTGAGAAATCGGTGCATGGTGTCAAAGGTTGCACCACCCCAGGTTTCTATCGCCCAGAAACCAACTTCATCCATCATTTCGGCAACCGGAATCATATCTTCTGTACGGCCCCTGGTCGCAAATAAAGACTGATGTCCATCTCGCAGGGACAAATCCATAATTTTAACCGGATTCTTTGCCGCCGGCCGCTCTGCGGAATAATCCAATGGGGTCATCTTCACTTGATCACTCATCCTATTTCTCCTATCGCCTGGTCTGTAACCGTTATAATTTATATAAAAATCTGTTTAAAAACGTGTGAATGTTCTCAATTGCACTAATCTACGCATGGTCATCATATCCTGTCGACCACTCTGTCCCCACTGGCTGAACTCAGGAACTCTCTTGTTAACTTGAATGTTCTGCTGTTCCTGAGCCATTGCCTCTTCTTCCTGCAGATAGAGACTTACCGCAGCAAGCGCAGCTGCAACTTTCTTCCCTTTACCTGCCATCAAACTCACCCACTGATTAAAATTGTAATGCCTGTAGTAAAACAGGCGGATAACTCCAATGAAAACAGGATCAGACGTTGTACATTGCGTATTCCGTCTGCTGACCTAAAAGCGTGTCAATCTGTTTTTGAATTTCGGTACGTTTCGGATTATTTACCCACGTGTTCCAATCTTCGACAGAGCGCCAGGTACTAATCACCATTGATTCGTTTTTTCTGTCAATCCTGTTGAGAGTCTCACCTGAAATATAACCAGGTTGCTCAAGAGTAAGTGCACGTAATTTTTTTAGCAAAAGAGCAAGTTCTGCAAAATTTTCACTCTCTACTTTTCTCTGGATAATTATTTTTACTGTCATTTTATCTCCTCAATGCAATTTCAGCTTATCAGAATCTTTGCTCTTTGCCAGTGCCAGTATCAGCGCTACTACAAAGGAATATTCCCATGCTTTTTCATCGGGTTGGTATCCCGCTTATTCTGCAGCAGACCAAGAGCTTTGATAATTCTGGTTCTGGTTCGAGCTGGTTCTATAATATCGTCTATATAACCACGCTGTGCGGCTACATATGGATTTGCAACCTTATCCTGGTATTCCTTTTCTTTTTGAGCAAGAAATGCAGCAGGATCTTCAGCTTTAGCGGCCGCTCTTCCATAAAGAACCCCGGACGCCCCTTTGGCTCCCATTACAGCAATTTCAGCAGATGGCCATGCATAATTCATATCACCTCTAAGATGTTTTGAAGACATGACACAATAAGCGCCGCCGTATGCTTTTCGGGTAATAACAGTTACTTTTGGCACTGTTGCTTCTGCATAGGCATAGAGTATTTTAGCGCCATTTCTGATGACTCCACCATATTCCTGAGCAGTTCCCGGTAAAAAACCAGGTACATCTACAAAAGTGACTACGGGAATATTGAAACAGTCACAGAATCGCACGAACCGTGCACCTTTAACAGAGGAATCAATATCGAGGACACCTGACAGGTATTTAGGTTGATTAGCAACTATACCTACACTCATTCCATTATATCGTGCAAAACCAACAATGATGTTCGGGGCAAATTTTTCTTTAACCTCATGAAAATCCCTGTTATCCACTGTTTGAAGAATAACCTCCATCATATCATAAGCCGCATTCGGATTATCAGGAACAATAGCGTTAAGTTCTGCGGCTTCACGCGTCTTAGGATCTTCACATGGAATGGATGGTGGATTCTCCATATTGTTCTGCGGCAGAAATGAGAGCAGTTTTCGTACATATTCAACCGCCTCCGCACCCGAAGATGCAGCATAGTCACTCACGCCGCTCCTGCTTGCATGCATTTCCGCACCACCGAGAGCTTCTGTTGTAACATCTTCATGGGTAACTGATTTCACAACTTTAGGGCCGGTGAGAAACATATAGGACTGATTCTGAACCATAACTATAAAATCAGTTAAAGCCGGTGAATAGACTGCGCCACCGGCACATGGTCCAAAAATGGTTGAAATCTGCGGAACAACTCCAGAAGCCATTACATTTCGCTGAAAAATTTCAGAATATCCGGCAAGGCTTTCAATTCCCTCCTGGATTCTTGCTCCACCGGAGTCATTGAGTCCGATAACAGGAGCCCCATTTTTCATACCATGATCAAGAATCTTACAGATTTTTTCTGAAACAGTTTCTGAAAGAGATCCGCCAAGTACAGTAAAGTCCTGTGCATAGACATAGACAATGCGACCATCCACTGTACCGTGTCCGGTGACAACACCATCTCCTGGAAACACCTGCTTTTCCATGCCAAAATCAGTACATCTATGGGTTTTGAACATGTCAAACTCTTCAAAAGACCCTTTATCTAAGAGCAAATCTATCCGTTCTCTTGCAGTCATTGCACCCTTTGCATGCTGCTTGTCAATCCTGGCCTGACCGCCTCCGAGCTTTGCTTCAGCTCTGAGTGTCTTCAGGTGGTCCAGCTGGTCATTCGTATTCATTCCATCTCCTTGGATCATAATTCCCGGCACGTAACGCAGTCGCTATCCGTGATCAATAGTGCACCAACATTTTCTCACGAAAATGCTTCTTTACAGAGCTTTCCAAGAGCACCCAAATCCTCACAAACATAGAGACCAGCCTTCTGCATTGCTTCAATTTTCGCTGCAGCTGTTCCCTGACCGCCACTGACTATGGCACCAGCATGGCCCATCCTTCTCCCTGGAGGAGCAGTCAGTCCGGCAATAAAACCTACAACCGGTTTTTTCATGTTTTCTTTGATCCAGGCAGAAGCTTCTTCCTCTGCATTCCCACCTATCTCTCCAACCATTACAACGGCTTCTGTTGCAGGATCGTCATTAAATTCTTTCAAGCAATCAATAAAACCTGTTCCATTTACAGGATCACCACCAATACCAATACACGTTGTCTGACCAAGGCCAACTTCCGTCAACTGATGGACAACTTCATAGGTGAGGGTACCAGAACGTGACACTACACCCACCGGCCCACCTGGTGTATGGATAGGGCCTGGCATAATACCGATCTTGCACTCACCCGGCGTTATAATGCCTGGGCAGTTTGGCCCAATGAGTCTGGTATTATTTTGTTCAAGATAGTTTTTGACTTTCATCATATCAACGACAGGGACACCTTCCGTAATGCACACGACCAACTCTATGCCGGCATCAACCGCCTCAAGAATGGCATCTGCTGCAAAAGGTGGCGGCACAAGGATCATTGAGGCATTTGCCCCTGTCTCTTTTCTCGCTTCCTGAACCGTATTGAAGACAGGAACTGAATCCATCGACTGACCACCTTTACCGGGGGTAACACCTGCAACCACATTTGTGCCGTAAGCAATACACTGCTGTGTATGAAACTTACCTTCCTTACCTGTAATGCCCTGAACGAGGACACGCGTCTGGGAATTCACTAAAATACTCATTGTTTTCCTTTGAAAGTAAAATTACTCATGCTCCTCAATCAGGTCAGGCAAAATTCCACCCCAACCGGATCAGCATTCGTCATATCAATTTAACTTCTTCGCCAATACAGTGCTTTTGATGATCAATTAGCCACCCTGCTCAAACTTCACCAACACAACTCAAATAACGTATAGTTGCACGCCCCTCATGACTTGCTCCTTATTATTTGACCTTATGTTTAGTGCCTTACTCCATAATTACTGCTAAAAAAAAGAAAATGAAGAAGGGTATTTGACCACAAAAATAAATAGATACCTCCAAGGCACTTACTTGCAGCTTGTTTGCGTTAGGGTATTAATTGTGACCTTATGAACCGCTGACCAACTACACATTGAAATTAAGCGACTATTTCGGCGACCTTTTTAGCAGCATCGGACAAATCGGCTGCGTTTATCAGCTTCAATCCAGATTCACTCAAAATCTTTCTGCCTTCTTCGACGTTTGTTCCTTCCATACGAACAACCACCGGAACTGACAGTTTTATTTTTTCGGCAGCTTGCACTACTCCTTGTGCTAGAATGTCACACCTGAGTATACCACCAAAAATATTAATCAAAATTCCCTTCACTTTTGGATCGCTGAGAATGATACGAAAACCATTTTCAACCATCTCAGCATCGGCACCGCCTCCGACATCCAGGAAATTAGCTGGATCGGCTCCAGCCTGTTTGATAATATCCATTGTCGCCATGGCAAGTCCCGCGCCATTCACCATATTGCCGACATTTCCATCGAGGTTGATATAGTTGAGGTTATATTTTGCAGCCTCAGCTTCGGCCGGATCATCCTCATTTGGATCATGCATTGCAACTACATCAGGATGTCTGAAGAGTGCATTGGAATCGACATCAACCTTGGCATCCAGCGCTATTATTTGGTCGTCATCGGTAATAATCAGCGGATTAATCTCAAGCATCGAACAATCATAATCGACAAAGAGATTATACAAATTTCTTAAAAGAGCGCCAAATTCCTTCATCACCGGTTTTTCAAGTTCCAGTCCAAAGATCACCTGCTGAACGTGATAACCACGAATTCCGATAAGAGGATTAACCTGTACTTTTATAATTCGTTCCGGTGTTGATGCGGCAACTTCTTCAATGTCCATACCACCATCCTGACTGGCAACAATGGTCACCGTCGCGGTGCTTCTATCCGGAATCATCGAAAGGTACAATTCTTTCTTTATACCCACTCCTTTTTCGACCAGGACAGTCTTAACAAGTCTTCCTTCAGGCCCGGTCTGTTTAGTGACAAGGGTCATACCAAGAATCGCGTTTGCAGCCTGTGAAACTTCCTCACTGGTCCTGGCAATTTTAACGCCACCACCCTTGCCTCGCCCACCGGCATGAATCTGAGCTTTTACCGCAACCGGTAATCCCAGTTGAGCAGCAGTTTCAGAAATGCCTTCTATAGTGGTGCTCACACCACCTTCGGGAGTCGGCACATTATACTTGCGAAACAGTTCTTTCGCTTGATACTCGTGGATCTTCATAAAAAAATTGTCCTTGTTAGTGGAACCGGAGTAGTATTCGATCCCGTTTTTCCATGAAAAAAGGCAGCTGTCAATTCAGACAGCTGCCCACATCAACGTAATTTACTTCTTGCCGTAACCCATCTTGGTCAGATATTCTGTAATCTCATCAAGAATCGACGGATCATCGATGGTTGAAGGCATTCTGTACTCTTTGCTGTTAGCAATTGATCGCATTGTACCACGCAGGATTTTACCTGAACGTGTCTTTGGCAAACGCACTACCTGACACGCATCGCGGAAACATGCAATCGGGCCAATCGCTTCACGTACCATTTTGACCAGCTCCTTCTTAATCTCATCACCATCTCTGGTAACGCCAGCCTTTACAACAAACAGTCCGACCGGCAACTGTCCCTTCAATTGATCATCAGCACCAAAAACTGCACATTCAGCAACATCCGGGTGGTTGGAAATAATCTCTTCCATTGCTCCCGTCGACAGCCTATGACCAGCAATATTAATAACATCATCCATACGGCCCATTACAAAGACATAACCGTCTTCATCTATAAACCCACCGTCACTGGTTTCATAGTACCCAGGAAACTTCGTCATGTAAGACTGAATATATCTGTCATCATTACGCCACAGGGTAGTTAGTGTTCCTGGAGGCAACGGCAGTTTACAGACGATATTCCCTTCAGTACCTTTTGGTACAACCTCGCCATCGTCATCAACAATACGCACATCATATCCAGGCAGGGCCTTAGTCGGAGAGCCTTCTTTAACAGGCAGTTCTTCAATACCACGACAGTTACCAACAATAGCCCATCCTGTCTCTGTCTGCCACCAGTGATCAATAACAGGAACTTTTAGCAGGTCTTCTGCCCAGTGCAGTGTATCAGGATCCAGACGCTCACCTGCGAGATAGAGACATTCAAAACAGGAAGTATCATACTTTTCAAAAAATTTACCTTCAGGATCTTCTTTTTTAATTGCCCTGAACGCAGTTGGAGCAGTAAAAAGTGCTTTTACTTTATGCTCAGATATTACTCTCCAGAAAGCACCGGCATCAGGTGTGCCAATTGGTTTTCCTTCATAAAAAACTGTCGTAGACCCCTGCAACAAAGGAGCGTAAACAATATAAGAGTGACCCACAACCCAGCCAACATCAGAAGCTGACCACCACACATCACCAGGATCTATATCGTACAGGTTCTTCATGCTCCAGTGGAGTGCAACAGCATGTCCGCCATTATCTCTTAAAACACCTTTAGGCATTCCTGTTGTACCGGATGTATACAAAATATAAAGAGGATCTGTTGCGTCAACTTCCACACAGTCAGCAGGCTGACTGTTGCTTACCAGTTCAACCCAATCCAGATCGCGACCATCAATCATAGTAGACTTCACAAAATCACGTTGAAAGAGGATAACTTTGCTCACTTCATGGGTAGATTGCTCTATGGCACTGTCAACGAGAGGTTTATATTCAAGAGTCTTTACACCCTCAATAGCTCCCGAGGCGGTTACGATAACCTTTGGTTGTGCATGATCGATCCTGATGGCAAGCTCGTGGGGAGCAAAACCACCAAAAACAACAGAATGAATAGCACCGAGTCGAGCACATGCCAGCATGGCAACAGCCGCCTCGGGAATCATAGGCATGTATATAACAACAGTATCACCTTTACCAACGCCTTGGCTGGCAAGTGCTCCTGCAAAAGTAGAAACTTTTTCGAGCAGTTCTTTGTAGGTGATCTTAAGGAGTGTGTCAGTCACAGGACTGTCATAAATTATTGCAACCTGATCCGCGCGACCATTCTCGACGTGACGATCAATAGCATTGTAACAGGTGTTCATTTTACCACCTGGAAACCATTTATAAAAAGGAGGGTTGGAATCGTCTAAGATCTTATCATACTCTTTGTACCATGTGATACTCTTGGCAGCTTCCGCCCAAAACGCCTCAGGATTTTCAACACTACTTTGAAACACTTCATCAAAACTAGTCATAATCACTCCTTTTGGTCTGAATTTTAAGTCCATCCACCAGTCTCCATAGCATGGTATACAGCATCACAGTATATACTTCAAGTATTAAATTTAACATCGTTACACTCACCCAGCGACCACTACATAGGGTTTTAACCAATTACCTTATATTATCAAGCTGTTGATTAGTTTTATCCTCTAGCGAGACAAATGAATATCTTTTGTTTAATTTATCCAAAAAATGACATCGTTATTTAACCTTAAATACACTATATATCTGTTTTTATGGTTCTATATTGAAAGACTACTGTTCATTTTTCTAAAAAAAAGAACATTGTTACACGTAGACGAAAAAGTCTAGTTAGCCTTATTCAGTTCTTCAATACTTTTTATGACTATACAGGAGCAACTCCGATCAGGAAACAATAAATATCAGATCATAACATGCTAATTTAATAACTTTTTTACACATTCAACCTCCAACATCTTAAAATCACCAGCCAACGAGCAGAACACATTTACCAAATATTGCGCCTGCAAAAACATGCATATCAATTTTTCTTCACAGGTATCTGTTTATCGGAACTTTTTTTGAGTTCTTTGAAGGGAAGGCCAAAACACAGTTGATGGATCGGAAAAAACTCTTCCAAACTTTCCTAACCACCATGGCTAAGCAAGGAGGGACTATGTCAACTGCCATAGGTAGTGGCAGGACGAAGACTGGACGGTAACAAAGATAGTAAGTATAACACTGGTTAGAAATTCAGCATAGAGGAAAAGAAATGACAGGCAATCAACGCTCAGCCCACACGACAAATCCTTTCTTTTTATACTCTTCGATACATTTATCGTTTTCAGCAAACGCTTTTGCTGTTTCCCATTTATCCACCTGGCAGTCGACAAATTCCTGCGTTTCAGGATGCTGCAGAATAACCTTCTTGGGTTTGCCGTAATACTTTGCACAACCACAACACAACAGTGTTAAAAGAATCAGAGATGTTAGAAAAATCGATTTCATTCAATGCCTCCCCGGCAAAAGAATCTTAAGTGTAACTACTCACACAATAATCATCTTAACTTCGCCATACTTCGTAAACGTAACTGCGTGCAGGGTGCCGTATAAGTACACAAACAGACTGGGGGGACAATAAACCCTATGCGAGCCAGCCTGATCGTGTGTAGATGCGGTACCCTTTGAGTAGTTACTCTTAAGTAAAAACTTCTGCATCCCTGAACAAAACACCTTCAGCGTCCTTTGGTGAAAGGGAAGGTAAATAATCGACAGACCAGTCAATACCGAGATCAGAATCATTCCAGACAATGCATCGCTCATACTCTGGTGCCCAATAATCGGTTGTTCTGTATAAAAAGTCAGCACTATCGGACAACACCAGAAAACCATGACCAAAACCTTCAGGGATCCAGAGTTGTTTTCTGTTGTCAGCACTGAGCACTTCCCCCACCCATCTGCCAAAGGTTGGTGACTGTCTCCTCAAATCCACTGCGACATCAAAGACCTCTCCTACCGCAACCCGAACCAGTTTACCCTGGGTTTGCTCTATCTGATAATGCAAACCACGCAAAACACCTTTGGCCGATCTGGAATGATTATCCTGAACAAATGTTCTCTCAAGGCCTGTTTCGGCCTGCCATTTTTTTTGATTAAAACTTTCAAAGAAAAACCCTCGATCATCGCCAAAGACTTCAGGTTCAAGACTAAGGACATCGGGTATAGCTGTAGGTATAACGTTCATAAGTTTAAAATTCTCCGCCACACAGGGGCTCAAACAGTATACATCTGTTTATAATACTTTGTATAGGAACCGTCGACAATCTCTCGAACCCAATCCTGATTTTCAAGATACCAGTCCACTGTTTTTTCCATACCAGCCTCAAAAGTCACCTGGGGCTCCCAGTCAAGCTGATCTTTGATTTTTGATGCATCAATTGCATACCGGCGATCATGACCAAGCCTGTCTTCAACAAAAGTAATCAGCGATCTGCGCGGCTGACCGGATTCCGGCAATCCAAGTTTGCGATCAAGAATATCACAAATAACAGTCACCACTTCGAGGTTTTCTTTTTCGTTATTACCTCCAATATTATAACACTGCCCGTTTTGTCCCTTTTGCAACACTGCAACAATAGCCTCACAATGATCTTTCACATAGAGCCAGTCACGAACATTCTTTCCATCACCATATACCGGTAGGGATTTACCGTGCATACTGTTATTAAAGACAAGTGGTATCAATTTTTCCGGGAATTGATACGGGCCATAGTTATTGGAGCAATTTGTCAATCGAACCGGCAGACCATACGTATGAAAATAGGCATTTACAAGATGGTCAGATGACGCTTTGGAGGCGGAATATGGTGAACGCGGATCAAAAGCAGTCGTCTCTGTAAAAAAACCTGTGCTACCGAGACTACCATAGACTTCATCCGTGCTGACATGGAGGAAACAGTTATTCTCCTCTCCTGTCCCGCCCTTATCCCAACTCTTCCTGGCCGCTTCAAGTAAGGTAAACGTGCCAACAATATTGGTCTGAATAAAATCAGCGGGACCTGTTATCGAACGATCAACATGTGATTCTGCTGCAAAATGAACAACTGTATCAATTTGCTCTGCTACAAAAAGTTCCGCGACCAGAGCACCATCGCAAATATCTCCTTTAACAAAGCGATACATCTCACCTTCGCTGATGCCTTGAAGTTTTTTCAGGTTGCCGGCATACGTCAACTTATCGAGGTTTATAATACGCCAGTCACCATATTCTTCTCTTAACAGGCGAACAAAATTTGCCCCGATAAAACCACACCCACCTGTGACAAGAACAGTTCGTTTATTTTTCATGATAATTTTTTTCTCTTTGCATTATTGTAAAAAGGACATATGTTACGATATTTTTCTGCCTGTTCTTATAATAACTTCATCCTTTAAATCAAAGTCATTTTTTCACTATCATGGGCAAACAACTCGACAAGGAAATAGCCAAACGACGTACATTTGGCATCATCAGCCATCCGGATGCCGGTAAAACCACACTTACCGAGAAGCTTCTTCTCTTTGGTGGCGCCATCAACATGGCCGGCGCAGTCAAATCCAAACGGATTGAGAAGCACGCGACAAGTGACTGGATGGCCATTGAGCAGGAACGTGGCATTTCCGTTACCACTTCGGTGATGAAGTTTACATACCGGGACTTTGAGATTAATCTCCTTGACACCCCCGGCCATCAGGATTTTTCCGAAGATACCTACCGGGTATTGACCGCCGTGGATTCTGCGGTCATGGTCATAGACAGCGCCAAAGGCGTTGAAGCCCAGACGGAAAAGCTGATGGAAGTATGCCGGATGCGCAACACGCCTATCATAACTTTTATCAATAAACTTGATAGAGAAGGGCTGTCGCCTCTCGATCTCATGGCTGAAATTGAAGATAAATTACAGATCGAATGCACCCCTCTTTCATGGCCAATCGGCATGGGCAAAACGTTTAAAGGTGTATACAATCTCTACCACAAAACACTCCACCTCTTCACGTCCGGTGGGACGACCCGGGACATCGGGGGGATAATGATTGACGACCTGAATGACCCCAAGGTTGATGAATTACTTGGAGATCAGGCAGATGATCTGCGTGAAGATATTGAACTATTAGACGGAGCAGCCAATCCTTTTGAATACGATGAGTATTTAAACGCCAGCCAGACCCCTGTCTTCTTCGGCAGCGCCATAAATAATTTTGGCGTCCAAGAGATGCTCGACTCTTTTGTGGAAATGGCTCCACCTCCCGGCCCGAGAATGACCGTCAGCCGTGAAGTTGCACCATCCGAAGAACAGTTTTCAGGTTTTGTTTTTAAAATTCAAGCCAATATGAACCCTGCCCACAGGGATCGTATTGCTTTTTTCCGCGTCTGTTCAGGTAAATTCACCCGTGGTATGAAGGTGTACCACCACAGACTTGGAAAAGATATCACCCTTGCCAATGCCACGATATTCCTTGCCCAGGAGCGTTCAAATGTTGATGAGGCCTGGCCGGGCGATATAATCGGTCTGCATAATCACGGAACCATTAAAATCGGTGACACCTTCACCCCCAAAGAACCTCTGAAATTTGTAGGCGTACCAAATTTTGCCCCGGAACATTTTCGCAGAGTGCTCCTGAAAGATCCACTTAAGATGAAACAGTTGCAAAAAGGTTTACTGCAACTGGCGGAAGAGGGAGCAATACAGGTATTTCGCCCACTCATAGGTGCCGATTATATAATGGGTGCGGTGGGTGTTTTACAGTTTGAAGTGACAATGGCACGACTGCAGAACGAATACAGCGTAAAGGCCATTTATGAACCGATTAACTTCAATGCAGCCAGGTGGATTCGCTGTGAGAACAAAACAGATCTGGCGGATTTTGAACGTAAAAACCAGAGCTCTCTGGCCAAGGATTCGGAGGGTTTTCTTACCTACCTTGCGGAAAGTGAATGGATGCTGAATTATTTTATGGAAAAATGGCCGAACATCACCTTTGACAAGACAAGAGAAAACGTTTGACATCATGGTCGAGCTACGAACCCTACAATCGCTCCTCTGCGTCAACAAAGACAAGAACATGTCCCTGGGTCAGCGCCAGGGCTGTCTTTTTTCTGGCAACGGTAATTATACGTTGAACAGTACCACGGGAGACACCCATGCAGCGTCCGGCTTCTTCCTGGGTCATCCCCTCTCCATCGCATAATTTCAGGGCTTCCAGCTCATCACGGTGCATTTCAACCTGCTTGAGATCAACAAGAGGAGTTCCGGTGGGCTTAAAAGCTCTTCCACACAATTTCCCTTTACATTTTCGTGCTTTTTTGGGTCGTGGAGACATAAATCACTCAATATTCCCTGGACAGGGTCTTTTATATAAAAAAATTGCAGCAACAGACCGTTTTATATACAGGCTACAGACAAAAAAATCAACAGGAACAAGCAATAGACAACCAGGCTGATATCAGGTAAACTAGGAGTTTGTCTGAGAATGCATTACGGCTACCTTGAAAATTCATCACAACGATGGGCTTCCAGCCCTTCTTTTCATATATATACAATGAATCGTAAAATACTCATAGCAGCAACTCTTTTTTGTCTCTTCTCCTTTCTGACCTCAATCCCTTATTCCATAGCAAATCAGGGTAGAAAGGCAACTATTAAAGAACTTACCGCCACCACATCGGAGACCCATCTCATTGTCTTTGGTACCCTTGAGAACAGTTTTACCTCTGAAATGGTCGAAATCCTCCACAGCGGTATCCCTTTACGTTTTTCCTTTTTTATTAATCTTTATAAAACAGCTAAAAACTGGCCTGATGAACAGATAACTGCATACAATTTTCAGCACATCATGACTTTTGACACCTTAAAGGAGAGCTATCGTATCTCTTTAGAAGAAGACAACAACAAGGTACTTACCTTCCGTTCACTTTTTGAGGCTCAGAAAGTAATAAATGAAATTAATGGGGCCAAGGTTGTCGAACTCAAACAACTGATCCCCGACAACCTCTACAAATTGACAGTTCGAGCGGAATTGTACCAGAAAACGCTCCCCATGAATCTTCACTCGATCCTTCCTTTTCTTTCCTGGTGGGACGTTAAAACAGATACATATTCTTTAGAATTCAAATACTAAGCAACCTAATGGCGAAACATTCTTCCAAAGAACAACCTGCCACTAAACGACCATACACGGCAAAACAGGTTCGCCAAAAGCGACGATTGATCCGGCGGGTAATTTTCTTTTGTATCCTGCTGATCCCCTTTTTCATCTGGCTGCAAAGCCTGCTCCTCAAAAATAAAGTTGAACTGCCCATTGATAACAACATCCTTATTTTTGCACTTATCAATATTAACGTTCTTCTGGTACTCTTTGTCCTGTTTCTTGTCCTTCGAAACCTGGCTGAGCTGCTATTTGAAAGGCGTGTCAATCGACTTGGTTCCAAACTCAAAACAAAACTCATAGCCTCTTTTCTCTCCCTCACACTTATACCAACCATTCTCCTTTTTTTCGTTGCACTACAGTTTGTTTCAACCAGCATGGACTATTGGTTCAATGCCAGTATCGAAGATTCCCTGACAGAATCGCTTAAACTTGCTCAATCCTTACTACGCGAAAAAAAAGAGCAGGTAACACTCATGAGTAAAGGTCTCGACGAAAGACTGAAGAATCTGGACATGTCCGCATATACATCTAAAACTATCAGTGACACCCTTGAAAACATACTTTCCTTCAATCCAATCAATGGGCCTGATAGCCTTGGTCTAATAACAAACGACAAAAACCTGGAAATTGCCGTACGAGGGCCACGCCTTCGCTCCATTATTCTACCCAAGGTACCATTAACTCTTCTCGAAAAGGTGAGAAAACAAAAGACCAGAGAAACCATTATCCAGGAGACCAAAGTTGGTGATCTTGTCAGTTGTGTCGCAGAGATACAACTTGGCAGCCAGGAAATCAGCCGTGCAGTTTTGATTACATCTCTTTTGGTTAAAACTGATCAACTGGCACGTATGACCAAAATTTCTCAGGGAATCGAAGGCTACAGACAACTGAAATACTTCAAAGAACCTTTTAAATTCTGGCTGCTTATCATCCTGCTTATTGTTACCCTACTGGTCATCTTTGCTGCAATCTGGTTTGGCCTCTATATTGCGAGGGGCATCACAGACCCCCTGGAACAACTCGTCACCGCGACAAGGCGGGTGGCTGATGGTGATCTGGAGTTTGAAATGGAGAGAGAATCAAAAGATGAGATGGGACTCCTCGTCGATTCTTTTAACAAGATGACAAATAACCTCTACTCCAGTAATAAAAAGCTAAACGAGACCTACGCCGCACTCAAAATAAGCTCCCAGGAATCGGAGCAACGACGTCGGTATACTGCAATCATTTTGCAAAATGTCTCCGCAGGTGTCATTTCACTTGATGAAAACGGCAAAATAACAACGATAAACCGCTTTGCTGAAAAGTTGCTCAACATCGACAAATCCCTCTTTCTCGGTATCAACTACAAGGATGTATTACCACCCTACCAGGCAACAATCGTCGACAATTTTATTGAAGAACTGCTCGATACCGGTAAAACCACAGTTGAACAGCATCTAAAACTCAACGTTCTTGGCAAAAATTTCTCCCTGCTGATCAACTTCACCCGCCTCGAAGATGAGGAAGGCCAGCTAGTGGGCTTTGTCCTGGTCTTTGACAATCTGACAAAACTTGAAAAGATGCAGCGCATGGCTGCATGGAGAGAAGTTGCCAGACGAATTGCCCATGAAATCAAAAACCCACTCACTCCCATTCAACTATCCGCCCAACGGCTTCGCAGGCGTTACCCTGATATTATCAAAGAAAGCAATTCTGTCTTTGATCAATGTACCAATACAATAATTACCCAGGTAGACGAACTCAAAAGACTTGTCAGTGAGTTTTCACAATTTGCACGCATGCCCAAAGTACAGAGATCTGCCGGAGATATCACCAGGCTTACCCATGACACACTTTTCCTCTACCGTGAAGCCCATAAACATATTGTCTTCCAGTGCAGCGAAACAACAACCATCCCCGTTTTTTCTTTTGATGGTGAACAGATCAAACGTTGCCTCATTAACCTGCTCGACAATGCAGTTGCAGTTTTGTTCGACGGCGGTACAATAGACATTGAACTTTCACTTGATGAAGATGAGGAAAATGTCTTTATCAAGGTAGGTGACAGCGGCCCGGGAATCTCGAAAGAAAATAAATTGAAACTTTTTGAACCCTACTTTTCGACAAAAAAAACTGGTACCGGACTTGGCCTTGCTATTGTCTCTACGATAGTTTCCGATCACAATGGATATATTCGCGTTCAGGATAACAGCCCCACAGGCTCCCTTTTTATCATTGAACTGCCGCTCCTGAACCGTACTGAAGAAACCTTGCTTAAATAACCGCCTACCGGGCAACAAATATACTTATGAACGTAACTGCTCACAGGCCCCCCATCTTCGCACGGTCGCATTTGCCTGTATAGAGGGGCTATAACGGGCAAATGTGCCTGCACGAAT
>CAMZKN010000064.1 GCA_947311315.1 uncultured Desulfobulbaceae bacterium | reverse complement strand
GGCAGGAGGATGCAAAGATTTACGAGGAACCTGAAGATCGTGAACGAGCAATAGCATAATTTTATAGTATCAAGTCATGCTGGGATACCTATAGTTCTATTCTTGGAAAAACTGATCTTGTCCGCATTCAGTTTTTCCCTGATGACTATTCCCTTTATTATGTTGAAGTAACAGGGCCGACGGGCACACCCCTTGCGACTACCCATCAACTGATAAAACAAATTGCCACAAAAATAACAGAGGAAGGAGGGGGCCAGGCCGAATCCGCTCTTGGTTTTGCTGGCTTTTATATTAATGAAGATTTCAGTCCGCTGTTTGGTGAAAATATTGGTCACGTTGCAGTAACACTGCCATCACTTGCAAAAAGACATTTTAAAGACTTTCCTGAAAATGACGTCATTGTTCATCTTGAGACTGTTCGTGATCTGCTTTGGCCTTTGATCCCGGAAGGATTTAAACTGTTTGTCAGGCCGGAAAAAGACGGCCCGCCTGCGGGAAAAGATTTGAATATCAGAGTTCTTGGCAGGAACTCGAAAAATGTTTCAGCTCTGGCCGTTGATCTTGAGAAGTTTTTGAGGACAGACCCGGAAATCTCACCCTGGTTGCAGGATCTGCAGGATGATCAGGGAAGTGAAGCCCGGATTTTCAGGTTGCGCATTGATGCGGAAAAGGCTGCTGAGTGGAATGTTTCTGTTGCTGAGGTTGCACTGATTGCAGCGTCAATTCTCGATGGAGAGATAACGGGGGAGATGGCTCTGCCGGATGAGTTGGTGGATATTCGACTGAAAATTGGGACTGCGGGGAGTGACCCGATAGCTGCGGCTTTAAATACGGTGATTAAGAATTATCCAAAGGGAGCACTTTTACTTGGTGATATCTGCACACCTGAGTTTTCTCTTGAACCCGGTTACCTGAACCGTTTTCAGAGCCAGCGGGCTATTACCTTTACTGCAAATGTGCAACACGGCGCCCCGGTAACCAGCAGGATGGTGGTTGAAAAAGTGAAGCAGTTTTATCGGGGCGTCAGGGGCAGGTTTTCGGGAGCGGGCCTGAATTTTGCCGGTGAATATGCATCGACACAAAAATCGTTTATCTCCCTGGCCTATGCTTTTTTGATTGCCATCGTCATCATCTATATGATCCTTGCTGCACAGTTTAAATCCTACCTGCAGCCACTGATAATTGTTTCAGCCGTTATATTTGCGCTTACCGGTGTTATCTATGGAACCGTATTTTTCCGCACTCTTTTTACCATTAACAGCTTTATTGCCGTGATCGGGGTCACCGGTGTCGTTGTTAATGACTCGCTGGTACTTGTTGAGTTTATTAACACGTCGTATCGGCAGGGACGAAGTCGAAAAGAAGCTCTTTTGTATGCGACTCACATTCGTCTTCGCCCCATATTGCTGACCACTTTGACGACGACACTTGGACTGCTGCCCATGGCCCTGGGAATTCCTGAATATTCTCTTCTTTGGGGATCGATGGCCATGACCTTTGTCACCGGTCTTTGCACTGCGACTTTTTTAACGATAATTATTATCCCTGTACAGTGGGATATCTTGATAAAACTAAATGAATAAATATTACACATATGTAATTAGTGGCAATTAAAACAATACAAATATGTAATATAATCTGCTTTCGTCTCTGCTCTGTCTTTTCTTTTCTTTTTAAATATCTGTAATTGCACTTTAAAATACTATTTTGTCCGATTGGCTTGTCAATTGCTAAGAGGGTGTGTGTGTATTTTACAGTTAAGAAGAAAACTTAAGGGAGGAAAAGTGTGAAAGTGAAAATGAAGAAAATGTATTGGCCAGTGGCTGTTTTTCTGGCAGTAATGGCGGTAGCAGTTCCGGCTCTGGCCGAAGATTCAAATGGAGGAAATACGATTGTCCAGCTGGCTTATTCGCTGGACACCTTTTATTTTTTGATGTCGGGTGCTTTGGTTATGTGGATGGCTGCAGGTTTTACCATGCTCGAATCGGGGTTGGTTCGCAGCAAGAATACGGTTGAAATATTAACAAAGAATGTGGTGCTCTATGCCATTGCCTGCATTATGTATATGTTTGTCGGCTATAATATTATGTATGGTGACGGGGTAAACGGATTTATTCCCGGACTGAGTTTTTTGATGGGTTCAGATCACTCTACCGCAGAGGTTCTGAAAAGTGGTGGTGAGGTCTATTACTCTTCCATGGCGGATTTTTTCTTTCAGGTTGTGTTTGTTGCAACCGCCATGTCAATTGTCTCAGGCGCCGTGGCTGAGAGAATGAAACTCTGGTCTTTTCTGGCCTTTGCCGTGGTTATGACTGCGGTCATTTATCCGGTTCAGGGGTACTGGAAGTGGGGTGGAGGCTTTCTTGATGCACTTGGTTTTCTTGACTTTGCCGGATCGGGAGTTGTTCATCTTTGTGGCGCGTCAGCTGCTCTTGCAGGTGTTCTCCTGCTTGGCCCCCGTATCGGGAAATATAAAAAAGGACGCATTAAGCCCATCCCCGGGGCAAACCTGCCCATGGCCACCCTTGGTACATTTATCCTCTGGTTGGGATGGTTCGGGTTTAATGGTGGTTCCCAGTTGAAAATAAGTACAATTTCAGATGCAAATGCGGTTGCCATGGTTTTTGTTAACACCAATATGGCAGCAGCAGGTGGTCTTGTCGCTGCTCTTCTGCTTTCCAGGGCATGGTTTGGTAAGGCTGATCTGACAATGGCGCTCAACGGTGCTCTGGCCGGTCTTGTGGCAATTACTGCTGAACCTTTAACTCCGACTCCGCTTGTTGCAACACTTGTTGGCGCCATAGGCGGTTTGCTGGTCGTCGGCGCCATCATTTTTATAGATAAGGCAAAAATTGATGATCCGGTTGGTGCCATTTCTGTCCATGGTATTTGTGGAATATGGGGGCTGCTGGCGGTGGCGTTTACCAACCCCAAAGGATCTCTTCTTGCCCAGTTAACCGGTATAGGAGCGATCTTTGCCTGGTGTTTTGTAACCAGTCTGCTTGTCTGGTTTCTTCTTAAAGTTACTGTGGGTATTCGTGTAACTGAAGAAGAGGAAATGGAAGGGGTTGATGTCGCGGAATGTGGCCTTGTCGCCTATCCTGAATTCACAAAAGATTAATAAACGGGAAGTATTTTCTGGGAGAGAAATGATGAAAAAAATTGAAGTAATAATTAAACCATTTAAACTTGAAGCAGTGAAAGAAGCATTGATAGAGATGGGTATCACCGGCATGACGGTTTCCGAGGTAAAAGGTTATGGTCGCCAGAAAGGCCATAAGGAAATGTATCGTGGTGCCGAGTACACCGTTGATTTTAATCCAAAACTGAAAATTGAACTGGTATTGGTCGCTGAGCTGGTGGATAAAGTGGTAAGCGCAGTGAGGGATGCTGCAAATAGTGGCAAAATAGGTGATGGCAAAATTTTTGTGCTGCCAGTAGAAGAAGTAGTACGTGTAAGAACGGGAGAAAGGGGAAAGGACGCTGTATGAAAAGACCCAGTTATATTTCACTCATTGCAAATGATAATTATTCTTGACATTGTTTAGGCTCTTTGTGTAATGTTTACCGGTTGTGAGAGATGTTTTTCTTGCACTATTGGTTTTGAGGTGATTGTATTATGTTAGGAAAGATCAGGGGATATGAATAATTTTGCACAAATGGACAGGAGTGTATGATGTCGCGTTGGCCTGTAAAATTATACCGGTTCTATCGAGATGGGTTTCGTAGAATGACCGTTGGCAGATCTTTGTGGAAGATTATTTTCATCAAATTGTTTGTGTTATTTGCGGTACTCAAACTCTTCTTTTTTCCAAATTATCTCAAAACAAATTTTGCAACAGATGAGCAAAGAGCTGACCATGTGATTGAAAATCTCACAAGGTCGGCGGGAAACAATTACTAGCAAGAGGAGGATGTTTACATGAGTGAAATAGATCTGGCCACGGTAAACTGGGCAAGGGCACAGTTTATCCTGACAGCGATGTATCACTGGTTGTTTGTTCCGATTACCCTGGGGCTCTCGTTTTTGTGTGCCTTTTTTGAGACTATTTATGTGCGCACAGGAAAAGAGGAGTGGAGAAATTTAACAAAATTCTGGATGACCCTGTTTGGTATTAATTTTGCCATCGGTGTGGCGACAGGTATTATTCTGGAGTTCCAGTTCGGTACAAACTGGTCAAATTATTCTTGGATGGTTGGCGATATCTTTGGCGCACCTCTGGCGATTGAAGGGCTTTTAGCTTTCTTTCTTGAAGCGACGTTTTTTGCGGTTATGTTTTTTGGCTGGGATCGCACGTCAAAAGGTTTCCATCTTTTTTCCACATGGATGGTGGCGATTGGTTCCAATCTGTCAGCATTGTGGATCCTTATCGCCAACGGTTGGATGCAGAATCCGGTGGGTATGGTCTTCAATCCTGAAAGTGCCCGTTTCGAGATGAACAATATCATGGAGATATTTCTCTCGCCCGTCTCCATAGCCAAGTTTACCCATACCACAAGCTCGAGTTTTGTTGTCGGTGCTCTTTTTGTAATTATGGTTTCGTCGTTCTATCTGTTGAAGGGTAGGCATGTTGATATGGCAAAAAAATCAATAATTGTTGCATCAATTTTTGGCTTGGTAGCGTCATGTTTTACCGCCTTTACAGGTGATGAATCCGCCTTCCAGAATGCGGAAGTTCAGCCGATGAAACTCGCAGCCTATGAGGGCTTGTATACAGGGGAACGCGGTGCCGGTATCGTTGCTCTTGGTGTGTTGACAAGCGGTAAAAAAGTGGGTGACGGGCAGGAACCGTTTGCCTTTCATATTTCTATCCCAAAAGGGTTATCTCTTCTTGCCAAACGGGAACTCAATGGATTTGTTCCTGGTATAAAAGACCTTGTCTACGGTAATGAAGCAGAAGGTATTATGCCGGTTGCCGAGAAAATGGTAAAAGGTAAGGCCGCCGTCGCTGATCTTGCTACATTTAAGGCTGCCAGCAAGGCGGGTGATAACGTTGCCAAGTCGGCAGCACTGGTTCGGTTTAACGAAAATAAGCAGTATCTTGGTTACGGTTATCTCGATACTCCTGAAGAGACGGTTCCACCGGTCGCAACTACCTTCTATTCTTTTCACGTCATGGTATACTTGGGTAGTTTTTTTATTCTTCTTTTTGCGCTGTTTCTCTGGACTTCGTTTAAGAATAATCTGGTGCAACAAAAATGGTTGCTGGGGCTTGGACTGATTTCATTCTTCTTATCGCTCACCGCTTCGGAATTCGGCTGGGTCGTGGCTGAAGTTGGCCGTCAACCTTGGGCAATACAGGATATGTTACCTGTCAAGATGGCGACAACGATGATTGGTGTCGGCCATGTTCAGGCTACATTTTTCATGTTCTTCGTGGTTTTTACCCTGCTTTTGATAGCAGAAATACGAATTATGTTGAAACAGATTAAAATAGGGCCGGAGGAGACCGTTTAAAATGATAGGTAATCTTGATATTACAACACTACAGCAGATCTGGTGGATAATCTGCTCTGTGCTTGGAGCTCTCTTTCTTTTTCTTACCTTTGTCCAAGGTGGTCAGACTCTGCTCTGGCAGGTGGCAAAGGATGAACAGGAAAAATCACTTATTATCAATTCTCTTGGTAGAAAATGGGAATTGACCTTTACAACTCTGGTAATGTTTGGCGGGGCTCTTTTTGCCGCATTCCCAAAATTTTATGCCACGAGTTTTGGTGGTGCGTATTGGGTGTGGATGTTGATTCTCTTTACCTTTATCGTGCAAGCGGTAAGCTATGAGTATCGCACTAAACCCAACAACCTGCTTGGCTCGAAAGTGTATGAATTATTCCTTTTTATTAACGGCTCCGTAGGTGTTCTGCTCATTGGCGCCGCCGTCGGAACATTTTTTACTGGCTCAAATTTCATGCTCAACGAGATGAATCAGGTGATATGGACGCATCCTCTCAGAGGGCTTGAAGCCGCCTTTTCATTGTTTAACCTTTCACTCGGACTCTTTCTGGTCTTCAATGCCAGGGTTCTTGGTTCGATGTATATGATAAATAATATAGACCTGTTTTGGAATGCTGATTTTGAAGCGCGAATTCGAAAGTCCTGCATGGTCAATTTTCTCTGTTCGCTGCCGTTTTTACTCTACGTTCTCATCAGTCTTTTACTGATTGATGGTTTTGCAACGGATGCAGCGGGTGTGGTCAGCATGGAGGCAAACAAGTATCTGCATAATCTTTTGGCAATGCCTCTGGTTCTTGGAATGCTTGTTGTCGGGATTGTTCTCGTCCTGCTTGGTGTCACCCGAACCGCACTTGGTAACGGTACAAATGGCATCTGGTTTGGTGGTTTGGGTACAGTGCTGGTCGGCTTGGCAGTGTTTTTTACCCCGGCGTTTAACAATACAGCGTTTTACCCGTCCAAAGTCGATTTACAGTCGAGCCTGACCATCTTTAACGCGTCATCAAGCCATTATACCTTAACGGCTATGACCTACGTTGCTTTTCTTATTCCTGTAGTACTTGGTTATATTATCTATGTCTGGCGGCAGATGGATTCCAAGAAAATCTGCCTCGATGACCTTAAGGATAGAAAAGCGTATTAACAGTCACATTGTGTAACTATTTAATGTGTGGCAAAAAAGACTGTAAAAGCACGAAATGTAACTATTCAGCAGTGAAGTGCTGCTGAATAGTTAGCAAAAGGAGTGTATTATGTATGCACTGTTACTCATAGGTTGGGTTGCTGTAATCGTAGTATCGTACAAAGTATCTATTATCGTTTTGAAAAAAACGGATAATTTGTAAAAGTATTTTTGCAGGATAGTATCCAGGCAGGCTTCATCTGAGTACTTCAGTTGTGCCTGCCTGTTTTGTTTGCTCCAGACCATCTTTTACAGCTTTTCCCAGACTGTTTGTGGTGTACGGTTTGCGCAGGAAACTGAACGCGCCTAATTTGAGCACTTTTTCCACTTCTTCATTTTCGGCAAAACCACTTGCAATAATGGCCGGTTGTCCTGGCTTGATGGCAAGTATTGCTTCGTAGGTCTCACGACCGTTTATGCCTGGATCCATAATCATATCAAGAATTATAAGGTCGACATCATGGTGTAGGGCATAGGATATCGCTTCTTCTCCGGAACCCATTGTTACAACCTGATAGTTCAGTTTTGTAAGCATTGTTTCTGCAAGATCGAGAAGGAGTTTTTCGTCATCCACGATCATAATGGTTTCCCCGGTACCGCACAGGCTTTCGACAGAGAACACCTGAGAATCTTCCGGCAGACTTTTTCGGGTTATCGGGAATAAAAGTTCAAACGATGTACCACTCTCATCAGATGTAACATGTATTGTGCCATTGTGTTCCTGCACGGTATTCCATACCACAGTAAGACCGAGACCTGTGCCACTACTACCTAATTTCTTGCGGCTGTAGAATGGTTCAAATATATGCTTTAAATGTTTGTCTGCAATACCCTTGCCATTGTCATTTACACGGATACCCGCATATTCACCTTTTTTGACGACCTGGGTCCCGTCGATTTTGTCATTTTTAATTTCAAAATTTTCGGTGCTGATTCGCAGAGAGCCTTTACCGGAAATGGCCTCAGAGCCATTAACAATAAGGTTCATCAGGCACTTTCGTATGTGCGAGACAGAGCAGTAGATATTAGCCAGATTCTCGTCGAGATCCATCTCGAACGTCACTTCAGGATTTTTGGCTTTTAAAGTTTTGAACTCAAGGCTATCAAGGTATTGGCAGAGCACATTATTAAGGTTGGTTACACTGTTTGGGGTAGCGGAACTGCGTGCAATGGTCAGCAGATCGGCTACCACCTCAGCGGCACGTTTGCCGGACTCCTTAATATTTTCAAGAGGTTTTCGTAAATCGCTTTCTTGAGGTAAATTGAGCAGGAGCAGATCGGGGTAGCCAACGACACCGGCCAGGATATTGTTAAGGTCATGGGCCACACCCCCTGCCATCAGACCAATTGCTTCCATTTTCTGGGCCTGGTAAAGTTGGGATTCCAGTTTTAATTGCTCTCTTTGGGCTTTTTTCCGTTCTCGTATTTCATGCTTGAGTCTGCTGATGGCTTCTTTTCGTTTGCCACTTTCCAGGCGAGCCTCTTCAACCATAATCTGCAGCCGATTCATTGCTTGGTTGTAACCATCCCGGGTTTTGGAGTGCATTTCGGAGTTGTAGGTTAAGTCGGCAATCAATGTAATGTTCTTTTCGTTTTCCTGATGCGTTTTTCCTAAAATAGCCAATGAGCAACCGGTAAAATACTGCAGGAGATTAAAATGTTGTTTTGGCAGAGTCATGTGCCAGGGTTGAGGGCTTAATTCGGTATGAGCAAAGGAGTTGTCTTCAGTAATTACCACGCCCATTACCCGGTTACAAAAATCCGGAAGCAGAGTAAAAGCGTCTTCAAGCTCTGCAACGAACAGAGCTATCTGCCTTGTCAATAACTCCCGTTTCGTTGGTGTTGCAAAAACACAACCAGGTGGTGGGGGGGGCAACGAGAGAGAAAAATGTACTCATACTTTTTTTTCTCCAAAGACAAACAGTATATATGTCATATTGTGGAAAAGTGACTGAGAGTCACCATCCCCGGTTTTAATTGGGCCTATCTCGCCAAATGAGGGGAATCCCGCGATGGCTTCCGGACTTTTTTCGGCTGCAGTCAAGGCTGTTATTTTAACATTCTTTTTATTACTGAGTAGCTGTTTTCGTCCAGCGCAACTGATGATAATGGCTGCAGCAGGTCTAAAGTCTAATTGATCGATTTTTTGAGCGACACTTTCTACCTCGTCCACGATTTTTGCAGGACTCGTCAGGCAAAGTTGTATCTGTTCTCCTTTAGCAATGCCGCCAAAAAGATGTATGTCTGTGTCGTGTTGCGCGTTTTTTGACAGGAACAGGGAGTGATGTCGCATGAGGTGTGGCTGATCAAGGCTCATCACATTAGCGGTGATGGTACCGGTGTCTATGTAGTCAAATGGCTTGCCCATGGCTTCTTCTACAAACTGCATGGCAGGAATGTTATTTATCTCCTGGATCGTTGTTGCCTTGCATCTGGTGATAGTTCCCATTCGCCCCTCGGGTTTTGTGTTGTGGATAGTAAAGATATCAAAGGGGAAATCGCCACTCAATGCGAGTATGGCAACACTATCAATGACTACTTCTCTGTTGATATAGACAAAACACCGCTCCATTTCAAAGTTGTCACCAGCCATGCCACCTATCATCGGAACTTTGCCGGATGAAGCGGCGGCCCGGATTATTTCAGATGCATCGGTGCGAAAATCACTGAACAGAAAGTAAACACGAGCCCTGGGACATGCTTTTTCAAGCCTTTTCATGCAACGACGTGTCGTTTCAAAGGGAGCCAGGCCGACCCCTCTTTCGTATTCCAGTTGCCATTGAATTGTGCCATTACTGTTGATGGCCAGGGCGGAGGCTCCGACATTGGCCACCATATTTCGTTCGTAGAAGCCATCACCGGAGCAGCCAATAATTATGAGATCTTCGGAGTCAATGACATCATAGATGGCCTCGGTAAGTTCTGCCGAGCCATCATAGTGAATTGAGGAAAACAGAAAAATAATTTCCGGTTGTATCTCAAGCAGGTCTTCGGCAATTTCGATGCCTGCCCTGTAAGGATCGATGTTCTGTGAAAAAGTTGACTTACTTTTCATAGTTTTCACCTTGGTCGGGTACCGTTTGACAGCAAAAGTGTAACCTCTTAACAAGCATACTGATTATAGGTATCACAGTATGACTTGATACTATTTTATTGACACTTTACAGGTTCGGATGATAATATTTCTTATGATTAAAGTTTTCAGTACCGCTTTGG
>CAMZKN010000063.1 GCA_947311315.1 uncultured Desulfobulbaceae bacterium | reverse complement strand
TGACGCCTCAGACAATGTACGTTTGATTTGGTTTTGAATATTCATGCATCAAGTATGCACGATTCAGACTTAAATGTCCAGACTAATATTATGGGTAATAGGCAGTCCTAGCTGACAGATGTTTTTACTCAACATTATATAATTATGCGAAAAATTGCCTTTGGATATTCCACCCGCTGTAATATAAAGTGCAGTCACTGTGTTGCAGCAGATGACAGTCAACAGAGCCGTCCGGTCAAAATGGATCTGGAACGGGCAAAAGAGATCATTCTGGAGATGGGTGAGGCTGGTGTTACAGGTATCAGTTTTACTGCGGGTGAGCCCTTTATATACTTTGACGACCTTCTGCAGCTGATTACCCTCTGCCACAAGTTACAGATCTACTCAAGGGTCGTGACCAATAGTTACTGGGCATCAAGCCCCGAAAAAGCCGGAGAACGACTGGGCAAACTCAAGGATCATGGACTGTGCCAGCTCCGTATGAGTTTTAGCAGATGGCATCAGCAACACGTTCCACGACAAAACATCGTCCATGCAGCCAAAGGATGTATCAAAAACAACATTGATTATTTTATCTCTTTTGTTACCGATTTTTCCGAAGAAGATGATACTTATGAACAGTTTCTTCGAGACAACACTCTCAAGTTTTTTCCAGAGCCAGTAATCTATGCGGGCCGGGCCGACGGTTTTACACAAAAGCCACTTTTTACCGATTACCAGGACAATCGCTGCGCCATGAACCCCTATCTTGCGCCGGATCTGACCATGTATGCGTGTTGTGATGCGGGCAGCCACTTCACCACTACCAATTATTTCAAACTGGGTAACCTGAAAGACCAGTCAATCGACGCACTCTTTTGCAAAAGTGAAAACAATCAACTCTACAACTGCATCCGCAATATAGGAATATCGACCATCGCATCCTTTGCAGGTTTTTCTGCCCGTGAGATAGTCACTTTACGCAAATGTGAACTGTGCAAAAAGATGTTTGATTCACCCGACAGTTTAGAAAGGCTCGAAAAGGCCGCTGCAACAGATCTGCCCCGCTGGATCAGATAATTTTCATCTGGCCGCAAGTGAATATTCAGAGTAACCTGCTCCAAAAAACCATGCAGAGGAAGAAAAATGCAAAAAACAGTAACAGAAACATATAAAGACTGGATCATTACAGTAACACCTGAGCAAAAGCTCTGCTCCCATTTTTCCTTTGATATCTGCGACCCCGCCGGGAAAAAACAGCATGTCTCCATGGGTGGCGACAATGTACAGCGAACTCTTGAAAGAGCACAGGAGATGATCGATATGGAAATTGAATTTGCCCGGGGCGACAACTGATTCATGCTGCTGAAAATAGTTCTCTTTTTCTATACCCTTGCCTGGTTTGTGGCTTTTCCTTTTCTTAAACGAAAACCACGGATTGCCCTTGGTTGGAGGCAGCGCCTGGTCAAAGATGCACAGCCGGGCCCCTACGATATCTGGATCCAGGCAGCATCAGGTGGAGAAGCCCGACTCACTACCACACTACTAGCTCAGTTGGCTTCATCACTTCCATCCGATAAAAGACTACGGGTGCTCGCCACCTCCGGTACCAGACAAGGCATCGACACCCTGTCTAAAGCTCTGGCAGAACATAAAACCACTGGGCTGGATATAAATATTGCGTACTTTCCGTTTGACGCGCCATATCTTATGCAGAGGGCATTTACCCTCTTTTGTCCCAAAATTGCTGTTATTATCGAAACAGAACTCTGGCCGGGGTTTCTTATTACCGCTAAAAAACATCGCGTCCCTGTTCTGCTTGTCAATGGTCGTATATCTGAGAAAAGTTTTAGATCATACCGACACTGGTCTGGATTTTTTGAAAAATACGGCCCGGAGAAAATACTGGCCATCTCTTCTGCTGACCAAAATCGTTTTTCCCGCCTTGTTGGCCCGAAACGGGTCGTACAAATGAATAATATCAAATTTGACAGGATAGAAATAAAAGGCAATACCAGTGACAATACGGCAATCTCCACTCTATTGCCGTCAACCTGCCCCTTTGTAATCCTTGGTTCCGTCAGGCAGGAAGAAGAAGAAAAAATCCTCACGGTTATTCAACATCTGCGGAAAAATCAAAAAAATATCATCATCGGCCTCTTCCCAAAACACCGCGAACGAATCAGCCAATGGCAAAACGCACTGGAACAACAAAATATACCGTTTACAAAACGATCAACCACCAGTAATCCCGTACAGCCTGGAACAGTACTGCTCTGGGATGTTTTTGGCGAACTTGCCCAGGCATATTCCCATGCCAAAGCGACCTTTATCGGTGGCAGTCTTGTGGATCTTGGAGGGCAGAATTTTCTGGAACCTTTGAAATACGGTCTCAGGCCTATCATTGGTCCATACTGGAAAGATTTCAGCTGGGTGGGAAAAGAAATCATAACTCTTGCCCTGATCCGCGAAGTAGCCGACGAATACCAACTTGCACACCTCCTTACACAAGATATCACAAGGGACGAGTCAAGAGACATTGTTCTGCAGCAGGTGGAACACTATTTTGCCCCCCGTCGAGGTGGCACCGAACAAGCCTGCCAGTGTATAGCTGACACGCTACATCACTTGATTGGCTGAAGAGTTATCTGGCGTCCGTCCATAATCTATCTGAATTATTGCTCTTTTTCGGCAATGGGCGGGGCAGGAAATGGCGTGCCAAGTTCCCAGGCAAACTGACGCAGAAGGATTCCAAGGTCGGCGGTGGTTTGCATAAGGAGGTTTTTGGCATCTATCAATCTGTTTTTACTGGTGAGCAGATCCTGCATCGAAGTTTGCTTGATCTGGTATGACTTAAGGGAAAGATCTACAATTTCCTGCTGTTGGAGTAGGTGAGTCTGCTGTTTTGTAAAAATAGCCTGCAGGCTGGCAATCGTTTTTTTCTTATTGGCAATGGAGTTAAATGTTCTTAAAACTGTGGAAAATTCAGAAATTAATGCAATTTCTGAGGCCTTTCTCTCTGTTTTATAGTTACTCAAAATCGTTCCGCCACTAAATAACGGTATACTTAAAACAAGACCTATCGATCCCTCTCCACTATAGTCATCGAACCTGGTATCTTCCTTCCTGTCAAACTCTCCTCTGACAAAAAGTGAAGGCCATTCCCGCTGGGTGTATTTTTTCGCCTTCGTTTTGCCCAGGTTCCGTTCAAGAATGATTTTTTTATAGAGAAGACTATGACCTATAAAATAATCCCTTAACCGCTCTTCAGTTGTCGTTTCCTCCAAAAACGGACGCATCCTCTCTCCGCTCGTGTCAAGATCGGAAAAAGAAATGATGCTATTTGCTGTCTGCTCCTCGCTGGAGAGAAGTTTTTGCAAGCGAAACCACAAGAAGCTGCTTTCAGGGATTGCGGTAAAATCAAGCAGGGCCCGAAAGGCAGTATCCCGTCTCTGTTCATTCAGATCTTTTCTGGCTTCCAGTTCCTTCAGGTTTGCCTGGGCCCTTAAAAGGGCAAGTTTTGTCTGATCCCGCAGATCATAGCCACGTTTGACTTTGGCCACATGTTCCCTGGATATCAGAATAGAATTACCAAGGTTGTGCAGTTGATAACAGGCAACCATAAAGTTACCAAGGAGCTGATGGAGCCTTGAGTCAAGTTCCCGGGTACTGATTTCAAGGTTATTCACGGCCAGTTCATATTCCAGGCCGGAAATATCCACGGCCAGGGAGAGTGTTCGACGGTACAGGGGAAGATCCAGGTCAAAATTCCAGTCGGTTATATTATCTCCATCTCTGTACTCATCGATCTGGCTACTCGCAGCGGGAGAAGAATCTTTCTCAAGAAAGTGTTTCTGCGAGACCTCGAAATCAACTTGCGGCGCAAGGCGCTTAGCCCAGGCAGTATATTCCTCTGCCGTTTTTTGTTCTTTTAACTTTCTGTCAATTTGAATATCTGGTGAATATTCCCAGGTCTGTTGGAATATTGATGTGTAAACTTTAAGGATATCATCTTTGGAACTCTGCCTGTCTCCTTTTTGCGGGGAAACAGACTCAGACGATAACTGGCTAATTTTTATAAAAGAATCTGCAGTATCGAAACGTTGTAAATGAATGGTTGCGGTTGTTGCGGCAAGAGGGCACAACAACACCCCTGCTGCACAAAAAACAGGCAGAGATTTGAGTAACACAGTGAAGTCCATAATGCTTTTTTTAAAAAGCATCCGCAAGGAGATAGCTGTCACAATGAGACAAAGGGGAAAGAGTTAAAAACATATACCTTCAATGCGGGATCAAAATCTCCCCGCACCAAGAACCCAAAAGATAACACTTTGTAATTTTATGCGATTAAACAAACTTTGTCACTGCATAAATTCAGCCATCTTCAAAGCAGCCTTCGTCCGGTCAAGCAAAACGAAAACGAATCCGACAAACTGTCAGATCAACAACTCGTTTTATCTGTTCATCCAACTCCAATCGCTTCAACCTGATCGGGTTCTGTAGACAAATCTTCCTGAATGGCATCCACATCATTTAGTCCTGCATCATCTACCTGATCTGATGGCTCACTCTCTGAGATATCAAGTTCATCAAGAGCTAATATCTCTCTCTCCATTCCCGGATCACTATCGGTTGCTGAAAATTCATCCAAAGAACTCTCTTCCGGTTTTTCATTATTTTCACTTGCTGAAAAAGAATCGAGGCTGTTGTCCGATTCCACAACCTCTTCAGAACTTCCCTCGAGGTCTATATGCAAGTCATCGGTATTCAAAACACTGTCATCTTCTTTTTCCTGAGAACCACCGCTATTTGATGCAAGGCTGTCCAGTACAGGTTCCCCCCCCTGATCAACATCAGTTGTCTCTTCCCCTGCAACCATATTTCCCGCAGTCACCGGAGGTTCATTGCCGACCACAGTTGCAGTTTCCATGGAAGCCGGAGCCTCCTCGACTGTCACTTGGCCCTCCTGTGCTCTACTTACACCAGTATCATTTTCTGTCGCTGCAACCGGCGCATCTTCCCCAGCTTCTGTTGTGTCATCAAAAAGGGTACTCAGAGACTCAGCGGGGAGCTCCTGCCCCAGATCATCTGTTGCAATATCATCGGTGGCTTGATTACTCTCGGCAAGTACCGTCTCTGTTTGAGGCTGTACCTCGTGGTGTACTAGTGCCTCTTCCTTTAATACCGCTATTTGCGTACTATCCTGCTCTTCTCCAGGAAGTTCGAGTGAGGGAATATTAAGAGAAAGATCATCAATATCACTTGCAAAAACTTCAGCCGCAGAAGATTCAACCTCAACGATATCAGAGGCTGTTGCCGCAACAGAGCTCAGCAGATTTTCCTTTTGTTGTTCAGCAACTACTGATTGTTCCGTAGATGCTATACCGTCATCAACGAGATGCGCCGAGGACGCAACAATCCTGTCATCCATCGCAAAATCAGTGTGGAGAACAACATCACGAAAGTCAGCGTCACCAAGATTTGGCAGATCCTCTATATTTATATTGGTTCCCCCTTTGCCGTCAGAATCAAAATGGAAATGATCCTTACCATCGGGGTTAAACCCCGGCTCTGTATAGTACACAGGATGGGAAGCGGCCTTGCCGTCAATCAGGAGTACCGGCTGCTCACCGCTGTTATCAAAACTTATCACGCTATCACTATCTATTTCTCCTGCACCATTTGCAATAATAAAAAACTCATGATTGCCCGGTTCAAGGTCAGCTAGATGTGTTCCGCCTTCCATGCCATTTTGATCATCAATCAGCACAGTGCCGCTCACCGGATTTCCGTTATCACCGTTTTGATATATACCGACAACATTCCTGTACCCTGCAGTTTCTGAAACATAGGTTAGATCGTTGTCCGTGCCCTGAATCGTAATATTGGCTGTCCCTTCAACAGAACCTCCGTGACCATCCTCCACCGTATAGGTAAAGTGTACCTCTTTATTTTCGCCTTCGGCTAAACCATCGAGCGCTTCCCCCGGCGTAAAAGTAATATTCCCGTCGTCATCCTGCACTGCCGTGCCAACAACATTACCCTCACTGTCAACCACTTTTTCTGAAACCGCTGAAATGGAGAGACTGTCTCCGGCATCCACATCTTCAGCATGTACCAGTAAATCTGCGGCAGTAAAGGAAACAGAAGTGTCTTCAGTACCTCCTTTAAGGTCAACTGCAGCAGTAATCGTCGGAGCATCGTTTGATCCCGTAACTCGTATATCTACATCCCGTGGCTCACTGCTGTTTTCACCATCAGAAACCAGAACGGAAAAAGAGATATTTGCGGTCTCACCCTCACTGAGTTTATCAAAGTCAACATGATCAAAATAAAAATCACCAACTTCCGCATCAATTGTTGGATAATTATCTAAAAATTCCTGCGTTACCTGGACAACTGTCTCATCGTATTTTGACGAGCCGGAATCAAGTGTATCAGATGTAAATTCACTGTCATTTGCCTGCACTCCCTCGTGCCAGGCCGGGTTGGCATCAGCCAGAGACACCGTAAACGAATCACTGTCTACATCGGTTATACCGAGATGTTCCAGCATTTCAGCCTGGGTTATTATTGAATAGACATCCCCTTCCCAAATTTCTCCATAACCGGAAAAACCTTCCATCGATTCTTCAGTGACGTTTATGGTCTCTGTAGATGTTATTACTGGTGCATCATTTGTTCCCTGTACATTCAATGTCACCGTAGCAGTGTCGGTGCCGCCATGACCATCATTAACCGTATAAGTAAAAGTAGCTTCCTTGTTCTCACCCTCCCCCAGAGAATCAAGCACAGCCCCTGGAGTAAAAACAATATTTCCATCTTCAGCATCCAGTCCCGCAGTGCCGATCACATTGCCTTCACTGTCAATCACCTCTTTTGAAACAGCTACGATGGAGAGAGTATCACCATCAACGTCCGTATCATTTGCAAGCAAGGTTTCGGCGTCGATGGTCAGGATTGTGTCTTCGGTTGTATCGATTGAAGTGCTTTCAACGACGCTTGTACCACCTAATACCGCGTCATTACCATAACCTGATGTGTCTGTCAGTGGATTGACACCATCAAAGTTCAGAGTTAATACTTCATCTCCGTCAACAGTCATAGAAATATCATCGATTTCGCCATCCGTTGAATATCTCCCATTGCCATATGGTCGATTACCTATCATTAAATCATTATTACCGTATGTATCTATAACTGTACCGGTATAATCCTGCGTATATGTATTTGTATCACCATTTACATCGGTGTTGCTTATGGTGACAGTCTCCCCATTATAGCTGAATTTAACATTGTTTGTTGCATCCACATCAAACGGTACATCAGTAGAATGCCATACCCAGGCTTCATCCTCTGTCTTCATGGCAAACTGCAGAGTGCCATTGCTATTAAAGGCTAACTCAACCGCATTTTCTTTATTAAAAATAATATCGTACTGCCCCGAAGGGCCATCTGAAGTCACAGATACAGAAATGCTGAAATTTTCAGATCCATTCAGATTAATACTGTCTGAATCGGCAATTGATATATTTGATGTAGTTGAACCTGTTAACTTTACCTGCCCGACAATGCCATCATCCAGCGCATCAGGCGTATCATTAACTGCGGTGACATCTATAGTCGCATTTCCTTCAACTTTAGCTTGTCCGTCAGTGGCGACAAAACTAATCGGTACATCTTGGCCATTGAAGTTTTCGTTTGGTATAAATTTAACCGTTTCAACATTGCCTTCTTTATCTGTACTGAATTCAATTGAACCAAATTCCTTATCAACCGATACATCGAGAATTGAGAGCTTATCACCATCAAGGTCTATTGTAGTCTTGAGGAGATCAGAAGCCTCAAATTTAATTTCAGTATCTTCTTTGATTGCACCCAGATCAACAAGGCCTTCGATTACTGGTGCATCATTTGTTCCCTGTACATTCAATGTCACCGTTGCGGTGTCGGTGCCGCCATGACCATCATTAACCGTATAAGTAAAAGTAGCTTCCTTGTTCTCACCCTCCCCCAGAGAATCAAGCGCAGCCCCTGGAGTAAAAACAATATCTCCATCATCTGCCTGCACGGCTGAACCAACTACAGTACCTTCGGCATCAACCACGTCTTCAGAAACGTCTGTTATCGTCAGGGTATCACCATCAGCATCACTGTCATTAGCCAACAGGGTGTCCGCATCAATAATTAAAGCAGTGTCTTCATCTGTGGACAAATTCGCATCGACCACCTCGGAAATCTGAACATTTCCGTTTATAGCCAGATCATGGCCGTTGCCAGATTGATCAACAAGAGGAGACTCACCCTCGAAGGTGTAATGGACAAGCAGTCCTTCCTGATCAGGTATTTCACCATTCAAAATCTGCCCTACTTCCCCTGCGTCCAGAGCACTGCCATATATTTGAACATTGTCAGTTTCTCCCTTGAATTCATAAAGAGTCGGCACATTGGACGGCGCACCAATGGTAACATTCTGCATGGGCAAATCACGACCGGCTCTGGTACTAATCGACCCGCTGTCAGTAATATCAATGCCATTCTGGTAGACAGTGAGACTCTGTCCGTCATAGGTGAATGTGAGATTGGTTTGTTGTCCGTTTTCAACTTCACCACCCTGGAAAATAATAAACTGATTTTCATCAGCAACACCAACCTGATAAACGGAACTGTCTTTTCCGTACACTCCTCTGGTTACAAAAAAACCCGAAGCACCACCTGTCTGGCCACCATTGCTGATGATATAACCGTAATCCTGAGCTTCCGGTGTGATATCTAGTGAAACGGTATAGGGATCGCTGTTATCTGCAATTATCGAAGAATCAGCAACCAGGGAGGTGTCATTTCCGTCAAACTGTGCCTGATGACCGGTGACTGCTGCGTCATCAACTGCAATTGGATTATCATTGACCGCTGTCATTTTCATGGAAGCCGACGTATACACAGTTTCAAAACCGTCAGTGACATCATAGTTGATAGTTACATCACCGTTGAAATCAGCTTTTGGAGTAAATGTAAAAGTACCGTTGTTATTATCTGTGAGAATACCCTGAGAAGGGTCGACAGACACATCTCCAACTGACAAGGTGTCACTGCTGTCAATGTCATTGGCGTTGGCAAGCAGTTCCTCTGCTGTAAAGATGAGGGATGTATCTTCAGTTCCACCGGGCAGAGTAACTGTTCCGGTTACAGTCGGTGTATCATTAGTGCCGGTAACGGTAATAAGCAGGTTCTGGCTATCCGTTGCACTGTGTTGGTCGGTTGCAGTAACTGTTACCGAAACTATTTGTGTTTCGCCTGCACCAAGATGCTGGTAATTGGCATGGGAAGGATCGAAGGAAAAGCTGCCGTCTGAATTAAAACTCAGTCCATCAATATCTTCTGCTGAGAAGAGAACAG
>CAMZKN010000062.1 GCA_947311315.1 uncultured Desulfobulbaceae bacterium | reverse complement strand
TTGAATATTCATGCATCAAGTATGCACGATTCAGACTTAAATGTCCAGACTAATATTATGGGTAATAGGCAGTCCTAGTATCGTGTCCACCATAGAATGACGTTTGACCAGCCGTCATTTCCGTGCAGACGGGAATCCAGTAGTACCGGCACAAATTGTTAGATTCCCGATAAAAGAATTCGGGAATGACCGAGTGTGAGAGAACGTAACTGTATTTTGACAGTTCATGGTTGACACGACACTAGTCGCTTTCAGAATACCTTACAAAAATAGCACATTAGCACCTTACTCAGTAAAAGCTGTAACTCTTTACAGTACCCCCTTGATGGGTATAAAAAACAACCATATACCACCAAGGTGCCTACTTGCGTTTTACCGCCCTGGTTCAAACACATGCAAAATTCAGGGTTTATTTTTTTATTTTTTTAAACGTCGAGATACTCAAGAATAGACTCAGCCGCCGTTCGCCCTTCGGCAATGGCAGTAACAACAAGATCAGAGCCACGAACCGCATCACCTCCGGCAAACACCTTTGTATTGGTGGTCTGTAGAGGGAGATCAACGTCAACAGCGGTATCGATACATTGATATTCATTTAGTGCAATATCGTTTTCTGTCAGCCAGTCCGGCGGGCTTGGTCGAAAACCAAAGGCTATTATTATGCAGTCGGCATCGAGAATAATCTCACTGCCCTCAACCGGCTCTGGTCGTCTGCGTCCCCGTTTGTCCGGTTCGCCCAACCGGGTGGTTATAAGTTGCAGGCCGGTGACTTGACCGTCTTTACCGACTACAACATTTTGTGGTTGCAGGTTCCATAAAAAATGTACGCCCTCATCTTCTGCATTCGCCACTTCCCTGGCGGAGCCAGGCATATTTGCCCTGTCTCTTCGGTAGGCGCAGGATACATCGCCTGCACCCTGGCGTATTGCCGTGCGCAGACAATCCATTGCCGTATCTCCACCACCTAAAACCACTACCTTTTTTCCGGCAAGATTTACATAAGGATAATCTGGGCGTTGTATGCCTAAAAGTTCATCTGTATTGCCAATCAAATAGGAAAGTGCGTCATGCACACCGGGTGCATCTTCATTTTCAAGGCCGCCGCGCATCGATGTATAGGTGCCTGTACCGACAAAAACAGCATCATATTCAGTTAAAAGATCGGTGAACGATACATCTGCACCAACCTCCACACCCATGCGGAATTCGATACCCATATCAGTAAAGATTTCTTTTCGCAGGCGCATCACCTTTTTATCAAGTTTGAATGCCGGAATACCGAAGGTTAAAAGGCCTCCTATTTCGGGATGTTTGTCAAAGACAACCGGTGTTATTCCATTGCGGATCAACACATCAGCGCAGCCCAGCCCCGCAGGCCCGGCACCAACAACCGCCACCCGTTTCCCGGTAGATACTACTTTTGAAAGATCAGGCCGCCAGCCCATTTCAAAAGCGGTATCAACGATATACTTTTCAATGGAACCGATGGTGACCGCGCCAAAATCGTTATGTAATGTACACGCTCCCTCGCAAAGACGATCCTGGGGACAGACACGACCACAGACTTCCGGCAAACTGTTGGTCTGATGACACAGCTCAGCCGCCTCGATAATCCGCCCTTCATTTGCCAGTTGCAGCCAGTCGGGGATATAGTTATGAACCGGGCATTTCCATTCACAATAAGGGTTGCCGCAGTCAAGGCAGCGATCCCCCTGCATCTGTACCTGAGACTTGCGAAAAGGATGATATATTTCCACAAATTCATGCCGTCTTCGTTCAATTCGTTTTTTTTGGGGATCAACCCGATCCACTTCAATAAACTGAAAAATATTCTGACTCATACTGTTTCCTTTGCCATAATAATGGATGAGGCAACCGAGGGTTATTGCACAACAGCAAGCACTTCCCTGAATGAATTCCCTTTATGGCCAAGTAGTGTGGAAATATCCGTACTTTTAGGTTTTACCAGCTTAAATAAGAAAACATACTGTTCATCAAAACCTGAGAGAATCCGTTCGGCCCGACCACTGCTCGTTTCCTGGAGGTGGGCATAAATGATCCCCCGCAGATGTTCCTGCAGAACCCCATTGTTTTCAATAGAGACAAGCTCCACCAGTTCTTCATTCACCCGTGATGCAAAAGTATCCGATTCGTCAAGAACGTAGGCAAAACCACCGGTCATTCCAGCACCAAAATTCACCCCGGTTTTTCCAAGTATGGTGACAATACCGCCGGTCATATATTCGCAACCATTATCACCTATTCCCTCGACAACGGCCTTTGCGCCGGAGTTTCGTACCGCAAAACGCTCTCCGGCAAGACCGGCCGCATATAACCTGCCGCCGGTTGCACCATAAAGGCAGGTATTGCCGATAATGGTCGCCTCATGGCTCCTGTAGGCCACTCCTTCCGGCGGACGAATAACAAGTTTGCCGCCAGCCATACCCTTGCCCACATAGTCGTTGGCATCTCCGGTGAGAACCATATGCAGGCCACCAGCATTCCAGGCACCAAAGCTTTGTCCGGCACTGCCATTAAAAAGTAGATGAACGGGAGCATGGGCCATACCATTATTGCCGTGCAGAGCAGCAATCTTGCCCGAAAGCATCGCCCCCACAGTCCGGTCGGTATTGTAGATGGAAAAACTGCCACCGCCCCCCGACTCCGTTTCAACCGCTTTGCCAAACTGCTCTGCCAATTCAACATTCAGTCTGCCCGGATCGTCCGGAGTATTTTTTTCACTGTAAAAACAACCACTGTTTTGTGATGAGACCGGAGATTCCAGGAGTGGCGCAAGGTGCAATTTCTTTTGCCTGGCTGAAATTCCCTCGACCTCTTCAAGCAGCTCTGTCCTGCCAATCAGATCGGTGAGGCAAGATACACCCAACTCCGCCATAATCAGCCGTGTCTCCTGAACCATAAAGCGAAAATAGTTCATAACCATATCCGGCACCCCGCGAAAATACTCTTTTCTCAGGGTCTCATCCTGGGTGGCAACGCCGGTTGCACAGTTATTGAGATGACAAATCCGCAAAAACCTGCAACCAAGTGAAATAAGCGGCCCGGTACCAAAACCAAAACTCTCCGCACCAAGGATTGCGGCTTTGACAATATCTCGCCCGGTCTTTAAACCGCCATCTACCTGCAACCGCACTTTATGACGCAGACCATTTTCCACAAGGGCCTGTTGCGTTTCGGCAAGGCCAAGTTCCCAGGGACTTCCCGCATATTTAACAGAACTAAGAGGACTTGCTCCTGTGCCACCGTCATAACCCGAAACGGTAATCATATCCGCATAGGCCTTGACCACACCAGTGGCGATTGTACCAATCCCCGGTTCGGAAACCAGTTTCACGCTCACCCGGGCATCCGGGTTTATCTGTTTAAGATCAAAAATCAGCTGGGCAAGATCTTCTATCGAATAGATATCATGGTGGGGCGGAGGCGAGATAAGTGTTACCCCCGGCACCGAATAACGTAAACTGGCAATCTCGGCAGTCACTTTATGGCCGGGAAGTTGACCACCTTCACCGGGCTTTGCCCCTTGAGCCATTTTAATCTGAATCACCTCCGCATTCATCAGATAATGCGGGGTAACGCCAAAACGCCCGGAGGCAATCTGTTTTATTTTTGACACCCGCTCACTCTGAAAACGCGCAGGGTCCTCACCCCCTTCACCACTGTTTGAAAAACCACCCAGACGATTCATGCCGATGGCAAGTGCCTCGTGGGCCTCAGGGCTCAGTGCGCCAATTGACATGGCGGCAGAATCAAATCTTTTGTAAAAATTCTCCGCCGGTTCAACTTTATCAATGGGTATGGGAGCATTGCTCTTTTTCAAGTGCAACAAATCCCTGAGACAGGTGACCGGTCGACTATTAACATGATCCGAATAGCGTTGATAGTCAGCAAAATCACCTCCGCGCACCGCCTGTTGCAGGGACTGAACCACATCGGGATTATAGGCGTGATACTCACCGCCATGAATGTATTTAAACAGACCACCCCGTGGCAGAGGTTTATGTTGCGCCCGCCAGGCGGATCGGGCCAAAGCCTTTTGATCCTTTTCTATATCGTCAAAGCCAGCCCCTTCTATCCGGCTGACAACGCCATTAAAACAGTACTCGATAACCTCCGTTCCCAGACCAACGGTTTCAAAAAGCTGCGAACACCTGTAAGAGGCCATGGTGGAAATACCCATTTTGGAGAGTATCTTCAAAAGCCCTTTGTCAATACCTTTTCTATAGTTGACCAGAGCCTCTGCAAGGCTCGCCTGTAACACGCCGTCATCCGCCATCTGGGCCAGGGACTCATAGACAAGATATGGATAAACTGCCGTGGCACCAATACCAAACAGTACGGCAAACTGATGGGAATCCATAACGCTTGCGGTTTCCACAATAATATTTGTGTCACAGCGCAGATTACCTGCAACCAGGGTGCGCTGCACTGCGCCAACCGCCATGGCGGCAGGGATAATCAATTTTTCAGGGGAGATATTTCGATCTGAAAGAATCAGCAGAACACTTTTATCCCGAGCCTCCTGCCCGGCTTTTTTACAAAGAGCACCAAGTGCCGTTTTCAGACCGGTCTCTTTGGTATAGGCCAGATCAAGAACCACATGTTTATAATGCGCCTGATCGAGCTGTAAAAGCTGTTGCATATCGGAATAGACGAGAACGGGTGATTCAAACATCACCCTGTACGCATGGCCCTGTGCCTCATCAAAAACATTCTGCTCCTGGCCGACACATGTGGCAAGCGACATCACATGGCGCTCGCGCAGTGGATCAATGGGTGGGTTGGTCACCTGGGCAAACATCTGTCTGAAATAGTCATACAGGCTGCGGTTGCCCGTGGACAGTACCGCCATGGGAGTATCGTCACCCATGGATGCCACCGGCTCCTGGCCTGTCTCGGCCAGCACTTTGACAACCTGTTGTACCTGCTCATTGGTATAACCAAAAAGTTTTTGATAGATAAGGAGATCGTCATCTGATAAAGATCTGGTGCCTGACTCCAATACACTTTTCACAGAAAACGGCTGTAAGCGCTGACAACATTTTTCCATCCATTTTCGATATGGATGGCGACTCTTTAACTCTCCATCGATATCCCAGGATGTCCACCGTTTGCCGGTGAGGGTATCGATAACCAGGAGTTCTCCCGGGCCAACCCTGCCCTTTTCCACAACCTCGTCCGGCTCGTAATCCCAGATCCCAACCTCCGAGGCAAGGGTTATCAGTTTGTCTTTGGTAACCACATAACGCGCAGGTCTTAATCCGTTACGGTCAAGGCCACATGCTGCAAATCGGCCATCACTCATAACGATACCGGCAGGCCCGTCCCATGGTTCCATATGCATGGAGTTGAAATCATAAAAGGCGTGCAGATCATCATCCATATTGGGATGATTTTGCCAGGCGGGCGGAACAAGCAGTCTGAACGCCCGAAAAAGATCCATCCCCCCGGCCAGAAACAGTTCCAGCATATTATCAAGCGAAGAAGAGTCGGAACCACTGGAATTAACAAAGGGTGCGGCATCCGCCATATCAGGTAATAACGGGGATCTGAATTTATATGAGCGTGCAGCAGCCCACTGCCTGTTTCCATTAATTGTGTTTATTTCACCATTATGGGCAAGATACCTGAAAGGATGGGCAAGCTTCCATTTTGGCAGGGTATTGGTGGAAAAACGCTGGTGAAAAAGACAGATAGCGGACTGCATTCTAAAATCCGCCAGATCCGGATAAAAACGGGGTAAATCAACTGGCCGACAAAGCCCTTTATAGACAATCACAAGGTTGGACAAACTGGCAATATAAAAATCAGGATCGTCGTTTATCCTTTTCTCCACCCGCCTGCGCACCATATAGAGACGCCGCTCAAACTCCTTTGCTCCCCAGCCAAAGGGCGCGTTGATTACAACCTGGACGATTTCGGGCAAAGATTCTTTTGCCAGCTCACCCAAAACTTCAGGATCTACCGGCACCGTTCGCCAGGCAACAACCGAGAGTGTTTCTTTTTCCAGCTCTTCACTGATTGCCCATCTGGCAATAGCCGCCTTTGCATTATCCCGGCTGAGAAACAACATGCCAACCGCAAACTTCCCACCCAGGTTCCAACCCTCTTCAGCGGCAAGGCTTCGAAACAAACGCTCGGGCTTTTGCAGCAACAGACCACAGCCATCACCGGTTCTGCCATCGGCTGCGATTCCACCTCGATGGGACATTCTGGCAAGTGAAGAAATAGCGGTTCGAACCAGTTTGTGACTGGCCTCCCCTTCAAGGTGGGCCATAAGCCCAAAACCGCAATTGTCCTTTTCCAACTCCTGATTATAAAGTCCCATTATCCATTATCCCTCTTGATGCTCTAAATAAACCTCTTCATCAATTCATCAACCGCCTCATTGACGTTATCAGGTCGGATGTCAAGCCGCTTGCAGGTAGCTTCCACATGTTCTGTTTTGCCTGCATCCTGCATATCTGCAAGGCCACGATAGACACCGATTCGCCTGCCAACCTGATACACCATCTGATCTTCAGGTGGCAGATCAAGAAATCCCTGAACAATCCCAATCATTTTTTCTTTGTCTTCAGGATATTTTCCTTCAAGGTCTTCAAAAAGATTGAGAATATGATCACTTTTGATAACACTGTTTATACCATCAAGAGACTGGAGGAACAAAAGAAGTTCTTCTGCAGTCTCAACATCACTCAGTTTTTGAAAGGTACCGGCAGAGTACTCTTTAAAAAGCTCAATATGCTCGGGAAGAGCCAGGGTGCGCAGTCGAATAAAATCAGGATCAATCTGATTGAGTGCATCTGCACTTTCCCGCGCATGTTCCTGCCAAAGATCCCTGCCGCCAAGGCCCGGCATCAGATATTCAGAAAGTGCCATACCCGCCCTTTTGACCTTAATTCCGGCTTTGATATGGGTTCTTTTATCCACTCCTTTTTTTACCCGACCAAGCACACTATCTGCACCGGATTCCATACCGATATGAATACGGGAAAGCCCAGCATTTGCCATTGTCCGCAGGTTGTCATCGCTTATTCTGGCAATGGTGTGGGATCTGGCATAGGAGGTAATTCTTTCCACCCATGGAAAACAGTCTTTGAGGTGCTGCAGTATGGTAATAAGGTGCTCAGGTTTTATAATCAGACTGTTGGCATCCTGCAAAAATATCGAGCGCATACCGTTTGAGGCCCACTGCAAAGCGGCGTTTAATGCTCCCCGATCTTCAAAATCATCATTTTGAGTAAATCTGATTATATCTTTAGAATAGAGTTTACCGCTCTTTTCACCACATTCCTTAATGGCTTCAACATACCGGTAGACCCGATCAATATCTTCCAGAACATAGGCCACCGGCCTGAGGGAAAAATCGCTTCCCTTATATACCGGACAAAAGGTGCATCTGTTCCATGGACAATTACGGGTTATGCGAATCAACAGACTTGCTGCTTCACTGGGGGGCCTGATCGGCCCCTGTTCAAAACCGTTATATTCCTCTTCCTGTTTTCTCTTTGTACTCATTTTTTAAACCTATCAGGCTGTCCTGATTTCCCAGGATAAATCCATAATTTTTTTATACATGAAGGCAACGCCGCAATATTTATCCTGAGAGAGCTCAACAGCCCTGGTAAGTTTTTTTAAATCAAGATCTTTACCTGTAAAAGTGTAGATAACATGCATGGAAGTGTATGTTGATGGCACCTCATCGGTCTGTTCACATTCCACTTCAATAGAAATATCTTCAACTTCAACCTTCATCTTTTTTAAAATAGTGGCCACATCAATGCCTGTACAACCGGCAAGAGCCACCGCCATAAGCGGTTTAGGGCTCGGGGCAGAATCATTGCCACCATATTTTTCAGAGGCGTCGGTTAAAACTTCATGCCCGCCGATATTTGAACTAAATGCCAAATTCCCTTTCCATTTTGCTATTATAGAATTTTTCATCATCTCCTCGTTATTGTGAGAAAAGCCTTTTAAGGAACATTTTTTTATTCCCCAAGCCAACTTCAACAAGTATTATAAGAAGAGTAACACTCAGGTGCAAAAAATCTTTTTTATTCCCGCCTGCAAACGTATCAACACCTGGAAGAAAAAAATGAGTGCAAAACAGACCCGCTTTCCACCCCTTTTTATTGCGGCATGTATCGCTGTCGCTCTGGGTGTTGTTTTGATTATTGGTATAAATATGTTTTCAATGGCGGATCATATCTTCAGAGGAGTGCTCCTCCTGTCCACAGGGCTTACCCTTTTTGGCGTTGGAGAAATACTCAACCACCCCAAAGAAACGATTTTTCCAATCCGGCAGGATGCCGAACCGGGGATTGTCAAATATTATCGTAGGCGCAACAGCTGTGGCCTTGGCACCCTCTGCGATATTGCTTCGCTGCTCTTTTTCTTTATGGCACTATCATCACTTTTTTTTACAAAATGAGTAACTGCTCAAAGGCGCCCCATCTTCGCACGGTCACATTTGCCGGTATAGAGGGGCTATAACAGGGAAAAGAGAGCTTTACGGGCGATGCGTTCGGTGCGATGAGACGTTATATTTGAAATAGGAATGGCAGATTCCCTCATCGGAAATCATGCATGGCCCGATCGGGCTTTCCGGAGAACAGACCATGCCAAAAGCAGGACAATCCGGTGGCAGGCCACGACCGGAAATGATCGCGTTACACTGACACATACACGACTCCTGCCCCTCTTTGAACCGTACATTAAACCGTTTGGTGGCATCGTAGAGGGAAAGTTCATCACGGATTACAAACCCGCTCTGTTCTATAGTTCCAAGGCCACGCCAGTCAGTATCAACAGCAAAAAAGACCTCGGATACCATTTTTCGTGCATTTCTCGTGTCTGCTGAAGAATAGATAAAGGCGGAAGTATCGTCGAAAAGCGACTCACCGTTCCTGATCTGTTGTACCAGGCTGGCAATCCCCTCAAGGATATCGGTCAACTCAAAACCGGCTATATAGCAGGAAAGATGATGTTTTCTGGCAAGATCCGTATACGCTTCCGTGTCGGAAATGGTGTTGATATGATCGGAACAGAGCAGGCCCCGAATATTGAGATCGGGATCAAGCATCAGCAGATCGATGGTTGGCGGCAACAGTCTGATTGACGGGATAACACAAAAATTTTCCAGTCCCAGCCGAGCCGCTTCAAGGATAGTCTCAGCAACACTTGGTGCCGTAGCTTCAAAACCCACCGCAGGATAAACAACGGTAAAATCCGGTTCCCGTTTGGCGATATCAAGGGCGTCCATAGGCGAGAGGATAAGTTCCACTCGTGCACCTTTATCCATTATTGTGGCAAGAGACTCCTTACTGCCGGGAACCTTCAGCAGATCATCACAGACAGCAGTAATAACTCCTGACTGTACAGCAACATTGACAAAGGCATCAATATGTCCAGCCGGCATAACACAGACCGAACAACCGGGACCTGCAACAAGTTCGAGATATTCGGGAAGTTGCCGCCGAATATCATATTTCAGGATTGCTCTGTTCTGGGTACCGCAAACCACCATCAGTCGCATGGGCCGATCGACAAGCCTGTGTATCTTTTCGAGCAATTCCTGTTGACGATCCAAACCCTTCGCTACGCTTACGGCTTCCATTCAGTATACCTTTTATACCGGACGAAACAAAAAATGTTTCGTCCGGTTCAAAACTTCACACTCAGGAAAATGTCACGCCGCTATTCTTTTGCGGCCTCTGCTTCACTTTGTAATATCTTATAACTTTCTGACTCTACAACTTTTTCACTGTCTATCTTTTCTATCTCGGCACGGGTCAGATGAAACTGACCACAAGCCGGGCAGGTTCCATCAAATTCATCACCAACAGCCCGCGCTTTCAATTCGTCAACAGTCATATGATCAAGCTTACCGCAGGCCCCGCTCGGATTCTCCGCTCGCACCTGCGTTCTTCTTGTCTTTGGCATTATCGTGCCTCCTGCTTATCCTGGAAAAGCCCTCGAAAGAGCAAATCCAAATTAACTGTGTATACTACATTATCGGAGGAAAAAAACAACAGAGGGTGAGTAATTTTTACTTCACAATTCTGTCTATTTCTTTTCCCTGCTTATTCATAATGCTTACGGATACTGGAATCCCGCCATCCAGGCGGTGAGTAGCGCAAGACATTCAGGGGTCGTAGGCACGAACAGCCATCTCCACCTGATTCAGCAAGCCCTCATTGTAGACACCATCTTTTATAAGGGTCTTTGCGGCCTGCTGAACACTCATATTCATTGGCGCTATATTATGAGTTGTGCCAACTATCAGATTGGCTGAAACAATACAACCATCATCATCCGTTACATAATCGTGGATGAGAGTTCCGCGTGGTGCTTCCACCACACCGACCCCCCTACCAGCCTTGGGAACAACCTTGGCCCGTACTTTTGTGTCAGTGATTCCTTCCCACTCAAGCAACTCAATAGTTCGCTCACAGGCATAGATCAATTCAATCAGACGTGCATAATGATAGAGCAGGGTCTGCTGGGCAGGACGACCAAATGATTCCCTGAACGCTTCCAAAGCGGCCTGGGCCTTTGGCGTGGAAATCTTGTCACAAACATTAATTCTGGCAAGAGTGTTGGCACGATAAATACCCTTTGGCGCGGACAAAGTCATATCAAAACCTTCATCCCATGATTTTGCATAGGGCATTTTGGAATATCCCCATGGCTCCACATGCTCGCCGAGATAATCAAGGTAATCCGCACCCTCAAAATCGTCATAACTGCCGTCACCCTTCATCAATCTCAGCTTGCCATCATAGAGACGGAGCGCTCCGTCTTCACGGTCTACCGTTCCAAGAAAACCGGTTTTGATCACACCCAGGTCGCTGATCACATCCATATACTTAGCGAAAACATTTTCAATTGCAAAATCAAGCGCATACTGGGAAAAATCAAGTAGTGTACGGGTGCCTTCGAGCAACTCAAGTCTTTCGGACTCAACCATCGGCTTGGCAAAACCACCAACAACACCCGCAATGGGATGAATCGCTTTACCTGCAAACTTATCAAGCATCATCTGACCAAGCTGACGCATTTTTACAACCTGCGTTGCAAGCTCCGGTGCCGCTTTAACAACTCCCATTACGTTTCTGACAGAATAATCGGCATCAGGCCCCAAAACAAAATCGGGGGCTGCCAAAAAGAAGAAATGGAGTATTTTATCATTAATATGCGCCATAACCTGACACATTTCACGCAATTTATGACCGGTCTCAGTTGGTGTTACGCCAAAGGCACCATCAACAGCCTTATTCGATGCAAGATGATGCATCCACGGGCAAATACCACAGATGCGGTTGACAATACGGGGCACTTCTTCCGCAGGCCGTCCTTCAATGAATTTTTCGAATCCGCGCAGGGACTGGATATGGAGAAATGCATCCTCCACATTACCATCATCACCTAAATGTATGGCAATTTTGGCATGTCCTTCAATGCGGGAAACTGGTGCAATAGTTAGAACCTTTCCCATTTTAATCCTCCTCCACGACCCGCTTTTTAACCGGTCGAAGTTGCCCGTGGGCTCCTGAAAATCTCAGCATTGAACGGCGGTCAATAACTGATTTATAATCTATACCGTTACTTGCAAGCGCATTCATCATATCAAGTAACTGGTTGCCACCTTTACGAACAGGCCCGAAACAACCACGACACGGCACCCTGGCACTGATACAGCTCGGGCTACCATCTTTTACACAACCTGCTGCAGTGACCGGCCCCATGCACATATATCCCTGTTCGAGTAAACAACGCATCTCATCAATAGGTGCACCGGGTTTAAAATCCACATTGGTGATGAAACGTTTCACCTCCGTCACATCTCCCTTGCCTTCCCGCTTGGTAGGACAGGTATCACAGACACTTTTACCTGGAAGAACCGGCGCTCTGTCTTCAAGCAGAGAGTAAATAACCTCGGCAATCAATGCAGGGTTCGGCGGACAGCCAGGCAGCTGCATATCAATCTTTACCTTTTCATCGCATGCATAGACACGATCAAGGAGCGCAGGCACTTCAACATTCGGCAGAGATGCCCCGGGATCGGTGCTTGAGGTCTGGAAAACTCCTTCCCAGCCCTGCCGAGTATCCTGTCCGTTCATAAGGGCAGGAATTCCGCCATGTGTTGCGCATGTTCCAAGAGCAATAAGCACCTTGCATTTTTCCCGCATCTTCTCAAGGACTTCAATATGTTCGTGATTACTGACGCCACCGGTTACAATCCCGATAACAGCCTCTGGTATCTCCAGGGTCAGCCCTTCTCCGCACTGTCCGAAATACTTATGATCCATTAACACCGGTGCATGGACAATTTCAAGGGCTTCTGTAATAATTGGAATGAGATCTTCACCAATATTCAGAATGGATATTTCACACCCTGAACACGATCCCAACCACTCCATAGCAGTAGTTACACCCATATTTCCTCCTTATGCCACAGTGGCATCCTGACTGTTTACAGGTCCCAGTTTTTTGACTCGCTCAGTCATTTCTGTAACCGCCTCAACAAATTTATCCGGCTCAGCAGAAGAAACCCATGTCAAATTGAATCGCTCGGCCTCATACCCAAAATCTTCCAATAGCTCAACAACCATATCAGAACGGGTCATTGCTTTATAATTACCATCCAGGTAATGACATTCACCAAGGTGTCAGCCAAGTACCATCACTCCATCCGCCCCCTGGGCCAACGCATCCATTACAAATTCAGGATGAACCATGCCCGAGCACATTACCCTGATTATCCGCACATTATGTGGATACTGCATTCTGGCAGTCCCTGCGAGATCAGCTGCGGCATAGGAGCACCAGTTGCAACAAAATGCAACAATTTTCGGCTCAAAACTCATGTGATCTACTCCTTTTTATAATAAAAAAAATTAAAGAGAAAATCCACTCCAGACAGGCAAAGGAGAACTAAACAACATCCTGGAGCGGATTTTCAATTTCTATACTGCCAGTGCCGCCTGAATCTGAGCACTGATCTGCTGCATGGTAAAGCCAGCCACATAAACGCCACGTTTAGGACAGGTACCCTGACAGAGGCCACAACCTTTACACTGGGCCTTGTTCACCACAATAATCTTACCATCAGCACCATCAGCACCCACCTTGTCAACAAGTGTTATGGCGTGATATGGACAAACATCTACACATAAAGCACAACCATCACAGTAGTCCTCATCCACTGTTGCTTTAATTGCATCGAGTGAAATAGATTTTTTTGACAAGAGCGTTGCAGCTCTTGCTGAAGCTGCAAGGGCCTGGGCAACCGATTCTTCAATAGGTTTTGGATAGTGCGCAAGCCCTGCGACAAACATACCATCGGTTGAAAAATCAACGGGTCTGAGCTTGGCGTGGGCCTCCTGGAAAAAGCCATGTCCATCGACAGGCACTTTATACAGTTTACCCAGCTCTGCGGCATCTTCTTTTGGTCGTATTGCTGTTGCAAGAATAACCATGTCAGCAGCTATTTTCAGAGGTCTGTGCAGGACATGATCCCAAACCTCCACATCAATTACCGATCCATTTTCGGTAACCTTTGGTTTGCCGTGTAATTCATAATTAATAAAGATTACGCCAAGCTGTCGAGCCTCTTTATAGAGAGCTTCACGCTGAGCATAGGTTCGCATATCCCGGTAGAGAATATACACCGAACGTTCAGAATTTTCTTTTTTGAGCGCAATTGCAGACTGTACTGAGTGGGTACAACATACCTTGGAACAGTACATGGAGTCGCCTTCCCGTGAACCAACACACTGGATAAAGACAAATTTCCTCGACTGCTTGACATGCTTTTCTTTCAACTCGAACAGCTTATCAAACTGTACAGATGTAACAACCTTGGTAATGGAGTCATAGTTATATTCTTTTGGGGTATATTCGTCACCACCAGTGGCCACAATACCTGCTCCATGCTCAATAACTTTGGTCGTTCCATCTTTACCGGTAATTGTTGAGATAAAGTTACCAACAAAACCTGAAACGTGCGTTACGGAAAATTCTTTATGAACAATGACTTTATCGTGCGCTAGAACCCGCTCGATAAGTTTGGTAACCTGAGTCACAACATGCTCACCGGACCAGGTATGCTTGAGATTCATGGCGTTACCGCCAAGGGTCTCGGTTCTCTCCACCAGATGAACCTCAAAACCCTGTTCAGCCAGGTTGAGCGCAGACGTTAACCCTGCGACACCACCACCAATAACGAGACCTTTCTGAGTAATGGAGACACCAATAGGCTTCAAAGAGTCACCATAAGTAACCTTGGCTGCAGCCATGCGAACAAGATCTTTGGCCTTCACCGTTGCCATATCCGGTGTTGCACCATGCACCCAGGAGTTATGATTTCTGATATTGGCCATCTCCACCAGATACTCGTTTAAACCTGCGGCTTTTAGGGTTTCTCTAAAAAGAGGCTCATGGGTTCTTGGAGTACAGGCAGCAATAACAATACGATTCAGATTCTGTTCCTGGATACGTTTGGCGATCATATCCTGTGTATCCTGAGAGCAGGAAAAGAGATTTCGTTCAACATAGACAACATCCGGCAAGGTAGAAGCGTACTCTTCGACTGCCTCAACATCAACCACTCCAGCGATATTCGAACCACAATGGCAGACAAAAACACCAATCCGTGGTTCTTCTTTGGAAACATCTTTTTCCGTCGGGAAAGATGGTTCGGCTGTAAATTCAAACCTGGCCGGAGCCAACAAGTCGGCTACAGCTGCTGCAGCGGCAGATCCTTCAACAACTGACTGGGGAATATCTTTGGGCCCGGCAATAGCACCGCAGGTAAAAATCCCTTCACGGGAAGTCTGAACCGGGGAAAAATCTGAAGTAGCTGCAAATTTATCAGCGGTCAGTTTAATATCTGCGTTTTTTGCTAATTCCAACACATGTTTTGGTGTCTGTAAGCCGACAGAAAGAACTACAACATCATAAAATTCCTCAATCTGCCGTCCATCTTCATTAACATAACTGAGACGCAGATCACCACCGGCCCCATCGGTCTCTACGCCATTGACGCGGCACCTCACAAAGCGTACACCGGATTCCTCTTTGGCGCGTTCGAGATATAGATCGAAATCCTTACCATGGGTTCGCATATCCATATAGAAGATAGTTGTTTGCAGACCTGGAACATGATCTTTTGCAATAACTGCCTCTTTAATAGCGTACATACAACATACTGAAGAACAATATCCGTTGCCACAAAGATTCTCATCACGTGAACCAATACATTGCAGAAATGCAACTTTGCTCGCAGGTTTGCCATCGGACGGTCGAACCAGATGCCCCTCCGTTGGCCCGGAAGCAGAGAGATATCTCTCAAGCTGCATGGCTGTGATTACATTTGGATTAACACCATAGCCCCATACTTTTGCGTCAGTCGGGTCATAAGCCTCAAACCCTGGTGCCAAAACAACGGCACCAACATTTATTTGATGGATTTTTTCGGTATCATCAAAATTAATGGCATCCGCATCGCATACTTTTTCACAGAAACCGCATGCACCGGGTTTTTTAAGACGAATACAGGAATCCGGATCGATCTGATATTTCAGTGGTACCGCCTGGGCGTATTTAACATAAATTGCCTTACGCTTTCCTGTTCCTGCCTCATACTCACTATCCACCTTTTTTGGACATTTGTCCGTACAGGCTCCACAGGCAATACATTTATCCACGTCAACGTAACGTGGGGATTCTTTAACAGTTACATCAAAATCCCCAGCAATACCCGTAACTGCAGTAACCTCACTGAGGGTCATCAACTTTATATTTAAGTGCCGACCGCACTCAACCAACTTTGGCGCGATTATTCACATCGAGCAGTCATTGGTAGGGAAAGTTTTGTCCAGCTGTGCCATGGCGCCACCAATGGCGCCAGACTTTTCAACCAGGTATACATAGTACCCGGAATCAGCAAGATCCAGGGCTGCCTGCATCCCTGTAACGCCACCCCCCACAATCATTACTGACCCAACTTTCTTTGTGTCCAGCATGACAGGTGTCTCCTCTTGATTATAAAAGCACTATTACCCGCCAAACAACGGGGCAATAGAACATTTTTTTTTGTTACGCTGTTGCCCATATCCCAGACAACACCAACTCAACTATAACTGTCTTGTTATTTTTTCGGCAAAATCAACGAGTCAGCAACGAGCTCCCAAAGATACTTTACCTCAATTCCGAGATCATATTCTTTGTTAAGTGATTTCATGATCTGATCCCGGCAGTTATGGCAAGGTGCGACAACAAGTTTTGCCCCAGACTCAGTAATCTGCCGTGCCTTCGTACGACCATAAAAAACCCGCTCTTCGGAATAAGGCAAAGCCCAAGCACCACCACCGGCACCACAACAGTAGGCACCATTCCGATTGGGATTGAGTTCACGGACGTCTTCACAGCACGCTTTTGTTACATCACGACCTTCTTCAAAATATGCCTTTCCGAAAGTCTTAAGAGATTTACGTCCGTAATTACAGGGATCATGATAGGCAACAGGAACGGAGTGGATTGATTTATCCAGCTGAATTCGTCCTTCCTGTATATACTGAAGCAGGAGGTCAAAGACTGTTACAATTTGAAATTCTTTGAGTGCATCTGGGTACCATCTGTTCAACCCGGACCGGGTTGCAAAGTAGGCATGGCCTCACTCGGGGAGGAGGAGAACTTTACAATTCAGCCTCCGCATGTTGTCGACTATCCGCCCGACAACCGTCTTCATTGATTCATCATCACCGGAAAAGAGACCCCAGTTAACACCCTCCCAGTTTTCAGAAGAAATTGTCCATGATTCACCGGCTGTATGAAAAATTTTCCACCACCATTTCATATCGTCCGGTTCACCAAACGGCTCTTTTGAGTTAACCGTTACAAGCACTCTGGCTCCGCGTACATCAATAGGTGTTTTGAATCCCGGACAACTCTCTTCGGCAAGCTCCTCACCAAGTTCTTCGCAGAGATAAACGAAATCATCTTTGGGAATACCGAGGTTATTACCCCGCTCCAGACACATTTGTACGCCTTTATGGATTGGCCCTGGAACCTCTGAACGTTTCCTAGTCCCCCTGATCTTACGCATCAGTGCAACAATTTGTATATTTGCAGGACAGGACTCTTCGCATTTGGCACACATGGTACATTTCCACGGCCAGGAAGATTGTATTAACTCTTCATCCATCCCAAGCACGGCCATGCGTACTATTTTTCGGGGATCAAGCCCATCAACGCCTGAAATCGGACAGGCACTTGCACAGGTTCCACAAGTAAGACAGGCATCTGCCCAGGACGGATCCGCAGCAAGTTGACTCCTAGTCCCTATAATTTCCAACGGAACCTGGTCTGTTTCTTCAAGCGCTCCAAGCGCCTTCGGATCAACGTGATTGGTTGAATGGACATGGGGTTCACGACCAAATTTCTCGCAGAGTTTATGGTAATCATGAAATTTCATAAGATACTTTCGGCCGGGGCCCTCTTTAGCAGGGAGAATTCCACCACTAATCCAGTTTCTTATAGTATTTCGATGAACTCCAAATTCTTCTGCGAGTTGGCCGACTTTAAATTCGTACATCATAAAAGGCCACCTCATAGAATTGCTAATAAATATTTTCCTTATAGCTTCAAAATAGAAAAATATTCAGTAAGAACTAATCCCAATCTCGTCTTCACGCATCAGGATTAGCTTTTATAGAAAGAATTTGTGAAATCTTCTCACACGCTTCAGTAACGGCTTTCGTCATCGCAGGTGACAGACCCGGTGCAATTTCTTCGGGAATATGCTCAACCTGGGCGGCAAGAATAAGAACACGAATCCCCGTATTCTCTTCAAGCTCTTTTAGTAAATTAACAGTGGGAAATTGGTGCAGAGAAAAATCATGTATCTTTTTGGCAGGGATTTCATCCGGAACAATCTGAAACACTTCACCAAAGGCGCGATCCGGAAAATCTACCGCATCCAGAATAATGATTTTTTCCGGACGACCTTCTTCCGCCAAAAGGTAATCAAAGAGATATTCACGCACGCAAGTACCCACATCCACGGCCTGTACGTTATCTGGAATATCATAACGAGCATTCAACTCGTCAACCACTGCAGGACCATAGCCATCATCACCCATGATGACGTTCCCGCATCCAAAAATCATTGTCGAATATTCATTTGGTCGCATTGTGCAAACAGTGCCTCTTTTAAATTTTCAACAGAAACTACCATCACTTTTTGCGAAGTGCAAGGAGATTTTTGCCAAACTAGAAGGACTTGCGCCATATTGCCGGAACTATTAGCATAATACGCACACTTTTTTTTATGTGTTTGTTAAAAAAAATACATAAACCACCACAATGTCGGACAAACATCCAATATAATGATACTTCTAAGAAAAAAAACGGGTTACCACAAACAACCATACTGCACTGTAGATTATTTATGGCAAGCAGAAACAAACCAGAAAAGAAACGAGCAACTAAGAAGAACTACAACCAGGAATCAATATCCCTGGGGATTATTTTTTTGCCAGCGCCATGTATCTGTACACATTTGCTCGAGACCATACCTGGCCTCCCAGCCAAGTTCGGTATATGCCTTGGTCGGATCCGCATAACAGGCCGCAATATCACCAGGTCTGCGTCCAACGATGCGATAGGGTATCTCCCGTCCACACGTTTTGGCAAAAGCTGCAACCATTTCGAGCACACTGTACCCCTTCCCGGTACCAAGATTATAGACAACAACACCTGATTGTGCCCGCAGGGCAGCCAGCGCTTTCACGTGCCCCTGTGCCAGATCAACCACATGAATATAATCCCTTACACCGGTTCCATCAACAGTACCATAATCATCACCAAAAACAGAAAGCTGCTCAAGTTTACCCACTGCAACCTGCGAGATATATGGGATAAGATTATTGGGGATACCATTTGGATCCTCTCCTATTCTCCCACTTTCATGGGCGCCAACAGGATTAAAATAACGGAGAAGACATACATTCCATTCACTATCAGCAACTTGAAGATCTCTTAATATCTCCTCCGCCATCAACTTGCAGCGCCCATAAGGATTGGAACAGGAAAGAGGAAAATCTTCTGTAATGGGAACCGTTGCAGGATCACCATAAACCGTGGCAGACGAGCTAAAAAGAATGTTTTTTACTCCATGGGCTGCCATAACTTCACAGAGAACAAGCGTCCCCGCTATGTTGTTATGATAATAGAGCAATGGCTTTTCAACGGATTCCCCCACCGCTTTTTTCCCTGCAAAATGAATGACCGCATCCAGACGGGTTTCACATTGTGCAAACACTTCCGCGAGAGCAGCCTTGTCGAGGATATCCAGTTCAAAAAAGGTAATTGTTTTACCAGTCAGCTCCTCAACGCGACGCAAAGACTCCCTGCTTGAATTGGACAAGTTATCAACTACTGTGACCTTATGGTCAAGATTCAGCAACTCAAGACAGGTATGACTGCCTATATAACCTGCCCCACCGGTAACCAGAATATGCATAGCCCGCACCCTCAGTCGGTTGGAAAAATAATTGGAAAAAGATTCTGTTGGGAAGATTTATGATGCAGTCGCACAAGATCTTTGGATCGTTCCACATCTCTTACACAGACCGCTTCAAAAATATCATTATGCTCAATTTTTATATCCAAAATCCGATTCAAACGCAAGTCCTCGGTTCGAAATCTGAGAAAAATTTTCTGGCAAATATCCCGGTACCGTGCGGAGAGTATATCGTTTCCGACCATATCAAGAATTGATGCATGAAATTCTGTATCAAGAATAAACAACTTACGGTCAACGTGACTGGAAATTGCTTTTTCATAATCATTTTTTCTCTTTTTGAGCCACTTCATATTTTTATCGTCCATATTACGAATGGCTTTGCCGAGAAAACCCACCTCAAGCACTTCACGTATCTCAAAGAGAAACTCTGCCTCTTGCTTAGTCAGCTTATGAACAGAATATCCCTGGTTAGGGACAAAATCGAGATACCCCTCCTGGGCAAGAATGCTGAGCGCGTTATTGACAGGCGTCCTGCTGACTCCGAGTTGTTTCGCCAAATCTATAAAAACCAGGCGCTGTCCCGGGACAATCTCGTAATTGAGCATAAGTTCAATTATCCGCTGATACACCTTAAGAGTAAGGTTACTGTGTTTCTTCAAAAAAATGCTCCCTATATAATAAAAAGTCCCTACCATTCCATTTTTAAGACAAACAACTGATTAAACGCAATACACCACACGCTATTTATTACATATTTAATAGCATGTCAACCAGCGAACTTTTGGCCAAGCAGGCTTTTCCGAGCACACAGCTCAGCAGATTACATGAACCACCCATTTATCTTGACATACTGATCATTGTATGCAATATATCATGCAATGAACTCTCCTTTTTTAGACTTCACCACAAGGATATTGCTCTAAGATAATGGACTGGCAGCTCAAATCAAAGATATGGCTTGAAGCCGGAGGTCAGCCGGTTATGGGAGAAGGTCGCCTGGCTATGCTGCAGGCCATCCATAGCAATAATTCCATAATGCGCGCCTCCCAGGAAACAGGTATTTCCTATAGACGGATGCGGGGAGCTATCCAGGATATGGAAAACGTTCTCGGCCATTCTCTTGTCCAGGCATATAGAGGGGGCCGCGACGGGGGAGGAGCCGATCTTACACCATTTGCCCATGACCTCAGTGATTTTTTCTGCCAGCTTGCAGAAGGTTTAAAAGATGAGGTTGACGAGAGGCTTCGGAGTATTACTGTACAACTACCATAGCGATTGGCACATTCTGCCAGTCCCCAATACGGAGTGCATTAACCATGACAACTTTTCAGGAATTACTCGACGAATCAATTAAAAAACACGGGCACTGTTGTGCCGGGCAGGTCATCGGTGTCCGCATGGCAATGCTGGGCTGCCGCCTTGTCGGAATCGATGACCCTAAAGACCCAAAATTTCGCAAAAAACTTATTGTGTATGTTGAGATTGATCGTTGTGCAACTGATGCAATTGCCAGTGTTACGGGATGTCAGCTGGGACGTCGAACATTAAAATTTAAAGATTATGGCATTAATGCAGCCACTTTTATCAATCTCGACACCAACATCGCCTATCGTGTTGTCTCGACGGAAAGTTCCCGCGATTACGCCACACAATACGCACCACTGGAAACCTCACCACAACGGCAGCAACTCATCGGCTACCAGAATATGCCCGAGAAACTTCTGTTCGATGTGCAACAGGTTCAGGTAGACCTTCCGGAAACCGACATGCCCGGCCCACCAAGGCAACATGCAGTATGTGACATATGCGGACAAAAGGTGCGTGACGGCAAGGAAACGTATTCTGAAAATCAGACAATCTGCGTCCCATGCAGTAATAAAAGTTATTTTAAACAGCTGAAACCATACACGTTTCCTGACACAGATGACATTTCCCCAGAGGAGAAGCAATGAAACAGGTAGTAAGTTTAGAAGAAGCAGTTGGTTTTCCTCTGGCCCATGATATCACAGAAATTCGCGCAGGCGAATTTAAAGGGCCTGCCTTTTCAAAAGGACACATACTTAAAAACGAGGATCTCGACCATCTACGCAGACTCGGCAAAAACCACCTCTATGTCCTCAAACCAGAAGCGGATGAAATGCATGAAGATGAGGCTGCTGGAGTTATTGCAAAAGCATTGTGCGGTGAGGGCGTAGGCTGGGACGGACCACCAAAAGAAGGCAAAATTACCATCACTGCCAGCCGCGATGGATTACTCAAAATAGACACAGAGGCATTATTGCAATTCAACATGCAGGGCGATGTCATGTGCGCAACCCGACACACAAACAGTGTTGTGGAAAAAGGCATGACAATTGCCGGAACACGCGCCATCCCACTGGTAGTCTCCAGAAAAAACGTAGACATTGCTCTTGAAGCTGCTAAAACCTCACCGGATTCCATTTTAAGAGTCATACCAATCGCACAATCAAGCGTCGGTGTCATGATAACCGGTAATGAGGTTTTTAACGGGTTGATAGAAGATAAATTTGAAGCCGTCATTACCAAAAAGGTCAAAGAACTTGGAGGAACAATTCTTGAGGTTGTTTTCCTGCCCGATGACGATGAGAAAATTGCATCAGCCGCAAGACGTTTACTTGACAACGGCGCAGATCTGTTGATTACCACAGGCGGCATGAGCGTAGATCCCGATGATCGCACACGGCATGCCCTGAAAAAAATTGGTATTCACGATATCGTTTACGGCACACCGGTTCTGCCTGGTGCCATGTTTATGGTGGCCTACCTTGGAAAAACACCGATATTAGGTATTCCCGCCTGCGGAATGTACAGCGCAAGAACGATACTGGATCTTATTTATCCAAGAGTTTTGACCGGCGAAAAGATCACAAGAAAAGACATTGCCGAGCTTGGCCACGGAGGACTCTGCCTGGACTGCAAGGTCTGCACATATCCAATCTGTCCTTTTGGTAAATAGTGCCCGACCGAAAACCACCAATTTTCCCAATTTCTTCGTTGGGCTCAAATTTTAATCCTCATAATACTTAATGTCTTCCTGCAGTTAAAATTATCACCCGCCTTGAACTTGAAAAAATTTGCAGGTTTCCGTTCAGACACTAAATAGGCTGTATTGAAAAATCAATTCAAATAATTTCAAGCAATGGAGGTCAAATGATTAAAGTTACTCCTGAAGCCACCAAAGCAATGACTGATTATTTTAAGGACAAAGAAAAACTTCCGGTGCGAATCTTTGTCAAAATGGGAGGATGCGGTATGCGATCCTTTGGGGTTGCAATAGAAAAAGCCCTGCCAAGCGACGAGTTCCACGAAATTGACGGTGTCAGTTATATCATAGAGCGGAGAATAATGAAGCAGTACGGCCCGCTGTCTATTGACAGCGATGGATTTAGTTTTCGTATTAGCGGCAATGGTATCCACCCTCCCATGGGATGTGGCACTTGTGGCTACGGGTGTGGTTCCAGAGGAGGCAGTCGCTGTTCCGGTGTCTGCAAAACCTGTGAAAATCCATGTCCTACAGGCAAACGTATCCTGGCAAGAAGAAAAGGCCACCAATAGCTTTTAACTCATTACATACCATGTATGTAGGAAATCCAACAATTCTCACCAGTAACCCATTAAAATTACATTTTCCTGCATGAAATGAGAGCAGAAATAGTTATTGACACCCCGCAAATTTCATGTAAAGTAAGAAAAATTGAATAGAGAAAATCGGAGATATGGATTTTTTTGTTCACTTTCTTGATTGCATGTAATGTTTCATGCACAGCTGAGGCTTTGCATTCATAGATGCATCGACAGACGGGGCATCCCCAGTGAACTTTATTTTTTGGTGCCGATAGCCCCACGTTTTACATTGATTAATACGACCACTGGCTACTATTGAGCAGTGAATTTTCAAACAGAGGAGATACGTATCGATGAAACCAATCAAAACTAAAGACAAGACAGTCTTAAGGTCACTTGGCCTTGGCGGTTACTTCGGTGGTGGTTCCGAAGGAATGGTAGACGTCAAAAATGGCAAGATTGTCCGTATTCGTCCGATGCAGTACGGCTGGAAGTACAAGAAGGAAGACGTCCGGCAGTGGAAGATGGAACGGGACGGTAAAACCATTGAACCAACCTGGAAATCCCTACCTGGTCCTTTTTCACTTGCCTACAAAAAACGTGTCTATTCCCCCAACCGCGTACCTTTTCCAATGAAACGTGTTGACTGGGATCCAAATGGAGACCGTAACCCCCAGAATCGCGGTAATAGTAAATTTGAGCGTATTTCCTGGGACGAAGCCAGTAAATATATCGCCGATGAAATCAGGAGAATACACGACAAATATGGTTACAACGCCATTCTGATGCAGGGTGATGGTCATGGTGAGTGTAAGACTATCAACACTCCGCATGGTCATCCAGGCGTTCTTCTGGAATACCTTGGTGGTTTCACCCTTCAGGTACGTAATCCTGACAGCTGGGAAGGCTGGTACTGGGGCGCAAAACATGTATGGGGCCAGGGTGCACAGGGAATTATGTATCCGGCTGCAAATATTGTCAAAGATACCATTGAGCATTCTGACATGGTACTTTTCTGGGGCTGTGACCCTGAGACCACCCCATGGGGATTTGTTGGTCAGTTTGCCAGTAGACTCTGCTACTACTTTACAGAAGTTGGTATCAAGCAGGTGTACATCTGTCCCGACTGTAACTACGGCACCGCAATCCACGCTGATAAATGGATTCCGGTTCTACCCAATACGGATGCGGCTCTCCAGCTAGCCATTATTTATACCTGGCTCACCGAAGGTACCTACGACAAGGAATATGTCAAAACCCACACCGTCGGCATGGATAAGGTTGCTGACTATGTTCTCGGCAAAGAAGACAATGTGCCAAAGAGTCCTGCCTGGGCTTCACCAAAATGTGGAGTGCCTGTCTGGACAATCAAAGCACTTGCCCGCGAATTCGCCGATAAAACAACTTCAATTGCCCATTATTTTGGCGGCGGCTTCATTCGTGGCCCCTTCGCCCACGAACCGGCACGTCTCGAGTGTATTCTTCTCGGCATGCAGGGACTTGGCGGCCCGGGTGTTCATCAGCATCAGTTTACCTACTTTGGTCTGCCACGTGCAGAAGGACTCGGCGGTACCTTCTTTTGGAATCCTGAAATTGAAGAGCGCATTGCCCTTCCCGTACTCAGTGCGGTCAGTGCATGGCAAAACCAGGTTATCCCTAAGACTCTTATTCAAAACGCCATTCTCTCAGATGAACCAATTACTTTCAGAGGAACCGGGGCCCAGAATGCGTTAACCCACGATCAATTCGAGCACTACGTTTTCCCAATTGCCAAAGAGGAAAAAGGATCACGAATTCACATGATCTGGGCTGACAGCCCATGTCGCATTACCTGCTGGAACTTCGGGCATGAAACTGAACTTGCCATGCAGAGCCCCGAGATTGAATTCTTTGTAGCCCAGCATCCGTGGTTTGAAAATGATTGTCTCTATGCGGATATCGTTCTTCCTGCCAACACACATCTGGAAGTTGATGACATCGTCACCAATATCCGCCAGGGTACCATGCAACCCAACATTATGCTCACAGAGAAAGCCATCGAGCCTATTGGCGAATCCAAAAGTGATGCCGAATGCGTTCTTGAAGTAGCCAAGCAGTTTGAAGGCATGGAAGAACAGATGACAGGCGGCAAAACCATTGCGGATCTGCAAAAGGATATCTGGGGATATATGGGTGGCGAAAAACTCGTCAGCTGGGAACAGCTCAAAGAGAAAAGTTACTGGATTTACAACACTGCTCCAGACTGGGAAAAGGATCCTCCAGGATTCCGTGAATTTTATGAAGATCCGGAAAAACATAAACTCAATACGCCCACCGGAAAACTCGAATTCTACTCTGAAGCCCTCGCCAAGGCATACCCTCACGATAAGGAAAGAGGCCCGATTCCAAAATGGGTCGAGAAAAGTCATAACCATGATGAACGAATGTCAAGTCATCGCGCCAAGATGTTTCCACTGCTGATTATGTCCAACCACGGCAGATGGCGTGTACACGCCCAGTGTGATGATATTACCTGGACACGTGAGACTCCAACCATGAAGGTTACCGGCCCGGATGGTTACAAATATGAGCCATGCTGGATGCATCCCAATGAAGCAGAAAAACGCGGCATTCAATCAGGAGACATTGTTAAGGTCTTCAACGAACGTGGCATCGTTCTTGCTGGTGCATATGTAACCGAACGTGTCCGCCCTGGCGTTGCCTATGTGGATCACGGTGCAAGACACGATCCGATCAAAACCGGTGAAATCGAGCGCGGTGGAGCAATCAACACCATTACACCCGGTGCGGTTACTTCAGAAAACTGTGTCGGTCAGATTGGTGGTGGTTATCTTGTTGAAGTACAAAAGGTTAAGGGTGAAGAGATGGATCAGTGGAGACGCGATTTCCCTGAGGCCTTTGATAGAAAGTATGATGCGGCAGCAGGCCTTCGTGTAGATGCCTGGATTGTTGACGGAGGGAAAAAATAATGAAAGTATTTACTGTAGATCTCTCGATTTGTAACGGCTGCTACTGCTGTCAGATCGCCTGTAAAGACGAGCATGTAGCCAACGACTGGACACCTTATGCCAAGCCGCAGCCTGACACAGGACAATTCTGGATTGGCATAACAGAAGTAATTCGGGGTCATGTACCACACGTCAAAGTAAGCTACACACCTTTTATGTGTAATCACTGTGATGATGCACCGTGTATAGAAGAGTGCAAGGCTGACACTATCTATAAACGTGATGACGGCATCGTTATCATTGATCCGGAAAAATGCACAGGTTGCAAACTCTGCGCTGACACCTGCCCCCATGATTCCATCTTTTTCAATGAGCAGCTGAATATTGCACAGAAATGTACAGGCTGTACCCATCTGCTCGATAACGATCCAGAATGGACAGTGCCCCGCTGCGTTGATCAATGTCCGACAGAAGCTCTGAAATTCGGAGAAGAAGAGGATTTCGCCGATTTCATCAAAGATGCTGAATTTCTCAATCCTGAAGCCGGAACCAAGTCACGGGTATATTACAAAGGACTACCGAAAAAGTTTGTTGCCGGTACCCTTTATGATCCAGCGGCCCAGGAAGTTCTTATCGGTGCCACCTGCATCATGAAGGATGAGGAATCCGGTGAAGAATTCACTGAAACAACTTCAAACTTCGGTGATTTCTGGTTTAAGAATCTTGCCGATGATAGAAGCTACACCCTTACCGTCAAAAAAGATGGCGGCAGCAAAAGTATAGAAGGGATTAAAACTGATATCGATCGTGGCCTTGGCGACATTCCGGTTGATATGGGGTAACCCTGCTCGTAAAATAAATTCATACCCCACCCCCGGGCGGGGTATGAAAAATTGAAAAAGCGACCTCTGTAAGGGACACATCTTCTCCGGGATGCAACTTTATGCACTGGTCGTTTTTGCTTTTATAAAAGTTCTAACCAAAAGGGCCGGATCGAAGTTTTCTTCGATCCGGCCCTTTTGGTTTCTTTATGGTTGCTGATAAAATTTTATAACTCTATGTTTTTATTACCTCTGAACTGTAACTGTTCACAAGTGCTCCATATTCGTGCAGGCACATTTGCCAGTTATAGCCCATCTATACCGGCAAATGTGACCGTGCGA
>CAMZKN010000061.1 GCA_947311315.1 uncultured Desulfobulbaceae bacterium | reverse complement strand
CAAGTAACTTAACAAAACCCTTCCAAGGGAAAAAACAATATTTTTTTCTCAATGGGGTGGTATTTGCCTTGACAAGGGGCCTTTTAATGGGTGACCCCCGGATTGACCTACTACTACCGGATTCGATCAGTCAACCCAAGAGGCCGGCTGGGTAAGCCGTCTTTTAGTAGTGCAGGCATCCCCAAAACCGGCGGCAGGCCAGCCTCACCCCATAGGCTCCAGGCAAAAGTCAAACCGACCAGGGTTTATTTATCCTGGGAGCCCGTCATCGCGCCGGTTGCCGGATATATTGTTGAAAAACAGCCCAAAGGTGCTGATGACTGGGGCCGAATGAATGGTGTGCTCCTTACGTCCCCAAACTATGAGGACAGGATTGGTCTGGATGACTTTGGCGATTTCAGCTACAGGGTTATTGCCGTGGCTTTTGATAATAAGAAAAGTAAACCCAGTAAGGATGTTAGCGTTACCCTGCTTGGCAATCCCCGTATTCCTCCACCTTATCTAAAAGATATTCGCAGCAGTAAAGGTATTGTAACCCTAAAATTTATGAGATCGGAACCGGTAAAGAGAACCGACGAATTTTTAGTTATAAGAGGCATCAGCCTCCGGGATAAAAAAGGCTTGATTGTAAGTGAGTTTATAGGTGGTAATAAAACTGAGTTTGAGGATAAAAGGGTCAAGCCCGGTGAAGATTACTGGTATCAGCTCATTGCCATCGGTAAAGATAAAAGAAGAAGTGAGCCGTCCAATAAACTCTATGTCAGAGTCGATGCCCCGGACATCCCACGAGCGGGTCGACCGAAAGTTACATTCAAACCAGAACCGTTCCCCCATATGGTGGTTGATTTTAAAAAACCACCCAGCCAGCTGCTGGCCTCCATCCATCGTCGCGAAAATGAAAAAGACCTATGGATCAATGTCGCTGATAATATCAGAGACAGCGCCCAGTTTATCGACGCAGATCTACCACGATCAGGCCGGGTGCAGTACCGCATTCTCTATAGAGCCGAAAACGGCAAGACCGGCCTGCCATCCAAGGCAAGAATGTTGACGGTGGATAAATAAACTTAAAATTAGTCTACAAAATCAGAATAATTTGAGACATTGATAAAGCAACATTGTTGGAACACTGAAAATACACATTATTCACCGCCAACAACGACAGAGTTCTTATTTGACTCATGTCCACCGGTTGCGACATTGAGATTCATACCAAAACTGAGCGGTGACTCCACATCATTTATCACAATTCCTGTCCCGGAATAGACGGAAGCACTTCGGACTCTGCCGCTGCCGATAACAATTGCGCCTGAATTTGCTTTGGCATGTCCAAGAGCCACATTCACAGCGGCACCACCAACCCTGGTGGTCAGACTGCCATTTACAGTTCCACCATTGACAACGGTCGCACCCATATTGGCTTTTGCTTGACTGCCAAGTGCGAGATTTACTGCAGCTCCACCAACTCTATTGGTAATATCCCCGCGAACATCAGCACCGTGCAGCTCTGTAGCACCCTGGTTGGCAACAGCGCCACTACCAAGAGCCAGGTTAACAGCACCGCCGGCCACTGTATTGCTAATACTGCCTTTAACCTTGCTGTCATCTATTTTAGCAGCGCCTTGATTAGCTATAGCACCACCACCGATGGCCATATTCAAACCGGCTCCAACAACTTTATTGGTAATATTCCCCTCAACAGTGCTGTTATTGAGAATAGCTGCTCCCTGATTGGCCTCAGCGCCACTACCAAACGCCATATTCGCAGCAACCCCGGCAACTGTATTGCTGACTGAGCCCTTAACGGTACTGTTCTTCATAACAAGTGCGGCCTGGTTTGCCTTGGAATTATTACCAAAAGCCATGTTCGCAGCACCTCCGGCAACTGTGTTGACAACTGATCCCTTCAATGTAGAATTTTTCATGCTCACAGCACCCTGATTTGCCTCCACATTATTACCACCAGCCATATTAATCGCACCACCTGCAACCGTATTGGTAACACTACCTTCCAGGGTGGACTCTTCCATGCTCAGGGCCGCCTGGTTGGCGGTTATATTGTTACCAAAGGCAAGATTGGCTGCCGCTCCGGCCGCTGTATTTGTTACAGTCCCTTTGAGCGTTGAGTTTTTCATATTCACAGCTGCCTGATTCGCTTCAATGTTGTTACCGGCGGCAAGATTCACACCTGCGCCTGCGACCGTGTTAACAACAGTGCCTTCCAGTGTGGAGTTTTTCATATTAACTGCAGCCTGATTGGCTTCAATCTTGTTGCCAAAGGCCAGATTTGCAGCTGCACCCCCAACAGTATTGACAATGGTACCCTCTGCGTTGGAGTTCTTCATATTGACAGCAGCCTGGTTAGCATCGATGTTACTACCGAATGCAAGATTGGCCGCAACGCCTCCTGCAGTATTTGTAACGGTACCTTTGAGAGTGGAACCCTTCATGTTAACTGCCGCCTGATTGGCATCTATTTCATTACCAATAGCCAGGTTCGCACCTGCGCCTGCGATAGTATTAACGACAGTTCCCTCCAGTTCAGATCCCTTCATGGTTACCGCAGCCTGATTGGCATCTATCCTGTTACCAATGGCAAGATTTGCACCCGCACCCACAACAGTGTTAACGACAGTACCACCAATGGCTGATGAATCAGCAGTAACCGCCGCCTGATTTGTATTAATCCTGTTACCGATGGCGAGATTGACTGCACCGCCACCAGCGGTATTCACAATCGTCCCTTTGATTTCGGTATCTTTTGCGGTAAGAGAAGCCTGATTACCCCTTATTTTATTCCCCATACCGAGGTTTATAGCGCCAATACCGATGCCGCTGTTAATGACTTCACCTTCCAGATCACTCCCCTCCAGAACGGAACTGATTTGATTAAGCTTTGTCTCATTACCTATACCGACATTAACCATGCTATGTCCAACAGAGGTATTTATAATGGCACCTTTCACTTTGCTATCTTTGAGTTTTGTTGTGGCTTGGTTAACTTCAGACCGGTTACCGATCGCCACGTTCACAGTGTTCAGTCCAAGCGATGTATTGACAATAACGCCTTCAAGCTCAGAACCTTTCATGATTGTAGATGTCTGGGAAGCAGAACTCCTGTTACCGATTGCTGCATTGATGGCGTTCTGGTTAATTGCGGTATTGACAACAGCTCCCTTAATTTTGCTGTCCTCAATAATAGCTGAGACCTGATTGGCCTCCGTCTTATTACCTATGGCAGCATTCACCACATTTTGTCCCACGAGGGTATTGACAACCGCACCCTTAAGCTCAGAGCCTTTCATGATCACAGACCCTTGGGTGGCGGAACTTTCATTACCTATGGCTGCATTAATGGCATTCTGAGCAGCCATTGAGTTGACAACTGCACCTTTAACTTTTGTTCTTTCCAGAATAATAGAACCCTGAGTTGCTTCAGTTTTATTGCCTATCGCCGCATTCACAGCGTTCTGGGCAATAACCGTATTTATGGTAGCCCCTTCAACCTCTGACTGCTTCATGACGGTTGAAGCTTGAGTTGCGGTACTCTTATTTCCTATGGCCACATTCACCGCATTCTGGATGGCGGATGTATTAACTACAACTCCCTTTATTTTGGTCTTATCGAGTACTATTGAAGACTGAGTTGCATGGGTTTTATTTCCAATAGCCGCATTCAACGCATTCTGTCCAACCACAGTATTTATTGTTGCACCCTTCACCTGTGAATCCGTCATTACGGTTGAAGCCTGGGTTGCTGAACTCTCATTGCCGATTGCCACATTAACGGCATTCTGGATTGCAGAAGTATTGATAACCGCGCCATCAATTTTCGTTCTTCCAAGCTTAATAGAGGATTGTGTCGCATGAGTTTTATTTCCAATTGCCACATTCAATGCATTTTGACCTACTGCTGTATTAACAGTTACACCTCTGATCTCCGAATCTTTGACTATAGTTGAAGCCTGAGTAGCCGAGCTTTCATTACCAATTGCCGCATTCACCGCATTCTGAATGGCGGATGTATTAATAATCGCACCCTTAACCGTGCTGTTCTCCACCCGGATAACAGATTGATCAGCCGTTGTTTTATTACCTATGGCCACATTGACTGCATTATCTCCCACCACCGTATTAATGGTTGCGCCGTCTATCCGGGAACCTTTAATTATGGTGGATGCCTGAGCGGCACTACTTTCATTGCCAATTGCTGCATTAATCGAATTCTTAGCAGCAGATGTATTAATGATAGCACCATTAATTTTGGAATCTTCGATTCCAACTGTAGACTGAATAGCAGTGCTCTTATTGCCAATAGCCGCATTGATTCCGTTTTGGCCAACCGTAGAATTAACGACAATACCGTTTACCTGTGACCCTTTAACAACAACGGAAGCCTGGGATGCCGTATTTTCGTTCCCAATCGCAGCATTAACAAGATTCTTGCTTGTTGTGGTATTTATGATTGCGCCGTTAACCTTACTGCCCTGGAGATCTATGGAACTTTGAGTCGCCACATTTTTATTGCCAATGGCAGCATTAACCGCATTATCACTGCGGGAAATATTGATTGTCGCACCATTGAGTTCTGAATTCTTAAGCGATGTTGATGCTTGTATTGCTGTGTTTTCATTTCCTATTGCCGCATTGACAAGGTTCTTGCCTTCGGAGCTGTTCACCACAACACCATTGACCTTGCTGCCTTTAATTCGAACAGTGGCCTGATCTGCTCTGTTTTTATTGCCGATGGCAACATTAACGAGATTATCTCCTTTAGACGTATTTATAACAGCCCCGTTCACTTGAGAATTTTTCAATATCACTGCATTCTGGGCAGCTTTATTCTCGTTTCCAATGGCAATATTGACAAGATTCTTACCATCAGAGTCATTAATAATGACCCCGTTCAGTTTACTCCCTTCCAGCCTGATCGAAGCCTGATCCGCCTCGTTTTTATTGCCTATAGCAACGTTGACCAGGTTTTTCCCCCTGGATTTATTCGAGACAACTCCGTTTATATCGCTGTTTTTCAGAGAAATCGAAGATTGATTAGCCGTGTTTTCATTACCAATTGCTATATTTGCTGCATTTTTAGTGTCAACGTCGTTTATCACGACACCATTAATTTTCCCACCTTCGGCTACTATCGAATCCTGATTCGCCTCATTTTTATTGCCGATGGCAATATTGACACTGGGGTTACTTTTAACCTTGTTTTTTATTATACCCATCGCATCTATGTTCTTTAAAACAATAGATGTTTGACGCGCCTTATTATCTTTGCCGATAGCAATGTTGACATCCTTTTCGATCTTCGTTGGAATATTCAACACAGCTCCCTTAATATTCGATCCGGCGAGAACGGGCGGTGCGGGAAACAGGGTAAAACCCGTAAGGATAAGAGCTGCACCCGTAACAATACTTTTATATTTTCCGGAAAAAGGAATCGAAGTCATAATATCACCACAGAGTATGTGTTTTTCCATTCGTTGCAAATTGAACATTCAGGGATTTCTGGCTTTTAGTAAAGCTTGTTAAATTATAACGCATAACATAGACAGGAGCAAGGAAGGCCCGTAAAAAACGGGCCTCAATATTGTTATTGCTTCAGTCAATAGAATGAAACGATTTTTTCAGGTCATTTTTAACGGCTCTACTTGCCGGTGGTTTACCGTATGTACGCATATATACCGTTCTAGTTTCACCTGAAACAGTATCCATAACAAATGCTCCGACAGCTCCACTGTTCTGGTCCAATCGTGTCGCCCACGAGGAAATCTGATATCGCCCATAATTCAGGGTCGATGCGTTGTAATCAGAAGCTGCACCCAGAAGAAGACCACCAATTCCAAGACTTATCGCACCAAGAAAAAAGAACAGGAGCCGTTCCCGCCATATTGTATTTTTAGTTTTCATAGTCAACCTTGAATTCAGAAAGAAAATCAGACGGAAAACAGATCCCATCTGATTCGATTATTGATGGAGAAAGTTACATTATTGTTGCTTATTCGCCTCTGCAAAATCATCTACAGACGCACCATGCCCCTCCACCTCGACCACTTCACCAGCACCGGGAATTGTAGTGCCAAGCATCTCCTCTATATCTTTAACGACCACTTTAAACTTTACGAAAGCATTGCCCTCCTCATCCCATCCATAATCCACGAGATCGGCAAGGTAGGTAGTAGCCATAACTTTTACTTTAACCACATCCGACGTCAGCAAATAGTTTTCGACGGTTGTTTTGCTCTCAAGAGTAAAGCCAACAACAGTTTTAACGAGATTTTTATACCCATCAAGTTCCGCCGCCCTCAACGCCCGAATCGGCCCTGCATTTGCCGGGGTGGAGGTGGCAAATGCCACTCTTCTAAAGGTTTTCCCTTTTAGATCTACAACGATACCGTCAATATTCGTTATCTGATCCAGACTGATACTCGCTGTCGCCTGGGCAATATCTTTTTCGGCATCATAGACGACCTCGTCAATCTTAATACCTTGTATGTCTGCACTCGTCTTCGATTCAGTTTTTCCAACAAAACTGGCAGCAACCATATCAACAACTTCTTCCGTTGACCTGATTTTAAGGCCATAAATGGATTCAACGATTGCCCGTTCTGCAAGAACCCTTGCGGCCCTAGTTGACATTATTTTTTTATTTCCTGCCCATGCAGCACCCGTTCCGACAAAAACAGCAATCAATAGAAAGACAGATACTTTTTTTATAATCATCATTTTAGTTTCACCTCTTCAAAATTTTATTTTGATCGCCAAGAGCCTTCAGTTATTACCAGTCATCAGCGGAAAGTTGACGGCCAAACTTTTTCGGTTGCTTTCTCACGGGAGCCACTTTCTGCTGGACGGGCTCGGGTGCGACTTCAACTTGAACCTCTGCCACAGCTTCAGGTGCAACCTGTTGAACCTGCTCTACTGCAACTGCTGTTTGTTGTGCCTGGGCCTGGGCCTGTGCTTGCGCTTGGGCCTGTGCTTGGGCCTGTGCTTGGGCTGCAGCTCTGTTTTGCTCTTCAATTTGAGACTGCTGAAGTTGAGCAAAATAGTTGTTTATTTTCTGTCTATTCGCAAAAGCTTTATGGGTTATCGGGATTGTCAGGTAGATCCTGGAAAACAGTTCCTCACTGAGTTCATTGCCGTCCCCCGCCAATGCCGGATCAAATTTCTTCAGTGCGGCCTGAGTTTTGCTATCGAGTTTATTGTTAATTTCAACATCATAGCCATGAAGTGTCAACCACTGCTGCACAGCCCCAATACGATCTTCCGAGCCCATCCTGTAGTATGTGTCAGAAATCGAATCGAGAACAACCTTATCAGGACGACTGTCATCGCCAAGCAAACGCCAATACGGCAATGTTAAATATTTACCGATCATCTGAACCATACTTACCTGAACTAGCAATCTGACGGCTTCATGTCGGCCCTGCACCTTTTTAATTGTCCCTTTCAGGCCAAAGGTCGGTCCAAAAAGAGTGATACCAAGTTCTCGTTCCTGCAGCCCTTTGTACACCTCCATACTGTTCGTCGTTGTCATTCTTGAAATGCCAGCAAGGGTCTGGAAGTCTTTTAAATTAAAATCAAGTGTAATACGCGCTTTGCCACGTTTTCCGGTATCACCAAAACTGGCACCAACGGTTTGAGATGGCAGCCAGTCAGGCATTCCCGTGAGATCTGCTTCAGCATCCGCATTCGTTCCTTTACCCCTGGTCTCAAGCCCTCGATCAAATTCTGTAATTCCACCGGTGATGACGACATCAGGAATCGCCTTGTTATCAAAATTACTGTAGCCGGAAACCATTTGATTCTGAATATAGGTCGGATCATATTCGATAAATACGACATTCCCTCCAATCGAATTTAGTGTGCTCTTCATAATTTCCGTGATATTTCTCTGGATTTCACCACCAGTCGTCAGGGCAGTACCGGTCTCATCGGCAATATCCTGACTCTGAACCTTCATAACACCAGTATCATAAATTTCTGACATCAGACCCAGATCCAGTAAAGCTCCAGAATACGATGTAATCTTCTCTACGGGAGCACCTTTTTCCAGTTTGACATCAACATTTTGAGGATTCATTTCTCCACATGCGCTGAGAAAAAGTCCTGTCAGAAGTAGTATCAGTAGATTTGCAGCTTTATTAGGTATCATATCAAGTCTTCCTGTTAAAAAGAAAATAACGACAAACGCCATATACTGTTTTTTTAATCAGCAATATTGGTTTTGGGTCCTTTACTCTGATCGATGATATAAATATCACCCCTTACTTTACTGCCAGCACCCAGGACAACACTATTCATGTTTGCATTACCTGAATTCTGTCCGGTTTTGTCCTTGTCACCTTTGAGCATTGCTGCCTTGCTTTTTGCATTGAGTACAATAAATTTGATATTCTTGTCGGCCTTGCCCATATCATCATATTTTGAAATACCATCATCTGTGAATTTGGATATTCCATCATCAAGATCTCCACTGACAGCGGGGCTAACCAGAAAAAACCAGGCAAAAAAGAGTATCAGGGTTATAAAATGTAATGTTTTCATGCCAGCCTCTTTCTTCGAAAAAGTTTAAATACTATTGAAAATTACTGCCAGGTCATCTGCTGCCACACAAATCTCTTCGCCGGTAACGCTTGAAAAACACGTCACCGGGAAGAGGCCAGACTCTTCTTATATACTCTGTTATTCAACCTGTACTGAACCCATGCTGGCTTCATTTCCTTTACCAATTGCGATATTGGCTGATTTATCAACTGTGGAATTATTGATAATAACACCGGTTTTGCCTACCGTTCCACCTTTGAGGTTGATGGAGCCCATATTTGCAACATTTCCTTTACCAATGGCAATATTAGCTGATTTGCTCACCTTGGATTTGTTCATAACTTTTCCATCAATTTTAGCATTTTTCATATTGATGGAACCCATATTCGCTGTATTACCTTTACCTATTGCGATGTTGGCTGATTTATCAACCGTGGAATTATTGGTCACAACACCTGTCTTGCCAATGGAACCACCGGTCATATTGATAGAGCCCATATTGGCTTTATTATTTTTACCGATGGCGATATTAGCTGACTTCGACACTTTGGAAGTATTAGACAATTTTCCATCAATTTTGGCATTCTTCATATTGATGGAACCCATATTTGCTGTATTGCCCTTACCGATTGCGATGTTTGCTGATTTATCAACAGTCGATTTATTTGTTACAACTCCTGTTTTACCAATGGATCCACCTTTCATGTTAACTGAGCCCATGTTGGCTTTATTGTTCTTACCAATTGCGATATTAGCTGATTTGTCAACTTTTGAATTGTTAGACAATTTTCCATCAATTTTGGCGTTATTCAAGCTAATAGAGCCCATGTTTGCTGTATTACCTTTTCCGATGGCAATATTGGCTGACTTGCTCACTTTTGATGTATTCAGCACCTGACCAGTTTTACCAATTGTTGAGTTTTTAACACTGATCGAGCCCATGCTCGCTTTATTATTCTTACCTATGGCAATATTGGCAGATTTATCGACGGTGCTTTTATTGGTGATTTTACCATCAATTTTAGAAGCAGTCCAACCGGTGGAAGCGCTCATGCTTATAGCTACAGCCAGTCCAAGTGCACTCACTAAAAGTTTCTTTTTCATAATTTTATCCTCATGTGTTTTTTAGTTTTCTTTCTGTTAATCACCAATTCTTCTGTTCAATTAAACTGTCTTTATACATATGTCCCGGGATTTGAACAAAAGGTTCATATTCTTTTAAAATAAATCAAAATACGAATTTGGCAGGCATCAAATGAAATCAGAAAAGCAGAGAGAGGGACTATAATATATGCAAAAGCAACAATCGGCGGACAGAGCAGAAAAGCGCAGGAAAACAAACTGTCGCTGAAAGCGACATCTGGATTAAAACAGTAAAAGTAGGTAAAAAATGAATAAACAGTCGTAATCAGTTACATCAGCTGCCCAGCAAGATCTTTGCATATCCACCCGGCTGCAGTCTTTCCCGTCCGCCAGCACTTCCCTGCTACTTCGGCTGAATGATGAGCAATATTGCCAGCAACATAATAGGTTCGATCAGAACACCTGCCATATTGATCAACAATGGGAATTCCAGTACCAGACTCAATATCAATATGTCCCATACGGGCAAGGCTTGATTCCGGGATAAATTTTCCGGTGAAAAGAACGCCATCGCATTCAATTTCTTTTTCTGAACCATGTCCATTTCCAAACCGAACACTGGTCACCCGGTCATGACCAATGATCTTGGTTATATGGGAATCGAGATGCAAAGGAACAGCAAAAAATTTTGCTGCAAGCGAAATTGGCCACCGAACGGTCGGGCTGGATTTTTCTTCCAGCATGGCAACGGGCTGAATTCCAGCTTTTTTGCAGGTAAACAAAGCGGAGAAACTGACGATTTCCGTTCCTACGACAATTGGTCTCTTAAAAGGTATGGTGTTTTTCAAATATACCATCGATTGCAAGGCACCTGTATTATATATGCCCATTGGTCGACCGCCTGAGACAAACCTCGCCGACCGTGGCGTTTCGCGGGTTCCGGTAGCAAGAAGAACACGTTTTGCTCTGAGCTCTGTAGCTCCATCAGGACAAATAATTGAAAGCAGCCCCCCCTGTCCGACGGAGACAACAGATGTCCGCAGAGCAATTTCGACGCCCAGAAGACTACTATCTGCAACTATTTTCTTCGCATAAGCAGGCCCCGACAATATACGGCCATATTCTCGAATGCCAAAAGGCGGATGTCCACAGTGACGCGGTATCCCCCCGGCTTCACATTCTCTTTCAAGGACAATAATCCGGTCAATCCCTAATTTTTTCAATTCAATTGCCGCAGAAATCCCAGCTGGCCCACCACCGATAATGGCCACATCGCAACTACCGGCCTTGAGTATATCATTCATGGGCGTCTCCAACTCCAAGGGGTATTTCAAATTTTCCTTCCGTAAGCTCAGCCAACCGCGCCGAACAGTAAAAACCCTGGCATCTGCCCATCGTCGCTCTGGTTCGTCGTTTCAAACCGGCAAGGCTACCGGCGGGAAGCTTACCAGCGAACACAGCTTCAATCTCTCTCTGGGTCACCATTTCACAGTGACAGACAACTTCACCGTATCCTGGTTCGTCGCAATCACGGGGAAGATGCTCGGCAAGGTTAGGAACAGTAGGAGTTACAACATGTTCTCTTTTTTCAAACGATGCCCCCATGGAACTCAAAAGAGTATGAACATGATGACCTAGCCCGAGTGCTGAGGTCAACCCTGTTGAGCGTATTCCCCCAAGGGTAATCCAGTTGCGTTCCGTATCTTCTATTATTCTATACTCTTTTCTCTCCGTTGCCGGTCGAATTCCGGCATAGGTCGCTGTAACGGGAATATCCGCCAATGCCGGCAACATTTTTATGGCTTTCTCAGCCAGCATGTTTAGAACATCCTTATCCACTGAAGCGTCATCGCGAGAATCCTGCTCCTCTGCTGTGGGACCTACCATCATATTACCAAATATTGTCGGAAACAGGACAATCCCTTTCGTTCGTTCAGATGGAACAGGCAGGATGATAGAGTTTATCAGTTTTGAAGCAGCCATATCAAAAACCACAAACTGCCCTTTCCGCGGTTTAATGACAAATTCGCTGTTACCAAGTGCCGCATGATCAACAATATCACCATAAAGCCCTGCACAGTTGACGACATAACGTGCCCTGACTTTTCCACGCCTGGTTTTTAACAACCAATGACTCCCATCAAAATCACCACCAGTTACTTCGGCATTAAAAAGTGCTTTCCCATCATTTTCCACAGCTTGCAAAAGATAGGCAAGAGGTGCAGACCAGGGATCAATAACATATTCCCTGGGAACACTGATTGCGGCACGCACACTACTGTCAAGATGAGGTTCCATTTTATGAATCTCTGTTCTGCTGAGAAGCCGCAGATCATCAACACCATTTTCAAGACCCTTTTCCAGAACCCCCTGCAGCCGCTCTTCTTCGTCCTCGGTCCATGCTGTAACCAGGGCTCCGGTTTTGAGAACCGGTAGCTTCATAGATTTACAGATATCAAGATACTCAGCATGACCATCCTGAACACATTTCCATTCCAAGGATCCCGGAGGCGCATCGAATCCGGTATGAAGGATTGCACTATTTCCTTTGCTAGCTCCATCGAGAATATCCGCCGCCTTTTCGATAAGAACTACAGAGGCGCCTTCAATGGCCATGCGTCTGGCGACGCCACATCCCACAACGCCACCACCAATAATGGCAACGTCAGCATCGGCAAGAAGCACGCTTGCACCGCTATTATTATCCATCTTTTCTATTTGTGTATTATCCATTAAATCGCTCATGACTGAATGTTAATTAAAAATGACCGATCAGTCAAACAAAAAATATTTCATTTGCTCTATTGTAAATAAAAGGACACTCAGGGATCTGCAAACAACGCAATACTTCTACAAGGGAGCCTGTATAAGTTTTACTCCGGCTTCAAGGAGAACAACTTTGAGGGCATCACCCGGAGGGTGACCACAAACCAGATTTGTTACCTGTTCCAGACTACATACTTCAAAGGAGGCTATTCGTTCGAACTTTGAACTATCGGCCAGGATAGTGACGGATTCAGCCTGTTTAATCATTGCTTTTGCAATTTGCGCCTCATCAATACTAAAATCCATGACACCGGTTCGACTATCCAGAGCACCAATAGTCAAAATTGCATGGTGAGCTCTGAAAGATCGGATTTGTGAAATCGCCAGGCTGCCGACAGTCTGGCGATTATCACCGTTAAACTCACCACCAAGTAAAAAGGTCTTTGTCTGGATAGAGGACAAACTGATAGTTCTGGCAATTTCTGCAGAGTTTGTTATCACCGTCAAATCTGGGACGGAGGTCAATTTCTCGGCAAAATAAAGTGTAGTGGATCCGGTATCAATAAAGAGCGTTTCACTTGGGGCAATGAGTTTGAGAGCTTCGGTAGCAATTCGTACTTTTTCAGCCACATTCTCCCCCAGGCGATCACGAAATGCACCTTCCCCTGTTATTGTCGGCAGGGACGCTCCTCCATGAAATTTCTGCACCATGCCAATGCGGGCAAGAACTGTCAAATCCCGTCTTATTGTTTCTCTCGAAATATTTAGCGATTGAGCAAGCTCTTCGACTGAAACACGATTACATTGACGAATAATATTGACGATTTTTGATTGTCTGTCGCTTGGTGACAAGTGTGAATTCATTGATTATCTTGTAATATATATTCCAGTTAGAGATACTTTGAAAGAAAGCTTCAGCAGTACCTCTTTTTAGTCATATTGTCAAGATTGTGTGACTGGGGTCCTTGCCGGTAAAATCCCCAATACATAGTGGTTTCTTCACATATACACACAATTTCGCGTGAAAATTCAGCAGTACTGTCAACAAATAATAATTCTTGTTCGGCCATGATGGGTGTGGTATTAGTCAAACCTTACTAGGGAAACAAATTCTCACAATACAGCCCGAAAACAGAAATGATCATTGCCCAAATAAGCGACAGTCATATAGCAGCTCCCGGGAAAAAAGCGTACAATATTGCAGCGACAGCTGAAAATATGGCCAGTTGCGTGGAACATATCAATCGACTAAATCCTCAACCGAATATTGTTCTTGTCACGGGGGATGTCACTTACAGCGGCAAAGCAACAGAGGCAAAAAGAGCTGCGGATATACTCAACAAATTATGCTGCCCATTCTACATAATTCCTGGCAACCATGATATTCGATCCTCCCTCTGGTCTGTATTTAAAAAAAATGGCTGTCCAGCAGAAGACTCCGATTTTTTGAATTATGTCGTTGAAGATTATGCTATTCGCATGATTGGACTGGACACCACACGAACTAATGCTCCCGGTGGTGAAATCTGTCTCCGCAGGGCTGAATGGCTTGCTGAGAAACTGGCAGGAAACAGCGAGCAGCCTACCATAATCTTCATGCACCATCCCCCAGTAAAATTCGGTGTACTGGAAACTGATGAAGACGGCTTTATTGGTGCAGATCTCCTCGGTGAAATAGTAGAAAAGTATTCTAACATCCTGAGTATCCTTTGTGGCCACATTCATCTAGTGGCCCATGTGAGCTGGAGAGGAAAAACCATCAGCACTGCACCGAGCATGGGATTACAATTAGGACTCGACCTGACACTTTCCCGACCATCTGAATTTTTTCTGGGCCCACCGGGCTATCAGCTCCATTATTTCACTCCCGACCAAAATCTGGTTACCCACACAATTTTTGTTAAAAAAATGAATGGGCCATATTTATTTGAGGAACAGTAAAAAACTCAGTCAGATAGTGTTTTCCAGAAATGAGATATTTTATTCTAAATCAAGGCGCACGACGAATTTAACCGCAGGTATATAAACGATATCGGAGTATACGCTACCTCCGAGGGTTAAATTTTTAGAGTAACGAAGAGTTAGAATAAAATGGCCATTTCCGGTCAGATATCAGATAACTTACGATACAAAAAAAGAACTCTATAACAAGGCTTTACAAAATCCGTTTTATAGAATCACGAACATTCTTTAAAAAGTTCGACAACTCCCCCGTGTTGGTTATTTTTAAAAGTCTGAAAGATTTAATTTTTACCTCCCCCCAGAGACTATATCTGCAACACAGAGCATTATTTCTGCTTGTTCGGTCAGAGTTAGTGTGGTAACAATCAATTATTAAGCGATTTGATATAAATAAAATTCTTTATCAGTCTTTTTGGATGAAAAGATGATTGGTTAAAATGACTTTGATTCCTTCGGAAACAAAAAAACATTTTGATATCAAGCCTCGTCCTGTATCATACTGCGAAGGCAGTTGCAGAAATTAAAATCTAGCCAAATCCAAACATGATCATAATACTTGAGAATTAATGTGCCCCTGCTACGAAAAATCGTAAGCCCACATCAATTATTAAGTAAACATTATAGTTAGTCATGGAGCAACGTGTATTTTAAACTAATGGTACACGTCTTAACAAACCTGAACAAAGAGGATAAACTATGAAAAAACTGGTAATAATCGGTGCAATTGCACTCTCTCTTATTGCTAATGGGGCTATGGCAAAAGATACTCTGAGGCTCTTGACCTGGAAAGGATATGCACCTGCAAAACTGGTAAAAGCTTTCGAAGCTAAAACCGGGATTGATGTAAAAATCACCTATTCCAACAATGAAGAGATGATCGCCAAGCTCAGGGCAACACGTGGTGGTGGATTTGATCTTGCCCAGCCAAGCCAGGACAGAATTTCTTTTGTTCAGGCAAAATTCCCTGTTTATCAACCTATCGACTTCAGTCGGGTAAATACAGACCAACTTGTCAAATCCATGGTTGACGCTGTGAAGAAAAACAGTGGCGTTGATGGTAAGGCATACGCTGTACCATTTTGCTACGGTACCACCGGAATGATCGTCAATACAAAACTTGCTCCAGATGCAAATGACTGGTCTGATCTCTGGAACCCAAAATATGCGGGAAAAATTTCGTACCGGTTAAAACGACCACTACTCATTGCCACAGCTTTTGGTATGGGCGAAGACCCCTTTGCACTCTACGGAGATAAAGCCGCGTATCGGGCCTTAATGAAAAGGGTCGAAAAAACTCTCATCGATGGCAAAAAATATGTGAAGAACTACTGGACAAGTGGTGACACTCAGGTGGCAATCATCAAAAGTGGTGATGCCAATGTTATCTCCGGCTGGGACGGTAAAGGTTGGAGCCTGCATAAAATAAACCCTGATATCGATTTTATCGCACCTAAAAGTGGTGCTTTAGGATGGATTGATACATTTGCGATTCCTGCGAAATCAAAAAATCTTGATGCTGCATACAAATGGATCAATTTTATGCTGGAACCTGAGAATGCCGCTTATTTCACCAATAAGGAAGGATATGGCACTGCTTCTGCCGGCGCTCTTGATTTCCTCAACGATGAAATTAAAGCCAACTTCAAACGATCCTTTCCACAAGAGGCCCTTGATAATATCAAATGGCATCCTCCAGTACCAGAAGGTTTTGAGACAATCGAAGCTAAGGTTCTTGATCGAATTAAAGCTGCTGAATAAATATGCTTTGGAAGTTTTTTCCAAACTATACATAATCCTGAGTAATTCAAAAAATACCACTCATTGAATTGCTCGGGATACCCTTCAGGTGATTTTCCCAAAAATCACCTCGCCACAACAGCTGAATACTTTGAATAGTTGGGTTTAGACAAAGTACATGGCTGACAATTCGTAAGGATTAGCATGAGTTATGTTCTTGAAATAAAAAATGTCACAAAAAAGTTTGGAGATTTTACTGCTGTTGATTCTGTAAGCTTTGATGTGGACGATGGTGGATTTTTTTCGATTCTAGGTGGATCTGGGTGTGGTAAAACAACACTTTTACGAATGATTGCCGGTTTTGAAAAAGAAACAGAGGGTGAGTTGTTCATTCGCGGTGAATCGATGAAAGGAATCCCTCCCGAAAAACGAGCAGTCAACATTGTCTTTCAAAATTTAGCCCTCTTCCCCATGATGAATGTGGAAAAAAATGTGGCTTTTGGCTTGCAAAGACAAAAGATACCCAAAGCTGATACTCAGCGTCGGGTCACCGAAATGCTTGAACGTGTAGGGCTGGTTGGCTTTGAAAAGAAAAGAGTAACTGATCTTTCGGGCGGACAACGACAGCGGGTTGCGATTGCCAGGTCTCTGGTTCTAAAACCCTCGATACTCCTTTTGGATGAACCCCTTGGCGCACTGGATCGAAAGCTGCGCGAACATATGAAGATAGAACTCAAAATTCTACAAAAAGAAATTGGGACTACGTTCATTTACATCACCCATGACCAATCAGAAGCACTGGTTATGAGTGATAAAGTTGCCGTTATGAATGAAGGACGGTTTGAACAACTTGACACCCCCAAAAATCTGTACAAAAACCCTCAGACATCATTTGTTGCAGGTTTTGTCGGCGAGAGTAATGAATTTGATGTTGTAAACTATAGTGATGGTCAGTTGACAACACAAAACGGCTGTAAACTTGTAAAGCCCGGTATTGACTTTAAACCGAAAAAACTCTTTATGCGACCAGAAGCATTTATCCTGAATCCTTCAGACGATTTAGAAGGTGTTGAACAGATAAGTATGAAAATCAAAGCTATTTTATTTGACGGCTCCAACACAAAGATTTCTGCAATTATCAATCAAAGCAATGATACTGTTCTCATTTCATTACCTCAAAACGCACAATTTGAAGATTTGCAGGAAGGTGATAATTTACAGGTTGGTATCCATCGCGATGATTTAAAATGTTATCAGGACTAAAAACATGAAAACAAGAAACGGCACGTTTTATCTTTTGATGGTACCGGTGCTTTTATGGCTCCTGATGCTTTTGGTCATCCCCCATCTGGATATGTTTTTTCGATCTTTTCGATTTGAAACCGACGACGGTTTAATGGTTTTTTCGCTGAATAATTATCTCTCCTTTTTTGAAGATAAAATCTACTGGCTTACTTTCGTAAAGACAGCGGTCTATTCCATCGGTGTTACTTTCCTTGCATTTGTCGTCACTTTTCCTGTAGCCTTTTATCTTACCAAGGTAGTAGCCAAAAAATATAGCAGTTTCATGGTGTTATTGCTTCTCATACCAATATGGATTGGAGAGCTGGTGACAATTTATGGTTGGATGATTCTGCTTAGTGATAATGGGGTAATTAACAATTTTCTCATACGAATAGGTCTTATTGATACACCTATCGTGATGCTGTATAACAATTTCAGCATGACTATTGGGCTCCTGTACATGTCCATGTTATTTATGATTATCCCCATGATGTCGGCACTGGAGAGTCTCGATGACAGCCTCATAGAGGCCGCCAGCGACCTGGGTGCCTCAAAGTGGACAATCTTTCGTCAAATCATAATACCATACACAACGCCTGGCATTGCTTCGGGTGGAATTATCGTCTTTATGCTGATCATCGGCGATTATGTCGCCCCGAATATTCTGGGTGGCAAAAGTTCCCTCTGGTTCACTGAGCAGATCTACAATAAATTCCTGGCTACCTTTAACTGGAATGAAGGTGCTGCCTTTGGCTTTCTGCTATTGATGTTATCGTCTACAATCATCTGGATAGCTCTTAAACTCACAGGACAAAAACTGGAAAGGGTAGGATCATGATACGCACATTACCATGTTCACCACTGTATAAGGCCGGCTATCGCGTCTACATAGCCTTATTTTATATTTTCTTAATACTGCCCCTGATCACCATCTGTGTACTGGCATTTAACGACTCCAACTTTATAGCTTTGCCCTGGAATGGCTTTTCACTGGATTGGTTTTTGGCAGACACTGATGATAGACTCGGCCTCTTCAAAGATCCCGACTTACTCCTCAGTGTCTGGACGAGCCTGCAAACCGGCTTTTTTGTTGCGCTCTTTTCCACAATTATCGGCACCATTGCAGCCCTGCTGTTTGAAGAAGAAAATTTCAGGGGTAAAGGACTGCTTTATTTTCTGGCCCTGGCTCCATTGGTTATTCCCGGAGTGGTTCTGGGAATCTCCATTTTGCTGAGCTCTACATACGCAGGAACCTATATTGAAGATAATTTTGGTCTTGATCTGGAATTTCTGAGCCCGAGTTTCTGGCTGGTGGTGCTTGGTCAGTTTTCATTTGGAGCAACTTACGTGATGCTCCTCGTAGGTGCCAGGTTGAAAAAATTTGACAGAGTTCTTGAGGAAGCCGCTCAAAGTCTGCGTGCAACACAACTTGAGGTTATCTGGCTGATAACAATTCCATTTCTACGCCCAGCCATCATAGGAGCATTTGTGGTTGCATTTTTGATCAGTTTTTCAAACTTTAATACAACTATTTTTCTTATAGGATCGGATCCGACCCTGCCGGTTGATCTCTATTCACGGATTAAATTCAGTTCGACACCGGTGCTGAACGCAGTTTCATTTATGATTGTTACATTTATCTCTTTGTCTGCAATAATAAGCTTTGTTATCAATCGCAAGAAACAATAACTGGCCCTCCCGGGTATCCTGAGATACAATTCAGGGTACCCGGAGAGAAAGAGTTAGATGATCTCAAAATAACGCTCCATCTCCCAATCAGTGATGTGCTTACGAAATTCACGTTCCTCCCACTCTCTGGATGCTGCGAAGTGGTCGACAAAAGCGTCCCCGAATAAATCACGGCCAGCAGCAGAGCCTTTGAATGCCTGGGCGGCATCCCACAAAGTTCTCGGCAAGGCAAGTTTTGCTGGATGTTTCTGGTCGTAGGAATTGCCCGTAATCTCTTTTTCCGGCTGCCACTGCTGCTCTATCCCATACAGGCCAGCTCCCAAAGCTGCGGCCAAGGCCAGGTACGGATTAGCATCCGCTGAGCCCAAACGATGTTCGACACGTTGTGACTTTTCACTGCCCGGCACCACACGCAACGCTGTCGTTCTGTTTTCCACGCCCCAGGTCGCATCGGTTGGTGCCCAGAATCCGGGAATCAATCTGGTGTAACTGTTAACGGTTGGTGCCATCATGCATAATAATTCCGGCATCAGCCTTTGCTGACCGGCGACAAACTGACGCTGAATATCACTCATGGTGTGCGGATTTACAGCATCATAAAAGGATGAGCCGGTGCCATCCTTATTACGTAGCGACAAATGGATATGACCACTTTGTCCGGGATAATCGGCTGACCATTTAGCCATAAATGTCGCTACCAACCCCAGGCGCTGGGCAAGGATTTTCAAAAAAGTCTTAAAAAGAGCCGCCTTGTCAGCACTCTGTATTGCACTGTCTACGCTGATTGCCGCCTCAATTACACCAGGCCCGGTTTCAGTATGAAGACCTTCCAGAGGAAAATCCATCTTTTCACTCAGTTCCATTATTTCATGATACAACTCTGCATGGGTTGAATTACGAAGCATGGAATACCCGAACCACCCCGGTGTCATCGGTTTGAGGTCTTTAAAATTCTTTTCCCTGATTGTATCTGGAGTTTCATCAAAAAGAAAAAACTCATACTCCAGAGCAGCAAAAGGCTCAAAGCCCAGCCCTGTGGCTCTATCAATTACCCGGCGCAGTGCCGCACGGGGACAAACCACTTCCGCCGCCCCTTCAAACTCAGCAAGAAAGAGCAACATCCCGTCTTCAAAAGGAATTTCGCGACATGTGTGGGGCAGAATTCTGACTGGAGCATCTGGAAAACCTGTGTGCCAGCCGGTAAAAGTGACATTATCGTAAAGCTGATCTTTTACGTCCCAGCCCAAAACCACATCACAAAAAGCAAAACCATGATCAAGTGCTGAGAAAAACTTTTCCCGGCTCATATATTTGCCGCGCATAACACCATCGTTATCAAACAAACCGACTTTGATATGGCTTAATCCACGTTCTTTAACGATCTGTCTGGCTTCTTCAAATGTTGAAATTTTCCTTGGCTCCATAAGATACTTCCCGTTCCAGTCTATGATTTGTATAAGAAAGCCACAGTTAATTACTCTTGTTCAAGAACTCGCACCGGTAAACGGTAAGCAAGTGTATTGGTGGTTTAAATCACTACATAATTTCAAAACACCTTTTAGTTTTTTTGTTTTTTCAATTGCTATTCAGCACTGGTTGGTATTTATAATTAACTTCGGAATGCAACTGTTCAGCTGAACAGTTGCATTCTTCAATAGTAAGATACTGATAAATGTGTACACTTTTACAATAAACGTTTCAATGTATATTCTATATGGAAAGATATGGTCTGTAATCTCTCCTTTTATTGCCCTACCCTGCCAAAAACAACAGCTTCACCACACCACTTAATTCTCTATAGAACCTGTTACCCAAGAGATTCTACCACTTAGTCGACAAGCAGTTTCCTTTCCCATCCACCCTCGCTACAGTACCTCTTGACGCTAACAGATCGTCACTGGATAACTACCAATTCTAGACAAGGAGGTTGTAATGAAAGCAGTTTTTCGTTTTTCAATTGTGGTTGTTTTATCACTGTTTTTAGTTTCTCCAGCATTTGCCGGCAAAAAAGTTCACTGGAAGCTGGCGATGACCTGGAACACAAATCTCACACCATTTGCTACAGCACCTCTCAATCTGGCAAAAATGGTCAAAGAGATGAGTGGTGGAGATTTCACCATTCGTATTGAAGGTTCAGAAAAGCACAAAGCTGCTCTTGGCATTCTCGACATGGTCAAAGGCGGACAGTACCAGATGGGACATACTGCCTCTTATTATTGGAAGGGAAAAGACATTTCCACAGTTTTTTTCAGTACAATTCCCTTTGGAATGAATGTTGAGGAACAGTACGCCTGGTTCTACCATGGCGGCGGAATGGAGTTGATGCAGCAGACCTACGATAAATTCAAGGTGCTCAGTTTTCCCGGAGGTAATACAGGTGTACAGATGGGTGGCTGGTTTCAAAAAGAAATCAATTCACTTGCAGACCTTAAAGGTTTGAAAATGCGCATTCCCGGTATGGCTGGTGAAGTATTTGCAAAACTCGGTGTTAACGTTACCAATATCCCTCCCGGTGAGCTGTACACTTCACTGGATCGAGGTACCATCGATGCTCTCGAATGGGTCGGACCCGCAATGGACATCAAAATGGGTTTTCATAAAATCGCTCCTTTCTACTACACAGGCTGGCATGAACCGGCAACCGAGCTGCAGTTTCTTATTAACAAGCGAGCATGGGAAAAACTGCCAGAGGAATACAAAGCAATGCTGACCACCGCTATGAAAGCGGTCACTGCCGATATGTTTATCGACAACTTCGCCGGTAGCGTTGACGCCTGGAAAAAAATGAAAACAGACTACCCGAATATTGAGGTAAAAACCTTCCCAAAACCGGTACTACAAGCGATGAAAAAGGCTGCTGATTCACTCTACAACGACTATGCCGCCAAAGATACAAATTTCAAGAAGGTTTTGGATTCTCAACGAGCCTACATGGAAAAAGCCCGTCAATGGACAAACATATCTGAATACAATTACATCAAAACGATGAAAGAACTTACAGAATAACAATTCAGGCAACGACTTTTCTTTCCCGACACCACCCAGAACTCTGTTTTGGATGGCGTTGGGTCTTTCAATATCGGAGAATCTAACAAAATGTTGGACAAAATTGAAAAATCGATAGGCCGCCTGGTCGACGGTGTTGGATTGATACTGACCATACTTCTCATTCTGCTGGTACTTAATGTCTCTTTTGATGTGATGATGCGCTACCTCTTCCACGCCAGCTCTGTAGGCATGCAGGAAATGGAATGGCACTTATTCTCAGTTATTATTCTTTTTGGTGTCGGAGTTGCACTAAAGCATGAGGCCCATGTTCGAGTGGATTTTATCTATGACCGACTCCCCGTAAAAACCAAAGCGATTATCAATATTACAGGCACACTTCTCTTTCTGATGCCACTTGCCCTGTTGATTTTTTTCGGATCATTTGAATTTGTTCACGATGCCTATATTACCCATGAAATTTCAGAAGATCCCGGTGGTCTTGCCTATCGCTGGATTATCAAAAGTATGATTCCTTTAGCCTTTGGTTTTCTCCTGATGAGTGCTGTCGCTTATATCATTCAAACCATCAATCAATTCAGGAGGGGATAATGACTGGTATTTTCATGTTTTTTGCGGCCCTTGTTGCATTGGCCGTCGGCTACCCGGTAGCCTTTACCTTTGGTGCAGTAGCTTTGCTGTTTGGAGCCATAGCGGCTTTTGTGGAACTGCTGCCCGACCCCACACTTGTAATGGTGGCGGAAGAGTTTTTCAATATGTTTTCCATGATGCCATTTAGAATTTACTCCATCATGACGAACACTATTTTGATGGCGATACCTCTTTTTATCCTTATGGGCATCATTTTGCAAAAATCAGAACTGGCTGAACGTTTGCTTGAGTCGATGGGTATCCTGTTTGGAAAAGTACGGGGAGGGATTGCTATAAGTACTGTTCTGGTAGGGGCTTTGCTTGCTGCCTCCACCGGTGTTGTCGGTGCTTCTGTTGTTGCCATGGGCGTCATATCCTTACCCGTTATGCTAAAACATGGGTATTCAAAAAAACTTGCAACAGGTACTATCTGCGCCTCAGGTACACTGGGGCAGATTATCCCTCCATCCATCGTACTTATCATTTTAGGCGATGTATTTCAGCTTCCGGTTGGAGACCTCTTCCACGCTGCTCTCATGCCAGGCTTGACACTGGTGGGCTGCTACATTTTGTACATTGTCATTATCTCGCTTATTAAAAAGGATGTGGCACCGGAAATCATTGTCCCGGAAGAAATGCGCAAAGGTATGATTAAAAGAGCATTGCTGGCCATCGTACCACCACTTGCTCTAATCTCCATGGTACTTGGTTCAATTTTTGCCGGTATTGCCACACCAACTGAATCTGCATCTGTCGGCGCGCTTGGAGCCATGGTACTTGCGGCCCTGTATCGAAAACTGAGCCTGAAAATCGTCATGGACGCCTCCCTTGAAACCGTTAAAATAACAGCAATGGTCTTTGCTATCCTGATAGGTGCCACTGCATTTTCAATGGTTTTTGTCTACACCGGCGCCGATCTCGTTGTAGAACAATTTATGACCAGCCTGCCAGGTGAGAAATGGGGTTTTCTCATTCTCTCCATGGGATCGATCATGATCCTTGGCTTCTTTATTGATTTCATAGAGATTTCTTACATCATTGTACCTATTCTCCTGCCCATTTCCCAGACAATTGGTATCGAACCTATGTGGTTTGCCATACTGATTGCCATGAATCTGCAGACATCATTTTTAACCCCACCTTTTGGTTTTTCACTCTTTTATCTCAAGGGGGTTTGTCCGCCCGAGGTGCAGACACTCGATATTTATCGGGGAGTAATGCCATTTATAACTATTCAAATTCTGGTGCTCGCATCTATTGTAATTTTTCCAAACCTTTACGGCCTGGTGCATTAGGGCTTAAAAATAAGTCATTACAATAGGTGAGCCTGTTGATTTAATGTGTTTTCTCGATCTCTTCGTTATATGAAAAATTTTATCCTCGGAGGTAAGCGTAGACTCCGATATCAACTATATGCCTGTGGTAAAATTTTCCATATGTCTCGACATCAGACAAAAACCCTATTAATCAACAGACTCATAGATTCCTTATGGATATTCCAAAATATCGTGGACTATGGTAAATAAATAAAAAAGCTGTACCCGTATTAGAAATAAAGACTAGGCGAAAATGGATCTACTGACTTTTTCACTGCACAATATTTTTGCACTCCTGCAGCAGATGTCAGTATTTCTTGTTATCGCCTATCTCTTTACAAAATCACTTTTTTTCCGTTCATTTCATATAAATACACTGAGATGGCGGCAGCTGTTATTCCTCTATTTTGTCTTTTCCATATTCTCAATTCTCGGCACATATTTTGGCCTGCCAATAAATGACGCCATCGCCAACACCCGGGCCATCGGAGCCGTTCTTGCCGGCATTATCGGCGGACCGGTCCTGGGTGTTGCAGTTGGACTTACTGCAGGAATCCATCGATTTTCCCTTGGAGGCTTTACTGCAAGCGCCTGCGGACTTTCTACCTGCGCGGAAGGGCTCGTCGGCGGACTCGTCCATATTTATCTTATTCGAAGCTATCAGCAACACCGTCTTCTCAGCCCCACTGTCGCATTTTTCACAACATTTGTGGCCGAAATATTACAGATGGCAATCATTCTGCTCGTAGCCAAACCATTCTCCGCATCATATGCTCTCGTAAAAGTAATTGCTTTGCCAATGATTCTTGCCAACAGTACCGGAGCCGCAATTTTTGTCAGTATTATCCGCGACCAACGCCGGATGTACGACGAACTCAGCGTTACTTTTTCCGCAAAAGCACTGAAAATGGCGGAACAAACAGTTGCAATTCTCGGGCATGGTTTCAACAGGAAGACAGCCAGGGATGTAGCACAGGTAATACATCAGGAAACCGGCGTCGGTGCAGTTGCAATCACTGACAAAAAACATGTTCTGGCCTTTGTTGGAGATGGTAATGACCATCATCATGTCGGTCACAAAGTCAGTTCAACCCAGACATTAAAGGCAATTCGAGAAAACAGAATAGTGTACGCAGATGGTGGCAAGAATAAATGGCGATGCAACCTCTCAGAGAACTGTCCTCTGGGTTCTGTGCTCTGCGTGCCACTTCGACTCGACGACGAACTGATCGGCACGATCAACCTTTTTGAACCAAAAAACAAACTTTTCCTCGTAACCAACAAGACCTTAGGTGAAGGGATTGCCAAACTGCTCTCTGACCAGATCCTCTATTCCCATTATATCGAACAAAAAAATCTTTTAACCGTAGCCGAACTCAAGCTGATCCAGGCTCAAATCAACCCGCATTTCTTATTTAACGCACTCAACACCATCATTGCAATCAGTCGCAAAGATGCCGGCAGATCCAGAGATCTCCTGATGCATCTCTCTAACTTTTTCAGAAAAAACCTCAAACGAACCGGCACCATCTCAACCCTGAAAGAAGAACTCAACCACGTAAATTCCTATTTGATTATCGAAAAGGCCCGATTTGAAGACAAACTTCAGCTTGAAATCGATTGTGACCCGGAGCTTCTTCATTTAAAGCTACCGATCTTCACCCTGCAGCCAATCGTTGAAAACGCCATCAAACATGGCATTTCAACCCTGTTGGGACCAGGATTAATCCGTCTCTCTGCCAAAAAAGACCAGGGTCTCGTACACATTTCCATTGAAGATAATGGTGGAGCCTTTGAGAAACAGAGTCAAAAAGGGCTGGGAATGAATATTGTTGAAAAACGAATAAAAAACCTTTGCGGAGACGACCACAACCTGCACATCTCCTGTATTCCAGGGCAACAAACCGTAATTACACTGACAATACCAGAACAGGGGTGTAAAGAACGATGATCACAGCACTTGTTGTAGACGATGAACTCCATGCACGGGAAGAAATGCAGGCACTCCTGGAACAGACCAATGTCATAGAAGTCATCGGATCCTGCAGCAATGGCATCGACGCATTAAAAGCAATAAACACACTCAGACCACAAGTGCTGTTTCTTGACATACAAATGCCAGTTATCAGCGGTTTTGAACTGCTAAATATGGTTCATCAGGACATCATGCCCCACGTGGTTTTTGTTACTGCATATGATCAATATTCTCTTCAGGCCTTTGAAGAAAAGACCCTCGACTATCTCCTCAAACCAGTTGACAGTGAGAGACTTGCAAAGACTATCACTAAACTCTCCCGAACCATAGTTGAAAAAAGTGAACCTGTCTATCAGGCCGAACAGATACACCGCATCCCATGCTCATTTGGTAACCGGATTAAATTAACACCACTTGCCGAAGTTGAATTTGTCTCAACCGATGGAGGGGGTGTTCAGATAAATACAAAAGATTCGACATGTTTCACCGAAGTTACCCTTAAGGTTCTGGAGGAACGAACCCCGTTTTTGCGTTGTCATAAGCAGTTTCTAATCAATCTCGACGGAGTAAACGAAATAATACTCCTTGATGCGGGACGGGCGAAAATAAAAACACACTCAGGTAAATTAATCCCCGTTAGCAGACATTTTCTCAAACGTATTAAGAAAAAAATACTACTTTAAAGGTGCCTGCAAAGGGAGTGCTTTTATGAACGACAATCAGGAAAACAAGACATCCCGCTATACCTGCTCTGAATATCGGGAAGAAATGGTTATTCTTGCCCTACGGCAAAAGTTGGCAAAAGCGACTCTCACCGACAAAGAGAAAGATGAACTGGAAAAAGAAATTTCCCGACTCGAAAAAAAAATAGGCTTTTAACCACACTTCAAAAAGGATTCTAACCCATAGTGCTAAATCGTATGCGAAAAAACTGGTTTCTGGTCGCCCTCGTTATTGTGTCTTTGATCACAATCGCAGACTCCAGTAAAATTCTTGTCACAGCCGGAATCTGGCTCAAAGAGCACAACGGCCCGGATTGCGTCATCGTTTTAATCTTCTTTCTCTCCGGCATTGCCCTCGATACACAACAGATTAGAGAAGGTCTAGCTGATTTTAAAGGAACATTGCTCGCCCTGCTGATCATCTTCTGCGTGGCACCTGTCATTGCCCTTTTTTTCACCTTTCTCCCATTGTCTACGGGGGTCATTCTTGGGATATTTCTGGTTGGTGCCATGCCCACAACCCTCAGCAGTGGTGTTGTGATGACTGGCAGTGCCGGAGGGAACAATGCCCACGCCCTGCTTATCACCATCATCGCCAACTCACTGGCCGTTGTCACTATTCCCGTGGTACTCAGCCTGCTCCTCTCATTTACCGGCGATAGCAGGATTATCGAAATCGACCAGCTGCCAATAATGATAAAAATTGCAACCCTTGTTTTATTACCCCTACTGGCAGGTATAACAATTCGTAATATATTTCATTCTGTTATAACTCCCTTTCTAGACTACACCACCACCGGCAACCAGATTGGTATTTTAATGATGGTATGGATGGCTCTTTGCGCAGGCAGAGAAGCGATTGTTGCCCAATTTGAATCCATCCTGCCAATTATTGCAGTGGTATTTCTTTTTCATCTTGCACTTGTCGTTACAGCTCTTTTGATCACTCGTATTGGTAGGATCGGTAAAGGACGCCGGGAAAGTATCATTTTTATGGGAGGCCAAAAAACCCTGCCACTTTCCATTATTCTTCAGGTAACTCTTTTCCCGGAATTTGGCATTGCCCTGGTGGTTTGCGTTGTCCACCATATTATCCACCTGATCATGGACGCTTTTCTTATCCAGTACCTTAAAAACATGGAATAGATTGAACAGATGAAAGCCCTTATTTTTGCAAATGGAAAACTGGAAAACAGTTCGGAGCTACTGCGCATTTCAAAAACTGCTGATTTCATTGTAGCAGCTGATGGCGGGGCAAATCACTGCCACAGACTCAATATCACCCCAGACGTTCTCCTGGGAGATCTTGACTCGATTAGGCCTAACGTTCTTGCACACTACAAAACAGAGGACATCGAAATACGCAAATACCCAACCCGAAAAGATGCCACCGACCTGGAACTGGCACTTGAGCTGGTGCTTACCAAAGGTGCTCAATCCGTCCTATTGCTCGGCGCCCTTGGTGGACGATGGGACATGAGTCTTGCCAACATAACTCTAGCCGCCCGTAAAAAATATACCGCTATGCAGATATCTCTCCTGGCGCATGATTGTTGTATCCATATCCTACATAGCGGCAAACCTTTTACAGTCAAAGGAATACCAGGACAAACCGTATCTTTTACACCCCTCAATGGTGACGTTTATGAATTGACCTTAACAGGTTTTGAATATCCTCTTGAAAAAAATACAATCCCCTTTGGTTCCACTCTAGGAATAAGCAATGTCCTATCGGCCAACAGTGGTTCTGTCTCATTTAAAAGAGGAACTTTGCTCTGTACTCTCCTACTAAAGTAATCGAATGAAGGTCTTTCAAGGCGAAAACAATTGACAGATCGACACTTAACCGGTTATTCCTATATAGTTGTTTGTTACTGAGTCAGCGGCGGATTTCTGCCGCTTTTTTTATAGCTTTTCACCTTCCAAAGAGTATCCATCATGAGTGAAGAAAACCAGACACTTGCCCAGCGCAAAGAAAAGGCTGAATCCCTAGCACAACTTGGAGTCAACCTCTATAGCAATACTTTTAAACCGGCCAACGCCATTGAAGAATTGCTGCCAAAAGCCGAAAATCTTGAACCCCAGGAAAAAGAAGCAAGTGGAGCCAGTTACTCCATCGCAGGACGAATAATGGCCATGCGTAAATTTGGTAAGGCTGCATTCTGCTCAATTACTGACAAAACCGGACAGATACAGATCTACATAAAAAAAGATATCCTCGGCGATGAAATATTTGAAACATTTAAAAAATGGGATATTGGTGATATCGTCGGTATTCAGGGTATTCTCTTTAAAACAAAGGTTGGCGAACTCTCTATTCAAGCCAGAGAAATAACTATGATTTCCAAGTCATTACGTCCCTTGCCCGACAAATGGCATGGTCTTACTGATGTGGAAACCCGCTATCGCCAACGTTATGTTGATCTGATCGTCACCCCGGAAAGCCGCGAAATATTCAAAAAACGGGTGCAAATCATCCACCTGATTCGTGAATACCTGAACAACCATGATTTCATGGAAGTGGAAACGCCGATGATGCAGCCCATCCCGGGTGGGGCCACTGCCAAACCATTTCAGACCTACCATAACGCTCTGGATATGGATCTCTATCTCCGTATCGCACCGGAACTCTATCTCAAACGTTTACTGGTTGGTGGTTTTGAAAGAGTTTTTGAAATCAACAGAAACTTCAGAAATGAGGGGTTGTCTACCCGACATAACCCGGAATTTACCATGCTGGAATTCTATCAGGCCTATGCCACTTATGAAGATCTCATAACTCTTACAGAAGAAATGATCTCCGGCATCTGCGAAAAAGTCAACGGCTCCATGCACATATCCTACCAAGGTACGGAAGTTGACCTGACACCGCCCTGGACAAAGATGACCATGGACGAAGCTCTGATGCAGGTAGCGGGTATTGATGCCGAAATTCTTGCTGATGATGAAAAAGTCATGGCGCTTGCTGCGAAAAAAGGAATCCAACTTGAAAAACAAGCCGGCCCCGGCAAAGCGAAAACGGAACTTTTTGAACTGGAAGTAGAAGAAAAACTTATCAACCCGACCTTTATCACCTCCTATCCAACTGAGGTTTCGCCACTGGCCAGAAGAAATGAACAGGATCCGTCAGTGACCGACAGGTTCGAACTGTTCATCACAGGCAGAGAACTGGCAAATGCCTTCAGTGAGCTCAACGACCCGATGGATCAGCTCCAGCGCTTTGAAAAACAGATTAACGATCGTGGTGATGACGACGAGATTCATCCCGAACTCGACCGGGACTACGTCCGCGCTCTGGAGTATGGTATGCCGTCTGCTGCCGGTGAAGGTATTGGTATTGACCGATTGGTTATGCTGCTCACCGATGCGCCATCCATCCGCGACGTTATCTTATTTCCACACTTGAAGCCTGAAACAAGGTTGCAGGATGGTAAGGGTGATACTTCTGATGCGAGTTAACCAATATCATGTTTGAATGGTTTGTAGGCCTGCGATATCTCAGGGCAAAACATACGCATGGTTTTATTTCACTTATCTCGCTTATTTCCGTTGCGGGAATTACGGTTGGAGTTATCGCTCTTATCGTCGTTCTTGCCGTATATTCCGGTTTCACAGACGGCCTGCGCAACCAGATACTCGGTGTCAATTCCCATATTATCGTGCAGCAGCTCGGTGGCTCCATCCACAATTACGAGCTGGCAAGAGAGCGGATACTCACCGTCAAAGATGTAACCGGAGCAACACCATATCTCTATTCCCAGGCTCTTATCAGCAGCAGCGGTGGTGGTAGCGGTGCTGTCCTTCGTGGGATGGATCCAACAACTGCTGAGAATGTTATCGGCCTGGCCAGTCAAATGACCCAGGGGAGCATTCACGACCTGACGCCGGAAGTCACACCAGCGATTCCCAATATCATCTTAGGCAAAAAACTCGCCCAGGAGTTGCGGGTGGGAAGAGGAGATAAAATACGACTCATCTCTCCTTCAGGCCCACTCACCCCCATGGGCATTATTCCCAAAATAAAAACCTGTCGCGTTTCAGGTATTTTTGAATCTGGAATGTTTGAATATGACTCTTCACTTGCCTATATGTCCATGGCCGACGTCCAGCAATTCCTCGGAATTGGCAATATTGCCCATGGCATTGAGGTAACTGTAAAAGAAAATATGCTGGATCATGCTGATCAGGTTGGTAAAAAAATCGTCGAAAAGCTTGGCGGCAGTTTTATCGCCAAAGACTGGATGATGATGAACCATAATCTGTTCGCCGCTTTTAAACTTGAGAAAATCGGTATGTTTATCGCCATGGCACTTATCATTTTAGTAGCAGCTCTCAATATTATCAGTGCGCTGGTAATGGTTGTTATGGAAAAAAGCAAAGATATTGCCATCCTCAAATCCATGGGCGCAACCTCCAGGTCCATTATGAAAATTTTTTTTATACAGGGACTTGTTATAGCAATCACTGGAACGATCTTAGGTGTCACTGGAGGTCTGGGCCTCTGTGAACTCCTTTCCCGTTATAAGTTTATTGAACTCCCCTCCAATGTCTATCCGATGACCACCCTCCCCATTAAGGTGCTGCCTATGGATGTGACAATAATTGCCGTAAGTTCCATTATCATCACCCTGCTGGCGACCCTCTACCCATCATGGAAGGCATCCACGGTTCAACCGGCAGAGGTACTTTCATAACACCCCACGATAGGGATACTCGGTTCAATGCCCGCCCTGAGTGGCATAAGTACCTTGGAGACATTTACCTGTTTTTACAATTAAACACTTCCCTCATTTTCTTGTTTCTCGTTGCAAATTTTACGGAGTAAGGTACTAAATGACATTCTTTCAAGCAGAAGATATAGCAAAAACCTACCACTCCGGAACAGATACTCTGACTGTTCTGAAAGGTATCAACCTGACCGTCGAAACTGGTGAAATGACAGCCATCATGGGTGAATCGGGATCAGGCAAAACAACGCTTTTGCAAATCCTCGGCACACTGGACAGCCCGACAAACGGCCAACTCTACATCAACGATGAACCTCTGCTGAAAAAAAATGCAGCGGAACTCGCCCGCTTTCGAAATAAGTCTATAGGTTTTATTTTTCAATTCCATCACCTCCTGCCCGACTTTACAGCCCTTGAAAATGTTATGATGCCAGCACTTATTGCAGGTAAATCAAGAAAAGAGATGGTACTACCTGCAACAGTGCTTCTTGAACAGGTTGAACTCAGCCACCGGACTACCCACAAGATTAATCAATTATCAGGCGGTGAACAGCAGCGGGCAGCTCTTGCCAGAGCTCTTATCATGAACCCGTCACTGCTTCTCGCTGACGAGCCCACCGGCAACCTTGACAGCAGAACCGGAAACGTCATATTTGAGCTGCTCCGAAATCTTTGCCGCAATAGATCACTCTCCATCATTATGGTTACCCACAACAAAACCCTTGCAGGACAGATGGATCGCTGTCTTAATTTAAAAGACGGCACAATCTCTTAGGAGCTTGTCCAGGAAAACGTGTCCTACCCGCCAAAAGGCATTTTATCAAAGGATTAAATTAATTCATTGAGCAGAAGGAAAATATCTTGACTTCTCTGCAGAATTGTTGTGATGTTTAAAGGACGTTTCTGGTTTATTATCTTGCCGGAAACGTCCCATTAACACGTTAGAAATATCGCTTTTGTATATTTTACAATGAGCGTCTTGTGTTCTCTTACATTGCATTGCGATTGGAGAATAAAAAACAATTAACAAAACGAGGGGAAAGTATGAAAAGAAAAGTATCTTTGCTGGCAGCAATTGCCTTTGGTTGTGTGACTGCGTTCGGAGCTGCATCAAGTGTAGTCGCAGCAGATCAGACTTTTGTTACCATCGGTACAGGTGGTGTCACAGGCGTTTATTACCCAACAGGTGGAGCTATTGCCCGTCTGGTTAATAAAGGTAAAAAAGAGCATGGTCTCAGAGCTACTGTTGAAAGTACAGGTGGTTCAGTATACAACCTCAATGCTATCAAAGCAGGTGAGCTTGACATGGGTGTTGCTCAGTCTGATTGGCAATACCATGCATACAACGGAACCAGCAAATTCGCCAAACAGGGCCCAAACAAGAAACTGCGCTCAGTTTTCTCAATTCATTCAGAACCTTTTACCGTTGTCGCTCGCGCCGATTCCGGAATTAAAACATTTAAGGATCTGAAAGGCAAAAGAGTCAATATCGGTAATCCAGGTTCAGGACAACGTGGCACCATGGAAGTTGTAATGGGCAAAATGGGTTGGACCAAGAAAGATTTCAAACTTGCCTCTGAGCTAAAAGCAGCAGAGCAGTCCAAAGCACTTTGTGATAACAAAATCGATGCAATGGTCTACGTAGTTGGTTTTCCAAATGGATCCATCAAAGAAGCCACTACTACCTGTGACGCAGTGCTTATTCCTGTTGAAGGAAAAGAGATTGACGAACTGGTAGCCGACAACAGCTATTACAAAAAAGCAACCGTCCCTGGTGGCATGTACAAAGGTACTCCTAATGACACCAATACCTTTGGTGTGGCTGCAACCTTCGTAACATCCTCTGATGTTCCGGAAAATACTATTTACCATATCGTAAAAGCAGTATTTGAGAACTTCGACCAATTCAAAAAACTCCATCCTGCATTTGCTACCCTTGATAAAAAAGCAATGATCAAGGAAGGCCTTTCCGCACCACTTCATGATGGTGCTGCGAAGTATTACAAGGAAGCAGGTTTGATGTAACAGTTAGTAGTGTATCTGTGTGCAGTCGGTATATTACGACTGCACACTTTTTGTTTTGTGTTTCAGCCCCGTTACTGGATGTGGCTCCCACAATACCAGTTTTTTCACTGGTAACGGCTTTAGTTAAAAGCCCGCCTCTGAATTTGCGGTATGCCCCGCCGCCTCCAAAAGATATCAAAATTTACGGATTCGTTTGTAATCACACAACGATCTTCCTCGGCCGCATAGGCGAAGTTGATACTGATTGTTGTTAAGGATTACAGCTGAACTTCTTAGAAATTGAAGGAGCAGTCGTCGATATGACCACCCCTACCGAAACTCCGTTACCCCCCGAAGACGTACAGGAAATGATAGCCGAAGCGGATACGGGTGCCCGTAACCCCAAAGGCACGATTTCCAGAAACATCCTCTTCTTCGTCCCACTTATCTGGACACTTTTTCAGCTATGGTACGCATCTCCGCTACCATTTATGCTTAATTTTTTCGTAATTAATGATACTGAAGCAAGGGCAATACACCTCGCCTTTGCAGTATTTTTAGCATATACTGCTTTTCCCACTTTCAAATCATCACCTAAAAGATATATTCCCACTCAAGACTGGGTTCTCGCCATTATCGCTGCATTCTGTGCGTCCTATATCTATATTTTTTACGCGCAACTTTCCGAGCGTCCCGGTCAACCAACGACCATGGATCTTGTGGTTGCCGTTGTCGGCTTGATTCTTCTACTCGAAGCCACCAGACGTGCCCTTGGCCCACCACTCATGATTGTCGCAGCGGTATTTATCACCTACACATTTGCAGGCCCATATATGCCTGATGTGATCGCCCATAAGGGAGCAAGTCTTGTCAAAGGAATGACACACTACTGGCTCACAACTGAGGGTGTTTACGGGGTGGCACTTGGCGTATCCACAGGAATGGTTTTTATGTTTGTCCTTTTTGGCTCTCTCTTAGAAGCGGCCGGAGCTGGAAATTACTTTATCCGCACAGCCTTTGCTGGTCTTGGCCATCTAAAAGGTGGCCCTGCAAAAGCCGCTGTCATATCATCGGCCATGACCGGACTCGTCTCCGGTTCTTCTATCGCAAATGTTGTCACGACCGGAACATTTACTATCCCCCTGATGAAAAAAGTGGGGTTCAGTGCTGAGAAAGCTGGTGCTGTCGAGGTAGCCTCTTCAACAAACGGCCAACTGACACCACCTGTAATGGGTGCTGCCGCTTTTCTTATGGTTGAATATGTCGGAATTTCCTACATAGAAGTCATAAAACACGCATTTTTACCCGCCATTATTTCCTATATAGCCCTTGTCTATATCGTGCACCTGGAAGCATGCAAAATGGGCCTTGAAGGGATGGAAAAGAAAAGAACCAAAACCCTGCCCCAAAGTATAATCAGTTTTGTTGTTACAATTCTCACAATAATTATAATCGGTGGAGTTACCTATTACGGCTTAGGCTGGATCAAAACAGTTGCAGGTGACTATACCATGTGGGTTGTCAGTATTCTGCTTGCAGTCTCATACCTGTTTTTGCTCTGGTATGCCTGTCAAGTTCCTGAACTGGACACCAGTACAGATATTAAAGAACTTCCGGATCTCGGCCCAACAGCGCAAGCTGGTTATTATTTTCTGCTGCCGGTTGTCGTACTCATGTGGTGCCTCACCGTAGAACGTCTATCCCCATCTCTTTCTGCTTTCTGGGCAACAATACTGATGTTTGTAATTGTCCTTACACAACGCCCATTAAAGGGTATCTTTAGAAAAATGCAGGGCGAAGAATTTTCCTTTGGTAAGGGATGGGAAGATATGATTACCGGAATGGTTTCCGGTGCCAAGAACATGATTGGTATTGGCGTTGCAACAGCTGCCGCCGGTATTGTTGTTGGAACCGTAACACTCACCGGAATTGGTCTTGTGATGACCGAATTTGTCGAATTTATTTCCGGTGGTAACCTGATGCTGATTCTTCTTTTTACAGCTTTCATCAGCCTTATTCTCGGAATGGGACTGCCGACTACAGCCAATTACATTGTTGTGTCAACGTTGATGGCACCCGTTATAGTCAGTTTAGGTGCCCAGAACGGCCTTATTGTACCGTTAATAGCGGTGCATCTCTTTGTCTTTTATTTTGGCATTCTGGCAGATGATACACCACCTGTTGGCCTAGCCGCTTTTGCAGCCGCCGGGATATCTGGAGGTGATCCCATACGTACCGGCATACAGGGGTTTGGCTATGATATCAGAACGGCCATTTTACCCTTTATCTTTATTTTTAATACCGAGCTGCTGATGATCGGAGTTGATAACTGGTTCCACTTCCTCGTCGTTATAGTGGCGGCTGTTCTGGCAATGCTAATTTTTGCAGCCGGTACTCAAGGTTGGTTTCTTACCAGAAATCGCTGGTGGGAAACAGCAGCCTTACTTGCCATCTCACTTATTCTTTTTAGACCCGGTTTTATCTGGGATAAATTTTATCCGCCCCTCGTTGAAAAACCGGCTACGGAACTGGTACAGGTTCTTGGAGAAATGGATCCTGGAAGCCAGTTTCGCTTAAAAATCAAAGGCGAAAAAGATAACGGTAAAGTATTCCAGAAGACCGTAATGCTGAAAGTTGGAGATGAACCAACAGGCGCCGAGAGATTGAGTACCATGGGAATAGAAACACGAGACGAAGAAGGCAAAGTAATTGTTGACCTGGTTGCGTTTTCAAGTCCAGCTGAAAAAGCTGCGATTGATTTTGATCAGGAAATCCTTGCAGTCCAGATGGATGCAGACCGGCCACCAAAACAGATTATGTTTTTCCCTGCCCTTCTGCTCCTGGCTTTTATCTGGAAAATCCAGAAAGGCCGGATTAAAAATGATGAAGCGCTTGCTGTAGCGTAGCATCCTCATTAACAATGATTCACCTCTAACAGAGGTTTAAACAATGATAAATAGAATACTTGTTCCCATCGCCTTTTCTAAATACTCCCAGGGTATTTTAAACTATTCCGCAGGAATAGCCGCTCCTCTAGGTGCTGAGCTGGTGGTGGTAAATGTTATTAACAACCGCGACCTTGAGGCTGTTGATAAAATAACTTCATTTGGCTATAAGGTTAATATTGAACACTACCTTGAAACGCTGAAAAAAGAACGCCGTGACGAATTAAAAACTCTCATGGAACCATTAACCCTGCCAGATGACAGGGTTTCGTTCTCTTTTAGAGTCGGTGACCCGACAAATGAATTACTGAAACTGGTCGTCGACAAGAATATTGATATGGTTGTCATGGGCATTAAAACCCACGATATACGACATATTTTTGCTGGATCAGTTGCAGAGAGAATGTTCCGTAAATGTCCCGTGTCAATAGTATCATATCGGGATGATGAAATATCGGAACGATTATTGAAGAAATTCATACGGCACAGAAAAAAAACCCAGGAGTGATACGACTCGGGTTGCATTAACAGAAGTCACCCGATGGTGGCTTCTGTTACTTTCTCAACTACAGTGGCAGTGCGGCCATAGCCATATGCACACCCACACCGTCAGGTACTGTGAATATATTACACATCCTCAACATAGCCATTTTCACCATTTTTTTTTCTTTCACACCCCAAAATGCCCATTGCCATAAACCCGAAAAAGTTACTATTATTTTTGCGTCCCACATGGCAGAAATCCAACCGGTACATCCACAGGGGGGCCTAGCTCAACTGTCTACTCTGCTAAAAGAAAACAGAGCTGCAAAGAAACACGTCCTTTTCTTCCACGGTGGAGCGGCCCTGGCCCCAAGTATTTTGTCATCTTTTGACAGGGGAAGCCATATGATTTCACTCCTCAATATGTTGGAGCCAGACGTTATGGCAGTTGCCAAGAGCGATCTGGCTCACAAAGAAGATGAGCTAACCCTGCGTACTTTTGAGGTAACTTTCCCATTTGTTAACAGTAATCTTTTAGATCCATTAACAGGAAGTAATATTGAAGGAACTCTGCCTTTTCTCACTATAACAACTGGGCGTTTCATTCTAGGCGTCATGTCCCTCATAGATCCAGAGGTTATCACAGATTATATGCCGGACAGGGCAAAGATCGTGGACACTACCACTTCTATTTTGGAAACTACCAAAGCCCTGCGCGTCAGGGGAGCTGACCTTATCATCCTGCTGTCAGACTATCTTCCCCCCACTATAGACCAATGGCTTGATAGCAAGATAATAGATGTTGCACTAATCAGCGCCCCACGGCTCCCCCCTCAACCTAATCAAAAATCACACAATTACTTTGAATTAAAAACAGATAGTGGTGTTGCCGGCATCTTATCCCTGACTCTGACAAAGAAAAAGCCACTGGCTGAATGGACTGGAAACATAAGAACTGTCTCTCTGATGGGCATCAAAAAGGATCCGATCATCACCAAAAAAATCACCAAAGAAACGAAGTATCTTGCAAAAATACTTAGCAAAAAAATCGGCAAAACCCTCACCCCAATTGATACCAGGCAGATCTCTGTACGTACAAAAGAAAATGGTTTTGCCAATTTCATTGCAGATACTCTTCGCAATTTCTATTCCTCTGACATTGCTCTTATAAATGGAGGCGCTATACGCGGTAACAGGCACTATTCCGCAGAAACAATACTAACAAGGGGAGATATCCACAGAGAACTTCCGTTTAACAGTAGAATTACCAAAATAAGGGTAACCGGTCGCCAGATTTTTCTCTGCCTTGAAAACGGATTAAGTAAAATTGAAAACGCAAAAGGGCGTTTTCCACATTTCTCCGGTATGCGTGTCACCTACAATCCCGACAACCCTCCCGGCAGACGAGTACTAACGGTAAAGATTGGAGGAATACCACTTAACTTAAACAAAAACTACACTCTTGCAACTCTAGACTATCTCACAAAAGGTGGTGATGGGTATGACATTTTAAAAAATAGTAGAGAACTGGTCAAAATAGGTGGAGGAAAATCATTGTGGGAATATGTGAAAAATAGAATCAGCTCCGAAGGCCACATATCTCCAGCCATTGATGGCCGCCTCAGAGCAGTTGCCAATTAACATGCCGACTTCATGAAAGCCAACACCTCACAACAACAAGGCTCACCGCAGTCATTTCGCCGAAGTCGAAGCATTGCATTAACGGTCGGAAGCGGGTTGGTTCTCACCGGAACACTTTTTGCCGTAATTTCCACCATTGCATTACTCGGATTTATCAGTTTCAAGACAGTTCTCTTTGACCTCTCTGCCAGATCTTTTCCCCAGGCTACCCAGGAAGCTCAAATTTCAATCCTGCTCAATCAACTCCTGCACCAGACGGGGTTCCTTCATAATGCCAAATCTCACCCGAAACGTCGCATCGTTTTTTCTTCGATTAATGAACAGTTCAGCAGAATTAATAATTTTTCTACCCATCTTAGCAAAGAATTAAAAGCAACACACAGCTTCAAAATTGATGTGCTGAGAAATGAGATGAAAGAGCTCAATGAGCTTATTTCCAGACGTATTGACACACAACAACAGATAGCGAGAATCCTGCAAACCCTCCATCCCCTAACTGTGGACATCTACACAACCTGCCAGTTGATGAAAGAAAAAACGCAGTCGCCGGAATTTTTAGCCAGTATTGACACATTCCAGAATATCGCTGAAGAAATGGTAAACGCAGGCCAGTACGCATCCACACTCCGCAGCCAATACATGGTGCGACGAAGCAGTAAAGAACTTAAAAAATCTTTACATCATATTGAGCAGATCCTTCGCTCACTCCCCACAGGAATTATTGAAATTGGCTCAACCCTTATCTCCAGAATACAGCTTAACCTCCTCGACCCTGGTGGACTCCTGCCTCTACTGCAGAAAAATCTAACACTCAAGGCTGAATCCAACAACAGATCCAATCTGGTAAGAAATCAGATCGAAGAAAAGGGAGACTCAAGTATCACTCAATTTTTCGATCTTACATCCTCTGTTGGTCTACAGACCTCATCCTTGTTTGAAAAAGTTGATAAACAGACTAAAATACTCACAGCCCTCTTCCTATTTTCTTTGAGCTGGGCTGCCATTTTCTTCTATTATTTTAAAAACATACTCATTGAGCGGCTTATTGATCTCAACAAAACAGTTCTCGCCATGGTCGCCGGAGAAAACCGAAAGATCGATGCTGCAGGACGGGATGAAATAAGTGAAATTGCTCGGTCAATTAACTACTTTTCCACAGAACTTCACAAGGCCAAAAAGGTTGCAGAAAATTCGTCCATTGCAAAATCCGAATTTCTAGCCCATATGAGTCACGAAATACGAACACCCATGAATGCAATCCTCGGGTTTTCTGATCTTGCTCTAAAAACAGACAGGCCTGAGGAACACCTCGATTACATTGGAAAAATTAACAGCGCCTCCCATTCACTCCTAGGAATAATTAATGCGGTCCTTGACTTCTCGAAGATTGAAGCAGGAAAATTCACCATTGAAAACGAGAATTTTGATCTTCGGGAACTCCTGGAAAACCTCTCGACACTCATCAGTCTCAGATGCGAAGAATCCGGACTCGAATTTTACTTTGTCATAGACCCCCAAACACCATATTCCCTGCGGGGTGATTCTCTTCGCCTGGGCCAGATTCTTACCAATATCATTACCAATGCATTTAAATTCACAGAATATGGATCCATCACTCTGCACATTTCCCCTGTCGAAAAAGATACTACCAGTAAAGAAGAAATAGTATTGCAATTCTCAGTCCAGGATACAGGGACTGGTATCCCGCAAGAACAGGCAGATATACTCTTCCAACCATTTACCCAAGCAGACAAATCCATTACCCGCAGATTCGGTGGCACCGGTCTGGGGCTGGCTATTTGCAAAAATCTAGTTGAAATGATGGAAGGATCCATCTGGTTTGAGGAAAATGAACCCAAGGGAAGCACATTTACTTTCACAGTACACATGCAACTCCAGACAATTGAATCGAGCAGTTTTTTTGCAGCACCTCGATCTCTTGAAAAAAAACAGGCTATAGTTATGTCTGAAAAACCACAGACTGCCACTGAACTGTCCTGTCAGCTCAGTAATTTTGGCCTACGGGTATTTCAGACGCTCTCCGTTGATGAGGTTATTTCCGCACTGAAAAACCAGTCGACGGACGTCATATATGATATGATTTTTCTCGATTGTGCCACTTGCTCCAACAGATGGATCGACATTGTTACCACTATTACAAAAGCCAATGCGCCATATGGAGAACCAACCCTTATTCTCATTGGATCACAAAGGCTTTCCACATACTTTCCTCCAGAGACAAAAACAAAGCACAACGTATTCCTCGCAAAACCTGTAACCCCAACACGACTCCTTGAAACAGTCCTCCAGATTTTTAATATAGAAGACTCAAATGGGCTTCGTTCACTCCATGCAGACAAAGAACTCAGCAGTTTACGTCTTGAAAGTATCAGAGGCGCCAGAATTCTTCTCGTTGAAGATAATGAAATAAATCAACAAATTGTTGTGGAAATTCTCCAGTCAGAGAGATTGTCCGTTACGATAGCCGAAAATGGTGCAGAGGCTTTGTCTCTTCTGCAATCGCAGGAAACCAGCCCGTTTGATCTTATTTTAATGGATATACAAATGCCCGTAATGGATGGATACACCGCAACTAAAGCTATTAGGAACTTGCCCTCTCCCACTAATGTTATTCCCGTCATCGCCATCACCGCACATGCTATGCCAGAGGAACAGGAAAAATGTTACAATGCAGGCATAAACGACTATGTGTCCAAACCCGTTAAGCCCCATACTCTTTTCAAGGCAATTTCCCAATTAATCCTGCCGGAATCACAAAATAACAGCAAAATACATTTTCAAAACAAAAGAAAACACTCAAATAATAGCATTGACAACACCTGTGGCATAAATATAGAGTCAGGCCTTGCACAGGTGATGGGAAATTATTCTCTTTACTGCGAACTCCTGGGGAGCTTCCTGGAAAACTACATGAAATTTCCAGAAAAAATACAACACGACCTGGAAAACAATTCTTTTCAGGCTGCTCTTTTAAAAATTCATGCCATTAAAGGCGTCAGCGGCAATCTCGGCATGGAAAAACTCTTTGCCCTCTGTTCCCTTTTCGAGACAACTTTGAAAAATAAACAAAAGAATGAATATCACACTCTCCTTGTTCAATTTACAAGTGAAGTTAACAGCAACTGTTCCTTTCTCTCTCAATGGCTTAAAGAATACAAAAAATCGCAATTGAAGCCCAGGCCTATTAGCAAAAAGATTGAAAACACGCAGACGACCAATTATCACGAACTAATCTCTTCCCTCTCTGATTCGCTCAGCAGCAATAGTTCAAAGGCTCTGTCACAAATCAACACTCTAAAATTATCTCTCGGAAAAAATGACGATGGTTTGATTCAGAATATGGAGAAATATGCCAATTCTCTGGAATTTGACAAAGCGCTCGATCTTCTGCATAAATGGCAGACCCACAGGGACAAAACAGACAAAGAAATATGAAAAAAGAGGACACTACCAGGATACTCATCATCGATGACAGTATCGAACATATCAAGATTCTCATCAATCTACTTGACGATCTCTACGATATCTATTTCGCAAAAAATGGAGAAGAGGGGCTCAGGCTTCTGCCCACTATAGTTCCAGACCTGATTCTGCTCGACATTCTTATGCCAGGTATGGACGGTTTTGAAGTGTGTAAAAAAATAAAACAGAATGAAGAATGGAAAGAGACACCGCTCATATTCATTTCCGCACAAGGTGACGACGAGGATGAAACAAAAGGTTTGAGTCTTGGTGCCATTGACTTCATCACCAAACCATTTTCACCCTCAATTGTTAAGGCTAGAATTCGAAATCACCTGCAATTAAGATCAGCAATGCAGGAACTCGAAAAAATGTATGGCCTTGCCCTTGACGCAAGTCCTCTCACAGGATTGCCCGGCAATAACTCCATTGCACAGCATATTGAAAACAGTCTGCTTGCAAAAGAACATGTCTGTGTTGTCTACGCAGATATCGACAAATTCAAACCATTCAACGACAAATATGGCTTTGTTCGAGGAGATGAAGTAATTCGTTTTACGGCGAAAATTTTGCAGCAGGCGCACAAAGAGATAAACCAGTCAGAAACATTCACTGGTCACTTAGGAGGTGATGATTTTATTATGGTCATACCTCAAAAACAGGCACTCTTTGCAGCAAAAAAAATTATAAAACAATTCGACAGTGGAATCCTCCATTTTTACAACCGCCTGGACCTCGACAACCGATGCATTCAGGCAACCAACAGGCAGGGTGACCAACAGGTTTTTCCAATCATGAGTATCAGTATTGCGGTGGTCGACCTGAGTAACAACCGTTACTCAACATTTCTCGAGGTCAGTGATGCCTGTGCGGAGATGAAGAAAATTGCCAAGGCTACCCCCGGAAGTACTGTTTATTTCGACCAGAGAAGAGAATAGTACTGTACAACCTGAGTCCTGCCTGGAAAATTAGTTCAAACCACCTGATAAATCACGAAAAACATCCTCTTCAAGCAGTTGTCCTATCTCAATTTTTCCGTTTCCAACAGGAAAAATCTTTTTACTTTTCCTGGATTTGATTTCTACCGGCTGCAGGCCAAATCGTCGAGCTACAATCTCTGGATCTATAAGAGCCTTACCGACCAGCCCCTTCACATCCTCATCAATTGGAGAAGGGATCTTTTCATCAACCAATTTCTGAGCATTTACTTTGTTGGCAGGTTGAGCAATTTTAACGGTCGGGTTTTGTTTATCAACCACAAAAACAGGAGAGGAAAACGTTCCCGTCACCGCAACAGGCATAAAGCCCTGAGAATCATCTTTTGAAATTTCCAGCCCTTTACCAACATTGACGTTAGAGGGCATCATTTTAAGATTGATCTCATCAGTCACAAGATCACCACTACCTGTCACCAGTATCTTGACGGAGGGGGCCAGCAATTTGGTATCCTGGAGGGTGACCAAACCATCTTTTACAGTAAATGCACTGCTTATTTCAGAATATTCGATAAAGGATGTCTCTGCTGCATTACCCTGCAGGTCAATGCCATGCAATACTCCATTTTGCAAAACAAAGTTTCCCTGACCGTTTAACGTTTTTTTAATTAAATCAGAATCAAATCCTTTACAATCAGCATCCATCTCGCCATTAAGTGTCCCGGCAATACTCTCATTATTACCTGAACCGTGCAGAAGCTCACCAAAATGGAGATTCTTTGATTGCACTGAAACGGATATTTCAGGTATATCCTTTTGCACATTTATTTTTGCAGTGGATTGCACCTGCCCATTGTTAAGAGAAAAAGACGATGGGTCAATAGTAAAGATCCCATTGCTCCCATTGAAATGAGCTCGAACATCGTGAATAGTCCGACCACTGAATGTGACTGTTTTCAAAGCAAGATTGCCGGTAATATAGAGCTCTCTCCATATTGAACAATTATATATTTTTGATTTGTAAACACTGTCTTCATTTGAATTTTCGGTACCTTCAGCAAAATCACTGGAAAAATAATGGTTCAAATCAATGGAATCAAGCTCAACATCTAAAATTACAACTGGTCGATCAAAGTTTTTTGCTGTAAATGAAAAATCAATCCCTGTGTTATCAAGCCTGGCATCTCCCCGCTCAACACGTATTTCCGACCTGTCTCCTTTCACAATCATGTTAAGTGACAAAGAATCGAATGTTCCCGGGCTGCTGATCGATATTGGAAAACCAATGTCGAGTATATCACACAAATAGCGTGGAGAAAATGGTTCAACCTGCATGTTGAGATCATAGGATCGGGAAGAATACAGATTGGAAAATTTCCCACGTATCGATGCTTTCATCACATTTGCCAAAACCAAACGTACGTCAACTGCCACCGACTCTATTCCAGTGTTTTTGCCAAAAGGGCCAATACTTCCTTCGATGGCTACAGGTTTACCACCTATCAGTGCCTTTATTTCTGCTGTAAAGGGTTTATCCAGTGCCACTTCAGTTGCCAATAACATCACATCATTAATATGATACTCAGTCTGTCTAACCTGATCTTTCAAATCTATTTTTGCATCAGTCACTACAAAAAGATCAATACTCATATTTTCAGGCAACACTCCCCGGCTTGAGTCCGACTGTGTCTGTAAAGGTACTGGTTGATCACCGTTTTTACTAAAAAACCAGTTTCGACTTCCGTCACTTCTCTTTTCCATGTTCACTTCCAGACCACCAACGACAAACCGGCGAACATGAATTTGACCAAACAGAAGAGACAAAAGTTCTACCTGGGTTTCAAAAGATTTAATAGTGAGAAAGTCGTCGGTTGAAAAACCCTCGGGATTACCGAGTTTCAAATCAGAAAAAGAGATGCTCAACCATGGGAAATACGAAATATTCAGATCATTGCCAATTGTAAGGGAACGGCCGGTCAGATCTAATATTTTTTGTTCTATGAGAGGAACATACTTCTGCTCATTGATAAACGCCGGTAAAAGAATTGCGGTAACAGTCAAAAGAAACAGAAAGCCTGTTATAGAAATAGTGCTGTATTTAATAATTTTTTTCATTATGCATCCTGCTCAATATCCAAGACAACAATTTTTCCTTAATAATGTGAGATGTAGCTAACATACAAACTGTTAACAAGTCTAGCAACAATTCCCTTACGGGCATTTTCCTCTTTTTAAAACCGAAAAAACAAGAGGAAAATCTCTATGATGAAGAAATGGCATACGTTTGGAAAAAAAACACAGAAACAACGCATCTTTGCAAAGAGGCGAATTACAATTAAGAGGAACAGTGAATTACAATTGTGTAATACCAGACGTTTTTACGTAACTAACACCTTGGGACATAAAGGAGGTAAGAATGAATCTCACGAAACTAATTGAAATAAAAGGGGAAATAAAAACAAAGAGAAACCGCATAAGTGGCACGCTTACTGCATCAAAAAGAGTGTTCTCAAGAAGAACCCAATAAAGCCCCCCCCATCGGGTAGAATTTATGTATTTTGTACTTTCTACCCGATTTCTTTTTTTATTCCTTGCCTGTATCACGGTCATCAACAGCAATAAAGCTTCTTCTAAATTCGTAATACGCCTGCCTGGAAGCTATATATGGGTCAAGCGAAAAACGTTTTAGATCCTCATAAAGATTCGGATGAAGGGATATAGTATTAACCCTGGCGGAGACATAGTAGGCAAAATCGAGTGCACGACTATCATGAACGTACGGAACGGGATGCGTGTAGAGATCAACAAGCCAGCCAACAGAATCCCTGGCATTGGAAGGACCAATTATCGGCCAACAAAAATAAATGCCATCACTCACTCCCCAGCGGCCAAGGGTTTGACCAAAATCCGCCTTCACAGGATCTATATCAAATTCTATTGAGGCAATATCAACGAGTCCATAAACGCCAAGCGTGCTATTGATCAAAAATCGCTCAAGAACCACACCACTGGTTGCAAATTCAGCCTGAAGTAAAGAATTAAGCAGGCGAATAGGTGAGGCAAGGTTATAAAATACATTGCCAAAAGACTCTCGTAGCTCTCCAGGTACAAGCCAGATATAACCATCGGTAATCGGCTTTAAAAGCAGTTCATAGAACGTATCATTAAACTCAAAAAAGAACCGGTTCATCGGCTCCAGAGGATCAGCAATGATGAACTGTGGTGCGTCATCAAAATTGTCATTGTCATAAGATTCATCATCAAGCAGATCAGGATAAAAATCCTGATTTGACGAATTTTCAACAGCAAACAGAACCGTTGCAAAAATAAAAAATGAGAAAAATACGGCTGCCAATGGAATAATTTTCATAAATTATCGACATACTTGATCTTGTCAGAGGAAAACGACACATTTTCATCGATTCAGGTTCTGTATATTCATACCCTGCCGATCTGACATTTATACCATAAACACAAAAAGCCCAGCTAAAACAATAAGGAAACTAAATGGAATAATCAACGCTTTCGAGGTAAGAACATCTCCGGCCAAGGCACGTTCAATAACTCTATAAGTAGCATAAAGCGAAGCAAGTAAGCCCCCCATAACGGTTAGAAACTGAAGAACATATGTACTATCCGAGCTGATAAGTCGTACATTCTCATAGGATACAGTTTGACCGAAAAGCTCCTGAATATTGGGCACTATTCTGCCTGCACCGCTGACAAAAAACTCCAAATGAACCGCCATATATCCACCAAGAATGAGTGGAATAAAGCCATAACCAAAAAGCGGTAGCAGAAATTCTTTATCCATTCTGGCGTACACAGACTGTACGGTTACCATGGCATAATATCCCACCTGGAAAAGAAAAATAATGGCGAAAAAAGCTATGCTGCCGACAAAGTGGAACGGCAAAGTAATGTTAACCTGACCGAGCAATGAAACCAGATACTGAACAAGATCTGAGAATTGATTCTGCAAAGCAAAAGGAAAAAAGATGGCCCCCATGGAGACTATAAGAAAGCTATCTGCCCGTCGTGGCGTTTCCAGTGCCCAAAGTTCCTGAGGGGCCAGGCGAAGATTGAGTTGAATAGAACTGTTGTCACAATTTTTAATACATTTGCCGCACATAATACAATCTCGGTTGTTGTCTACCAGGTAGGGATGCCTGAACATCGGACAACCGGTAATATCAGCATCTCCCATGAAGCAGGCATGGCTCTGGCATCTATTGAGACAGACATGACGGTTGGAGCGTAGTTCCACAACAGAAGGCATGGAAAATATAGCATTAACAGCACCAAGTGGACACAGGTACCGACACCAGATTCTACGGGAATACAAAACGCTGAAGCAGACAGAACCAAAAGTAATTACGAGAATAATTCCCCCGGTCAGATAGGGGTTACTGTAGGCATCCCAGACAATTTCCACCCAGAACACTATGATGCAGAGGATGGCCATTATCCAGCCGGAGAAATTTTTTATAAACAGTGGAGTTTTTCTGGTCGGTTTAATAAGATTTTGCAGCAAAGTACCAGGAACTGCGAGTGAACAGACGCTGCACCATGTTCTGGCAAGAAAGAAAAAGGAAAAGAACATGAGTGGCCAGCCAATAGACCACCCCAGAGTCAGCCCCGCATTAGATTCAGGATTACCTGGCCCCAGAAAAAGAAACATGACGGTTATTAAAAGTATGACGCCTACAATTATCTGTGGAACCTTTGGAAAAACCCAACTTTTCAGAAATCTGTTGATCCAGTCAATCCGTAGGATATTGTACTCCCACTTTCCCTCTGTTTTCGGTAGCCCAAGAAGAATCTGTTCTGGGAGAATTTCATCATCCCGGGCAAGCATTACCGCCCGGCGAATAACACTGGAAAGTTCCGTCAAATTGCCCGGCCAGTCATAATTCATGAAAATACCAAGGGTCTCCGGGCTGATCTTGTGTATCCTCTTTCCATATTCTTTACTAAAACGACTAAGATAATGTGAAACCAGACGTGGAAGATCCTCTTTATGGTCACGAAGGGCTGGTACTTCAAAATGCTGTTTTTCAAAAAAAGTGAGTAGGGACGGCAGAATCTTGCCGGTACTTTTAAGATGATCAATGGAGTGGTCACAGATAAAAACAACTCGTGATTGCATCGCCATCTGCCGCCCACTGTCAATATGGTTATAGGTGCTGCTCTTTAGAATCATAACCAGTTTTTCCTGCAACTCTTCTTTCATCAACTGGACATGGGTAAAAACCAGGGTGCCGCCGGAAGTCTGTTCGAAAAGTCCGGCCTGCCTGGCCTGGGCAAATGGGAATCCACTCTGTTCCGTTCCAAAAAGCTTCCTCTCCAGGCGCATCGGCTCGTATTCCCGCAGATCAACTTCCAGGAACTGGCCACCCGACCGATCGCTCTGCAGATGTATCTGCCTGGCAATTATAGATTTTCCGGTTCCCGATTCTCCGGTCAGCAGAAACGGTTCATTATTGGCAGCAAAAGAATCAATCACAAACTGAGTTTTTTTCGCTGTTTTTGATTCCCTGATATCACTATCCTTCTGACGCATCAGGCGCCTTAAATGAAGGGCAGACCTCGTCTTATCTTTAAAAAGGATGACATCTTCTGCTGCGGATTTCCCGTCATTAAAACTTTGCCCGTCATTCGTATCCGCCTGATCCAGGAAAGCAACGCGCAGCCGTTCGGCAAGTGCCGCATCTAGCTGTTTATGAATTTTTGGATTTGAAAGAACAGCAATCCTGAAGTAACGCTTATCAAAACAGATAACAACAAGGTCACAGAGGGCACGTACAGCAAGAGACCGGGGTTTGGAGGTGAGAATACCGGTCTCACCAAAATGGCCACCGACACCTATTCTGCCAACAATTTTTGTTGCACCATCGTCACGGCCGAGAACAAGTTCAGCTTCCCCCGTTGCAATAACATAGAAAACCTCACTGGCATCGCCCTGCCTGTACACATACTGCCCTTCAGGCAAAATCTGAACCCGGGCCACGGCTGCAAACGAAGCCAGCTCGGCATCAGTCACATCCGCAAACAACAAGGAGCGCCGAAGATTCTCTGCTATGGTTTCCCTTTTCATTTTTTTCCTACGCACCCCACGCTACAGTCACAATCGTAAATGCCGCCCAACCACGGCAGCGAGCAGTGGAGCCACACTGTACACATCCAGCAGCTCATCACTTTCCCTGCCCGGATAGGTATCGGAACCCATTATTTTTGTGAGAGGTCCCTTTTTGAATCTTTCCATAGAATTTCCTGCAAGCACCAGGTGTGTTGCATGGGCAACAACATCTTTTGCCCCGGCCTCAAGACATCTGTTTGCGGTCTGAAGAATAGAACCACCGGTTCGGATCATATCATCACAGATTATTGCCGTTTTCCCTTTAACAACGCTGGATACCTGACCAACAATGGTCTTATCGGTGTCAAACCGATCTTTGTCTGCTGCGGTATGGGGACAATTCAAAAGACTTGCCAGCCGGGCCACCCTCTTGGAAAAGCCATAATCAGGAGAAACAAGGACATAATTTGTCAGCCCGCTCTCCTTTATTCTATCAACAACAAGCGAATCACCCCAGATATGTTTTGTTTGTATCTCACCACCATGGGCGTGAAGCACAGCCTCTGAATGCAAATCTACAAATGCGACAAAATGGGGTCTGGCTCTGTAGATCTGCCTCGTCCGGGTAATACCTTTTGGGATTTCATGGGAGTTAGGTTTGGCACGTTCCATCGTTGAATATCCCAGAAAAGGAATAACAACTGTAATTGTGGCTGCATTCCAGTACCTTCCACCTGAGATAAGATCGAGTAACTCCTGATGAGCGCTGTCATCATGGGTTACCCCTAGAATAACAAGATCTTTACCGGATAAAGATTCAGGAAAGGCGTGGTAACACTCACCATCGGCAAAACGTTTACGGATCACTTCTGTAAACGGTACATCGAGCTGGACTGCCACCCGATGCGCAAGTGGTGTTGAGGCCTCATTTGCGACCAGAATTACATTATCTTTTTTCATGTCATCTATCTCCATCCGTCTGACATCACTTTCACCGGGCAAAATCGTAACGCTACCGCAGGTCAATGCACGTGTTGCTGCTGTATGATTTCAGGCATAATATTTATCATCCTGCCATTTTAATGAATTATTACAGATATATTCTGCAATTACCCTGTAGGATTTTTCATTACGTATAATATGTTCGTAATAATTACGTTGCCATAATTTTTTATTAAAACGTTGCCATTCTTTGGCTTTCACGCAACGAATATATTCCACGGTGGTCATTGATTTAAATGCCTGAATAATACGACCAATGGTATTTTCCAATGTCCCGTTGGATTTGGGTTTGTTACCGTCGTAGGGGCGAACCTTGTGTTCGCCCTTTTCGGGGTATTGGGTGAAAATTGGGCGAACACAAGGTTCGCCCCTACGGGTGATGTTTATTATTCCATGGAAATGATTGGGCATTATAATGTATTCACCAAAAACAATGCCAGTAAATCGCTGTTTTAAATCTAACCATTGCATTTCAACCATTTTACCCGCATCATTCAATATCATACCATCACTATAGATATTACCAAACAAACAGGTACGATTGTAGGTACAGATGGTGATAAAATACAACCCCGCCTGCGAATAATCATACCCCATTAATCGTATGGATCGGCGATGGTGGGTGTTGGATTTTTTGTAACTATTCAGAACCATGATGGAAACTACGTATAACCTATGAGTGTAACTGTTTAACAGTGCCTTGCATGTCTACGATCAGACCGATCAGCTATACACATGTATGCTGGGCGGTCTGATCGTGGGCAGGTGAGGTGCTGCTGAATAGTTACGATTTTTTTACGCTCAAATTACTCCATTTCCATCACAACTCAGAAACAATAGCATCACCCATTTCTGCTGTTGCGACAGATGTACCGTTATCCGTGATAAGATCAGCAGTCAAAATCCCTTTTCCCAGGGTTGCAGCAACAGCCTTATCTATTGCATCGGCAGGCGCATCGAGATTAAGACTATAACGCAGCATCATTGCAGCAGAGAGTATTTGGGCAATGGGGTTGGCAATACCTTTGCCGGCGATATCAGGCGCAGAGCCTCCAGCCGGTTCAAAAAGACCAAATTTTTCGCTATTAAGAGATGCTGAAGCAAGCAGTCCCATGGAACCTGTAAGCATTGCAGCCTCATCGGAGATGATATCACCAAACATATTCCCACACAGCATAACATCAAACTGATGGGGATCACGTACAAGCTGCATGGTCGCGTTATCCACATAAATATGATTTAACTCAACATCCTGGTATTCCTCCGCTATCTCGATAACTACCTCACGCCAGAGTACCATTGTTGTTAAGACATTTGCTTTATCAACGGATGTCACACGCCCTTTTCGCAGGCGTGCCGCCTCAAAGGCCATTCGGGCAATTCTTTGTATTTCAGAACGTTTATAGCCCATGGTGTCAAAGGCCCGTTCGTCCGCGCCCTCGCCTTCTCTCCCCTTTGGCGTACCAAAATAAATACCGGAAGTGAGTTCACGCACGCAAAGAATATCAAATCCATCACCGATAATATCGGACCGCAGAGGACATGCTGCTGTGAGTGACTTAAAAACCTTTGCCGGACGAAAATTACAAAACAGATCAAAATGTTTGCGGAGGGGTAAAAGAGCAGCCCGTTCCGGTTGTTTCTCGGGTGGCAAACTTTCCCATTTCGGCCCACCGACTGAACCAAAGAGAACAGCATCACTTTTTTCACAGAGTTCAAGAGTCGAAGCAGGCAGGGCCTCGCCATGATTATCTATAGCAATGCCTCCAACATCGGCATAGCCATACGACAGTTCAAAAGAGAACTTTTTCTGGACTGCGTCAAGTACTTTGATCGCCTCTTTCATCACTTCCGGACCGATTCCATCGCCTGCTAACACTGCAATTGTTTTCATTTTATATACCTTTTTTAGTTACTTATAGTCAAAAAGCAGAAGGCTCCGTTCACTGCCGGAAAACGGCAGAGTGTATTCTTCAACTCCCCCAAGAACAAACGGCACCCCGGACATCTCGATTTCTGCAATCTCCTTTCTCCAGCGTGGCCCCTTCATACAGACAATTTGAGCTTTGGAAGGTGAAAATCTTTCCACCATTGCAAGAAAATCTCGAAGCTCTGCCACCGCCCGACACGTTATATGGCTCAACTCCAGATTTGAATCAAGCGCACTTTCATCTTCTATCCGACACTCAAGCACTCGAACATCTTTTAACCCAAGCACACGAATAATATGCTTCAGAAAAGAAACTCTTTTGAATCTTGGTTCAACAAGGGTAACTGTCATTTCCGACAAAGCGGCCTTGCAGACCAACCCGGGAAACCCTGCCCCTGAACCAATATCCAGCAAATGGCTCCCACTCTTTGCAAAAAACGGCAACAGGGCCAGCGAGTCAAGGAAATGATTTGCCACCAGATCGTCATCACTGGTCCGTTTGGCCACAAGGTTGACCTTTTTGTTCCATTTTTTCAGCTCTGAAAAATAGAGAAAAAGCCGGTCGTACGCATCATTTTCAATCTCAATGCCAAGTTCATCAAGACCACTCGCAAGCAGAGTATGAAAATCGTTTTTCATTTATCCAGTCGAACCGCAACCGATGCGGCGTGACCATCCAGTCCCTCAAGCCGAGCCAGTCGCATAATATGTTCTCCGTCCGTATTCAGGGCCTCTTGTGAATAACTTATGATCGAGCATTTCTTTAAAAATGTTTCCACGCCGAGAGCCGAGGCAAATCGGGCCGTACCCATCGTGGGCAGTACATGATTTGGTCCGGCAAAATAATCGCCTGCCGCCTCCGGGGTATAATTGCCTAAAAATATTGCCCCGGCATGACGAATATGGGGCAGTTGTGCCCAGGGCTCAACAATAAGCAACTCAAGATGTTCAATCGCAATCATATTGGCAAGATCCACAGCTTCCCGGATATCTTCCACCACCAGTATAACGCCCCGATCCTGCAATGCGGTTCGTGCGATTTCTTCCCTGCCCAGCAGTACAAGTTGACGCTCCAGCTCCGTCACCACTTCAGTTGCCAGCGGTGCATGCGTTGTCACCAATATAGCAAGAGCCAGCGGGTCATGCTCCGCCTGGGCCAGCATATCCGCTGCAATATGTTCTGCTTTTGCAGTTTTATCGGCAACAATCAAAACCTCGGAGGGCCCTGCAATCATATCGATACGCACCATCCCGGCAACCATTCTTTTTGCCTCGGTAACAAACTGGTTCCCCGGGCCGACAATAACATCCACTTTAGGTATGGTTTCTGTGCCATGGGCAAGAGCTGCAATGGCCCAGGCGGAGCCAGCCTTATAAATTTCAGAAATACCAATTTCCTGGGCGGCCACCAGGAGGTGTGGACTCACCTTACCGTCTTTGCCTGGAGGTGTGACCATCACCCTCTGATGCACTCCGGCAATACCAGCTGGGATACCATTCATTAAAACGGAAGAGACAAGTGGTGTTTTTCCTCCCTGACCGCCAGGCACATAGAGTCCTGCCGAATCAACAGGACGAACCATTCTACCGACGATAGTTCCATCTTCCCTTGTCTGAAACCAGGAATCTTCCATCTCGCGTTCATGGAAACTCTGCACCCGTTCAATAGCCCTGTTAAGACTATCGAGAAACTTTTCATCCACCAGAGTATAAGCCTCCCGCATCTCATCAGCACTTACCTGCAATTGCGCAAGTGTGAGATCCGGTGCATCAAATTTCCTGCTGTATTCCAGTACTGCTGCATTTTTATTTTCTTTTACCGCCTGAATTATCTCTTTGACCGCCGCACTGCAATCCGCATCGGCATCCTGCAATCGTGCAAGAAGACCAGCCACAATTTTTTCGCCTTCCGGACTGGTCGAAGTAACAGGTGAAATCAACATAGTTTTCCTCATTGTTTGTACATCAAAGGTACCTAGTAAAATCAGGATCGCACTATACGCTATTTACAATAAATTATAAAGATATGTGACCCACTATCCTTCAAATTTTCACAACTTATTTTCTGTTAATCGGGGTTATTATTTACATCTTGAAAAATTTGCTCTATCTTCAGGGAAATAGCATACTGTTTTTATAAGTAAGCTACTTTGTAGATAGACATCAAATGTACTAGGAGTACCTGCTGGAGAAAATAATGAATTTTGAACCAAAATGGATTGCCTGGGAAATAACACGACGCTGTAATCTCAAATGTGTACACTGCCGTTCATCATCGGAGATCGAGGCGAAGGAACATCCCGATTTTACCCTCGATGAGGCAAAATCGATAATGGATGACATCGCAACGTATGCAAGCCCCGTGCTTGTCCTGTCCGGCGGCGAACCACTTCTTCGAAAAGATGTTTTTGAAATTGCCGAGTATGGTACAGGCAAAGGGTTTCGTATGTGTTTAGCCACCAACGGCACCCTGGTGACTGAAGAAATATGTGAAAAAATAAAGAGTTGCGGAATGAAAATGGTTTCCCTCAGCCTCGATGGCTCCAAAGCTGAAACCCATGATAATTTTCGTAATGAAATTGGCGCATTTGAGGGCACGATGAATGCCATCAAGCTCTTCAATCAGCACAAGATACCCTTTCTTATAAACTCATCTTTCACCCTCCGCAACCGCACAGAAATCCCCGAGATTTACCGACTGGTAAAATCCCTTGGCGCCACAGCCTGGTACATGTTCATGATCGTCCCGACCGGCCGTGGTGAAGATATCATGGAAGAGCTGATTCCCGAAGAAGTGTACGACGAGATTCTCGAATGGCATTATGAAACAGAGCAAAAGGAGGACGAACTCCTTATGCGGCCAACCTGTGCTCCCCACTACTACCGGATTGTCCGGCAAAAGGCTCTGCAGGAAGGGGAAAAATACAAACACAGGAGTCTTAAATTTTCCACCGGCGGTTCAAAAGGCTGTCTTGCCGGCCAGCTTATATGTTTGATTGATGTCGATGGTGAAGTCCAGCCATGCAGCTATTTTGCCAAATCCGCCGGCAATATCAAAGAGATCCCCTTTAAAAAAATATGGGAAGAGTCAGAACTTTTTCTCAACCTGCGTGACTTTAAAAGTTATAAAGGCAACTGCGGCCCGTGTGAATATAACAGTGTCTGTGGGGGGTGCCGCGCCAGAGCATATGCAATGACCGGTGATTACCTGGAACAGGAGCCTTTTTGCAGTTATAAAACCGTAAAGCCAGCCATAAAAAAATAGTGACTACTTACAAAAAATAATTATAAGGAAACCATGAACAATACCTTTCTCAAAGCATGCCGTGGTGAAAAAACGGACTACACACCCATATGGATGATGCGTCAGGCAGGAAGATACCTGCCCGAGTATCAGAAAATTCGAGGCAATGTAACCTTCCTCGAACTCTGCAAAACACCAGAGCTCTGTGTGGAAGTTAGCCTGCAGCCTATCGATATTCTCGGCATGGACGCGGCTATCCTGTTTTCAGATATTCTTATACTCATGGAAGCAATGGGAGCCCCCCTGGAATTCCATGATGGACGTGGCCCGGTCTTTCCTGAAACAATCAGGGATCAGTCCGCACTCGACAAACTCATTGTGCCAAATGCTGACGAATCAGTCGGTTTCGTTATGGAAACCATTCGACTGCTTCGACAAGAGCTTAAAGTTCCACTCATCGGTTTCGCCGGCGCCCCCTTCACCTGTGCAACGTATCTGATCGAAGGTGGATCATCCAAGGTGTTCTGGGAAACCAAAAAGATGATGTTTAGAGAGCCACAGCTCTTCCACAACCTGATGGAAAAAATAACCGAATCCACAATCGGCTATATGCAGGCCCAGGCCCGTGCAGGAGCCCAGGCACTGCAACTCTTTGACAGCTGGGCAGGGATACTTGCACCCTGTGATTTCAAGATCTTTGCCCTTCCTTATGTACAAAAAATCATTTCCAGCCTGAAACAGTTCGATATTCCATTGATTTACTTTGCCAATAATGGCTCAACCCTGCTTGACTATTCGGTTGAATCAGGGGCAGACGTTATCGGCCTTGACTGGCGTATCAATATAAAGGATGCCATTAAGCATGTTGGCAACAAAGCTGTTCAGGGGAACATTGACCCTTTTGCCCTCTTACTCCCAGAGGATGAGTTGCGGAAACGTATTGGCAGGCTTCTTGACGATGCTTCCAGCGCCCATGGCCACGTCTTCAACCTTGGTCACGGTATTCATCAGTTCACCCCACCGGATCAGGCAAAAATTGCGGTGGATGCCGTGCATGAACTCAGCAGTCGCTAAGACCAGCCGCCACAATGACAAAGAAAATACCAAGTGTTGAGCAATGTCTCGAATATATGGACAGGTACAAAATGCTGGACAATATTCGAGACCATTCCCATGTTGTAGCTAACGTATCCGAAGTCCTCCTCGATTCTCTTACCCAGTCTGGTAAGGCAACTCTACCGCTACCCGACAAAAAAGAAACAATCGCCGGAGCACTTTTACATGACATTGCCAAAACCCATTGTATAAAAAACGGCGGTAACCATGCAGAAAAGGGCGAGCAGATATGCCGCGAACTCGGGTATCCCGAGATCGGCACAATTGTCGCAGAACACGTCGTGCTGTCAGACTTTAATGGTGATCGTTATCGACAAGGTATTTTTACAGCAAAAGAACTGGTCTACTATGCTGACAAACGGGTTCGGCACGACAAAGTTGTCTCCCTTGACGAGCGGCTCGAGTATATTATTGAACGATATGGAGATGCTAACCCTCTGAAGGAACACCATATTCGACTAAATTTTGAAAAAATCCTGCTCTTTGAGACATGTCTTTTTAAATTTCTCGACTTTGAACCTTTTGAATTATCCGAACACGTTCTACAGAGATAAACCCTGACAGGCACACGGCTCACTCGATATTTGTAGTATTTTCCACAACACCAAAAAAATGATTTAACATATCCAAAACTGCTTGACACAAACAATGATTATTGGAATAGCACTACATTCTTTTTAAAATAGCTATCAGCAAAACTGATATACCTGGCTAATTTTTAGCCACAAGGATATACTCAGCAGTGATTGTTAATCAACAGTCACAACCACCAAATAATCCCTTTTAAGGAGGAGACACTTTCTATGAGACAGTTAAAACGAGTTGTTCCGGCAATAGTCGCAGCGTTTTGCCTGACTGCAGGAGTAGTTACAGCGGGAACCCTTGACGATGTAAAAGCAAAAGGCTTTGTACAGGCTGGTGTTAATGGCGATCTTTTCGGTTTTGGTAAACCCGATGCAAAGGGCGTATGGAAAGGCCTTGATGTTGACACAGCACGGGCCGTTGCCATTGCTATTTTCGGTGATTCACAAAAAGTAAAGTTCACCCCTCTTACTGCAAAAACACGATTCACTGCTCTTCAATCCGGCGAGATTGATGTTCTTACCCGTAACGCGACTCAAACACTCAGCCGGGACACCGCTCTCGGTCTCGATTTTGCCCAGGTTAATTACTACGATGGTCAGGGCTTCCTGATCCCTAAAAAACTTGGTGTAAAAAGTGCAAAGGAACTCGACGGCGCTTCGGTATGTGTTCTTCCGGGAACCACTACTGAACTGAATGTTGCTGATTTTTTTCGTTTCAACAATATGAAAATGAACCCCGTCGTTATTGAAAATACGGCAGAACTGTCCAAAGCATTTTTTGCCGGGCGTTGTGACTGCATGACATCTGATGCTTCCCAGCTGGCCGGAATTCGTGCAGTCTCCCCAAATCCGGGTGACTATATGATCCTTCCTGAAATCATCTCCAAAGAACCTCTGGCTCCCGCCGTTCGTCACGGTGATAACCAGTGGAAAGATATCGTCAACTACTCCGTTCTTGCTCTGATTGATGCTGAAGAACTGGGTATTACTTCAAAAAATGTTGATGAAATGCTGAAAAGCAAGAATCCAAAAATACAGCGTTTCCTCGGTGTTATTCCCGGTAACGGCAAAGCTCTTGGTTTAGATGAAAAATGGGCGTATAACATCATCAAACAAATCGGTAACTACGGCGAAGTTTTTGAAAGAAACATCGGCGTAAATACTCCACTCGGAATCGAACGCGGCCTGAACGCACTGTGGACAAATGGTGGACTCATGTATTCACCTCCGTTCAAATAAAACTCCCCCTGTAAGAAATACCCTGCAAAAACCAACGGTTTTGCAGGGTATCTACCCATACCAAACATCACCATGCCCGGCGGAAATTTCCCGAACATGGACGCATTCACAGGTGAATATGGACACAACATCACCGGAAAAAATTCCCTTTCTGCGCGACCCGGCAAAACTGGCAATACTCTATCAGATCCTCACCGTAGTAGGTGTCGGTCTGCTCTGTTACTACCTGGTACACAACACCCTTGCAAACCTTGAAAGACAATCCATCTCTACAGGATTTGGCTTTATAGAGAAAGAAGCCTCTTTTGAAATTGGAGAATCAGTCATCAAATATTCAGCAGCTGATTCCTATGGGCGAGCACTTATGGTTGGCTTTTTCAATACCCTGATCGTCTCTTTTATCGGCATACTGCTTACCGTTATTCTTGGCACCTTTCTCGGCATTGCACGTCTCTCATCAAACTGGTTACTGGCAAAAATTTCAGCGATTTATATTGAGATTTTTCAAGATATCCCGATACTGCTGCAGCTCTTTTTCTGGTACGCCTTTTTCTACGAAATTTTACCCTCGCCACGGGCAGCTCTTAACCCGATGTCAGGGATGTTTCTCTGTAATCGAGGGCTTATTTTTGGTATTCCAGTTTGGCACGATGCATTCAAATACGCAGCTATAGCATTGATTTTAGGTTGTGTGATCATATTTTTCATGAAAAAATGGGCCGCAAAAAGACAGGCTGCAACCGGAATGATTTTCCCGGTTTTCAGAGTTTCTCTTGCAATTATCATTGGCTTGCCCGTCATTACATGGTTTTTGGCGGGTGCACCCACCGAGATGAGCATTCCCAAATTAAGCGGATTTAATTTTAAAGGTGGCCTGACCATCAGTCCGGAATTTACAGCCCTGCTGCTCGGTCTTGTTCTCTACACCGCCGCATTTGTAGCCGAGGTGGTTCGTGCGGGAATCCAGTCAGTCTCCAAGGGCCAGAAGGAAGCGGCCATGTCCATCGGTCTTAAACAGGGCCATGTACTTAACCTTGTAGTTCTGCCCCAGGCCCTGCGAGTCATTGTCCCACCGCTTACCAGCCAGTTATTGAATCTGACAAAAAACAGCTCACTGGCCGTTGCCATTGGCTATCCCGACTTCGTTTCTGTTGCCGGTACAACGATCAATCAGACAGGTCAGGCCATTGAGGGTGTCGCTCTGATTATGATGGTTTATCTGATCTTCAGCCTCTCGACTTCGGCATACATGAACTGGTATAATAAAAAAATCGCATTGGTAGAAAGATAGACAAGCCTATGGAAGAAACAATTACATCAAAGACAACAGTTGAAATACGACCTCCTGTCACCAATATAGGTGTTATAGGCTGGATGCGCGCCAACCTCTTTAACGGCTGGTTCAATTCCATTCTAACCCTTGCAATGCTCTATCTCTGCTGGCAGACAATTCCAACCTTTATAGACTGGGCGTTTATCAACGCTAACTGGGTAACGACCAGTGATCAGTGCAAGGCAAGTGATGGTGCATGCTGGTCAGTTGTCACCTCGAATATCCGCTTTATACTTTTTGGTTTTTACCCCCACGATTTACAGTGGCGACCATTGCTTGCGGTCGTCATCCTGGTTGGTCTGCTTATTTACAGCCAGAACAGAAACCACTGGAAAAAATCGTTGGGCTACATCTGGATGACTGGTCTTTTCGTTATGGGCCTACTACTCAAAGGTGGGCTTTTCGGACTGGAGTCAGTTGAAAGCAACAACTGGGGCGGCCTGCCACTCACCTTGCTGCTATCCGTTTTTGGTCTCACCGCTGCTTATCCTGTTGGTATCATCCTGGCACTCGGCAGGCAGACCAAAATGCCGATAATTAAATCTTTTTGTGTCGTTTACATTGAGCTGATCCGCGGTGTCCCTTTGATCAGTCTTCTTTTTATGTCTTCTGTAGTTTTTCCTCTTTTTCTCCCCGAGGGAATGACTGTCAATAAAATCCTTCGTGCCCAGGTTGCCATAATTCTCTTCACGGCCGCATATATTGCAGAAGTTGTGCGTGGAGGTCTACAGGGTATTAACAGAGGGCAATATGAGGCTGCGGAATCACTGGGGCTCAGTTATTTTCAAACCATGCGGCTCATCATCCTGCCCCAGGCCTTAAAAATTGTCATCCCTCCATCTGTAAGTATCCTGATCTCAGCATTTAAAGATACCTCACTGGTTGTTATTATAGCACTTTACGATTTATTAAAAACGACTCAAACGACCCTTACCGATCCTAAGTGGATGGGTTTTTCGGCAGAAGCATATATTTTTGTAGCCCTGATCTATTTTGTCTGTTGTTTTTTCATGTCCAACTACAGCAGACGACTCGAAAAAGAACTCGATACAGGGCTGTAATACCGTAACAATCTAACAGAGAGCAGACAAGTGGCAGATACTCCAATTATTCAGATCGAAGAGATGCACAAATGGTATGGGGACTTTCATGTCCTCAAGGATATTAACCTGACCGTAAATAAAGGAGAACGGATCGTCATTTGCGGCCCGTCAGGGTCTGGGAAATCGACACTGATACGATGCATCAATCGCCTCGAAGAACATCAGCGCGGAAAAATTATCGTCGATGGCATCGAACTGACCAATGACTTGAAGAACATCGAAAAAATTAGAACTGAAGTGGGAATGGTCTTTCAACATTTCAACCTCTTTCCCCATCTCACGATCCTCGACAACCTCACACTTGGTCCAATATGGGTGCGCAAAACACCCAAAAAAGAGGCAGAAGAAATTGCCATGTACTATCTTGAAAAAGTCCGTATCGCCGAGCAGGCACTCAAGTTTCCAGGCCAGCTTTCCGGCGGCCAGCAACAGAGAGTTGCAATTGCCCGTAGTCTGTGCATGAAGCCAAACGCCATGCTTTTTGACGAACCTACATCGGCTCTTGATCCTGAAATGGTCAAGGAAGTTCTGGACGTTATGATAAGCCTTGCCCAGGATGGCATGACCATGATAGTGGTAAGCCATGAAATGGGCTTTGCCAAGAGTGTTGCCCACAGAGTGCTCTTTATGGATGGCGGTGAAATCCTGGAACAAAACGAACCAAACGAATTTTTTAACAACCCCCAACATGAACGTACCCAACTCTTTTTAAGCCAGATACTTGATTAATAACACCCTTCAAGGGGTGTTAAGAAGAAGTTAACGTGCTCTCGTGATACATTTTTCCTTTCTATCAAATGGAAAGGAAAAATTTAAGGTAACCGATCAAAACTATAGTGTAAAGAACGGTAATACCAGCTCCAGCACGCATATAATCCTTTGTTTTATACCCACCCGGCCGCATGATAAGAGCATTCACCTGATGTGTCGGCAGTATAAAAGTATTCGACGCAGAAACAGCAACCACCAGGGCAGCAACCATGGGATCCGTACCGATGGAAGCCGCCATATTCATGGCAAGGGGGATCATCAATACAGTTGCACCGACATTTGATGCAACCAGAGAAAAAAAAGCGGTGAGCACAGAAATAACCAGCATTAATACAAGTGGAGATGGAGTACCGATAAAAGAAATCACATTATGGGCAATATATGCTGCAGTACCCGTTGTTTCAAAAGCTGTACCAAGCGGTATCAAACCGGAGAGCAGAAAGACAGTGCGCCAGTCAACCGCCTCGTAGGCACGATCTGCAGGAATTATCTTAGTTAATATCATCCCAAGAGCCCCGGTCAAAAGGGCAATTGACAACTTTACTTCAAAACCCAGCGCCAGGGTAAGCGCCAGAATAAGGAAAAACACAGCACACCTGGTACGTTCTGGCTTGAGCTCTTCATCATTGATGTCGTTGAGTAAGGCGATATCCATCTGATCCACCAGCAACCGAAACTGTTTCCATCTACCCTGCATCAAAATGGTATCACCCTGCTGCAACTTGGTGATATTAATTTCATCCATAATGATGTTATCCCCCCGAACAATGGCGAGAGGGTTGATCTGAAAAAGACTGCGAAACTGCAACTCTTCCATTGTGTGCTGGCTGAGGTTGGAGTGAGGAATGACAACACCTTCCACGACACCAGATTCATCCGGAAAATTCTCCTCGGCAAAAACCTCATGCTCCGGCTTAATCACCCATCCCTGCTCTTCTGACAGTTTACATATGTTTTTTTCGGCACTTATTACCCAAAGACTGTCGCCTGCCTCAATTAAGGTGTCCTTAGTAGGTGCAAACTCCTTTTGGTAGCCGTCATTTTTGGCGACACCAACAATTGTCACATGATACCTTGGCCGTATTTTCAGTTCTCCAAGGGTTTGAGACGGATAGAAAGCCGGTACTTCCATCTCATATCCATGGCCTACAGCCTCTCCATAAATATCTTGCAGACGAAAATCCATACAGCTGTCATCGTCTATACTGCACACGGCATCCGGCAGTATTTTTTTGCCAAAGAGAGCAAAATAACCGATCGCCATAACCAATAAAGCTATTCCAATCGGCGTTACCGCCATTAAATTATATGGAGTAAAAGGCGCATGATTAACGACATCCGGATTATTCTGCCACCAGCTTGCCATAAGGTCATTGAGCATAATGAGTGGACTGGATCCTACCAATGTCAGGCAGCCACCAATAATTGCACAAAATCCCATGGGCATCAGAATTTTACTGGCTGAAAAATTTAACTGTCGACTAATACGCATTGTCGCCGGCATAAAAAGGGCTGCCGCGCCAATATTCTGCATAAAACTGGAGATAATTGCGACTGTCAGAGAGATGACAGCCATGATTCTGTTCTCACTCTTCCCCACGACTTTAATTATTTGCGAGGCAACCAGATTCATCACTCCCGTCTTATTCAATCCCGCACCAATAATCATCACCGCAATTATCGACACCACCGCATTGGAACTGAGGCCTGCTATCGCCTCCTCTCCACTGATAACTCCACTTAAGGGAAAGCACCATCATCAGCAGGCCAACAAGATCAACACGGAGCAAATCAGAAACGAATAGAAAGATAGCTAAACCAAGAAGAAAAAAAACAATCATCATATCCGTCGTTATAACAGTATGTTCCATAGATCGAGCCCTTATAAAAAGATCTTTTTTTTGTGTATTTCGATAATCATTGCAGGCGTACAGATACCACAAAGTAATCGTAACTCCGGCAAACATCAAGGGAATTTTAGACTTTAACTAAACTCTAAATCAGATATTTAAAACAGATACGTAACTACTCACGGAGTTCGCAACTCTATGTTTTTATTACCTCTGAACTGTAACTGCTCACAGGTGCTCCATATTCGTGCAGGCACATTTGCCCGTTATAGCCCCTCTATACCGGCT
>CAMZKN010000060.1 GCA_947311315.1 uncultured Desulfobulbaceae bacterium | reverse complement strand
ACCTCCGAACTGTAACTGCTCACAGGTGCTCCATATTCGTGCAGGCACATTTGCCCGTTATAGCCCCTCTATACCGGCAAATGTGACCGTGCGAAGATGGGGAGCCTGTGAGCAGTTACCTCAAAAATTAATCAGGATCGCCATAGATGAAGCGATAAGGTAAATAGGGTCATCTATGATAAAATTAAATGAGATAGATTATACGGATGCATTACCTTTTTCAAGATAGAGTAGAGAAAACAATGGCCCGCCTTCCCCTCCTCTCCATACACGTCATCTCCCCTGAAAAATGATTATAGGACGGTTTGAGAGCATACTGCCTGACAAACATACCTCGCTGTCTGAGTCTGTAAAAAAAGACTTTGACGTTACATGGCGTCATGCAGGAGATCTGGATTTTTATGTCATCATCTAGTGACTTAGCTTCTTGTTAAAGTCACAAAATATTGGAATAATTGGAAATACGTTGACTTAAATGGATGTTCGTGGTAATGTCTCTGTTTAATTAGTCCGATAGGGTGTTCGATTTTCTGATAATTGAACGCCTTGCCCCACGTACTTTTTGTACTGGTTCTACCCATCAGTTTTTGCCCCTCATCTTTTTTCATCGGCAGATAATCAAGTAACATCTCACTACCAGCGTTGTACCGTGTTGTTTGATCACGGTCATTGCCATGGTTCGGTTACAATTCGGGAGGATTGAAAATATGAAAAAGAGGACTATGTATGCTGATTTTGTGGATGAACCAGTCAGGACAGCTCTATTATTGGCTGCCGGTACCGGTAGTCGCCTTGCGCCTTTGACGGATATGACTCCTAAATGCCTTGTTTCGGTTAATGAAATATCAATTCTGGAGAGGTTGATTAGTTCACTTCAAAAGCATAATTTTAACCGTCTTGTAGTGGTTATTGGTCATCAGGCTGATTGTATTCGTGATTATCTGGGTGTTAGAGCAGGGAAAATGGAAATTACGTATATTATAAGCCCTTTATACAAAACAACAAACAATATCTACTCCCTGTGGCTTGCCCGCGAAATGATAGATGAACCGTTTCTGCTAATTGAAAGTGATCTCGTTTTTCAGACGGAAATGTTGGCAGAGATGCTCTATCCTGATCGAATCGCAGTTGCAAAGGTAGAGCCGTGGATGGATGGTACCACTGTGACAGTTAACGAACACATGGAGGTTGACGCATTTCATTGCGGTGCCCAGAGACCTGACAAGAATCATTTTAAAACAGTCAATATTTACAGCCTGTCTTCTCTTACCTGGCAGCTGGTACGGGAACGATTGGATCATCATATTTCAAATAATATGGTGGATGGCTACTACGAGACTGTTTTTGCAGATCTGGTCAACGAGGGCTGTCTCTCGTTGACACCAATTTTCTTTGGTTCCGGTAGCTGGTATGAGATTGATACGATAGCTGATCTGCGAGCAGCGGAACTTGTATGCAATCGCTATGCTCATTCACCTGCCTTTTCAGTTGATCTGCAATCTAATACATCGATAAAAATAGGCTGCTCTGCAGATATAAAGATATCCAAATCAGTGGCACCGGCCTCGAAGATGCTGCAGTAAACTATTATGATAAAGACACAAGTTACGCCTAAGGAACATTACGAACATATCTCCAGCCAGCATGGCGGTTTTTGGCGGCATGATTTCACAGATCATAATTATCTTTATAACCTCTATTTTCCACCTGAGGATTTTTTTACCCACATTGGCAGACACATTCATCAGCTGGTATTAAATTACCCAATTGCCCAGCAGGATCTGGCCTGTCTGGTGAGTGATTTGATTGGCCATCCGCCTGAGCGAATTGTTGTGAGCAATGGGGCGGCAGAGCTTATTAAAATTATTGCCGGGATGGATCGTAAACTGATCGTTCCTGTCCCATCATTTAATGAGTATGGCAATGCAGCACCGACCGGTAATGTTACCGTGTTTACCATTGCCCCACCCTCCTTTCATCTGGATGTGGATAAGTTTGCAGAGGAGGCTATTCGTTGTAAGGCACGTTTGGCAGTGGTGGTAACTCCGAATAATCCTACCTCATTACTGGTTCCAAAAGATCAACTTCTTCGTTTGACTGCAAGATTGGCTCTTCATGACTGTATACTGATCGTCGATGAATCGTTTATTGATTTTGCACGAATGGGCGCACTGGAAACTCTTGAGAATGAAATTGAAAAGTATCCGAATCTGGTAATTTTCAAGAGCATGAGTAAGGCATACGGTATCTGTGGTATTCGGATTGGTTATATGCTCACGGCGAATGCGGATTTTTTAGATAACGTCCGGCAGGGGTTGCATATCTGGAATATTAATGGGTTTGCGGAAGAATTTCTGCGCCTTGCTCCGCAGTACAGGAAAGAATTTCAGCAAAGTTGTAGTATTGTAAAAGCGGATCGCGATCAATTATATCGGCAACTCCAGTTGATTCCGGGAATGATTGTTTATCAACCTGATGCCAATTTTATTTTCTGCCGAGTGCCTGATCACAATTTGTCGGGGCCGGAAGTAACCGAAAGACTGTTTGTTAATCACAAAATATATATAAAGCATTGCCAGGGCAAAACGATGCCGGAATCTGATCGTTATCTCCGCATAGCCAGCCGTACCCCGCCTGAAAACATGCGGTTGATTGAAGCATTACGCAATATTCTTGGAACGGAGTGAGTCATGCAATCCCCATCAAGTTCCGCTGACCACGATACGCAAAGGCCGGTGTCGCAAAAGACAATACTGTCATATGCCGGAGATTTACCAAATATCTGCTCTCTGGTTGGTCTTTTTTGTGCAGTTCTGGCCATATATTTTGCAGCTGTCGGTATGTTTCACGCTGCAATGATAGGTCTTGTCTGGGCTGTCTTTTTTGATTGGAGTGACGGTATTATTGCAAGGCGTATGAAAGGACGAACCGAAGAGCAGGGACTTTTCGGGGCCCAACTCGACTCGCTGATTGATATTGTCAGTTTTGGAATCTGTCCGGCAGTTGTTCTTTTAAGTTATGGCCATTTCAGCCCCTGGTACATTCCCGGCGCTTTTATCATCGTCGCTACAGGTGTGATACGTTTAAGTTATTTTAACGTTTTTGGCCTGGTGGATAAATCAACCTATATGGGATTGGCCCTGGACAACAACGTTCTCATTTTGGCCTTTGTTTTTCTGTTTAATGGATTATTCAGTCATACTCTCTTTTCTATTATTATTTATATCTTGCTTATGGTGCTGGCGGCGTTGAATGTGGCGCCTATTAAAACGCCCAAGTTTGCCGGTCACTGGTATTACGTCCTTGTCGTATATACGGTGACACTGTCTGTACTCTTTGGCTGGCAATGGTTTCGCATGTAGAGAGCCATCCTATTCCAACCACTTGAAATGTAATTGCTCACATGGGGCTACCATTATTTTTTCCCGGACCTTCTTTTTCCCCTAACAATTTAGCCAGTGGATTAGCAGAAATACCATGGCGATAAATTCGCCTCCGGGCACACCCTCGTTTACCACAATAACGGCAAAGACAAGATAAAACTACTTTTGAGGGCTCACTATAACAGGGAAGACAGAAATGATGCCACAATATCTCCACCGTTTGTTACAGTTTGTGGTGGGCGTGGTTGAAGAAGGAGTTCTGGTAGCAGTGACAGCCAGTGGCCGTTTAAGAAGTTCTCTGCATCGATTGTGATCCCTTTCAGGACATTTAGAATATAGTTCTGCAATGGGGCTGTTTCCGGAAAATCGTCTCTGCCAACTGCAATGATTCTCGCTCCGGCCTGGTAACATTCGGCAATAGTTGAATAACCGGCCTTGCATACAACAATATCAGCGGCTGCAATAAGATCCGGGTGGTACATTTCACTGAAACGGTCAAGCAGCAGGATGTTTTTTCCACGACGTTGTGTTTTCGGCAGGCCGGTGAACACGAAAAAACAGTCTGGAAACTGGTCGAGATTCTTCCAGAGAGGATATTCCTGCGTAACGCCTCCCATGGTAAGCAGAATCATCTTTTTATCACCACAATCGAGTTGTCGGCGAATGGTTGCTGGTCTTTGGCGTACAGTTCTGAAAATTGGTCCGCAGGAGAGATCAGCCTGTACTGCCTGACACAGAGGCTCTGTCTGGATGTGGTAATCGGCTTGTTTGAAATGGTTTTTCAGGGCTGACGCGTGTTTTTTAAGTTCGGGATAACGCTGGCAGTAGGGTTCATAAATCCAATCCCAGGTAAAATTTTCAATGAGGATTGAGGGGACACCTATCTTTTTTGCAACTGCAATACCAAGGGGCGCAATATCGCAAAGTATGAAAAGACAGTGCCGACAATGCTCGCCGAGATCGTTGATAAGGGTTTCGGAGTATGGCCCAAAAGTATCGAGTCGGGCGATGGTTTTCGGAATATCAGCCTCAAGTGCATTGGTTTGCACCAGGCCGATATCGGTTGTCACCTTCTGGTAGGTTATATGCGCAAGGTTCTGTCGGAAAAGGGATTCCGGAACGGTGGTAAAGATGTGTATATGCAGATCCGGGTGGCGGGCTTGCAGGGCTTCGAGCACACCAATGGCCCGGGTGGCGTGTCCATAACCGTGGGGTGAGATAAAGCAACCGATCTGCTGCATGGATTCTTGTGACTATTATGATGAGTGTTGGTGATGGTGCGGGTGGTCTCCAGCCTTGTGCACATGACGATGAACATGAACGTGGTCTTCCTCACATCTGTGAATATGACCATGAGCAATCTCATAGAGGATTGTTGTCGTATGGCTGAGAAAATCCCAGTCGTGGGAAATGATTATCTGATGTTGATCAAGGCCCTTGAGAATATCGATAAGTCGGCTTCTCGTTTTTGGGTCAAGATTATTGGTCGGTTCATCGAGCAGAAGTATTTTAGGCTGCATGGAGAGAATGGTGGCCAGAGCGACAAGCTTTTTTTCACCGCCGGACAGTCTGTGGGTTATGCGTTCTTCAAAGCCGGTAAGGCCTAGATTGTGCAACGTTTTTACGGCGATTTCACGGGCTTCTTCAGGTGGAAAACCAAGGTTGAGCGGGCCAAAGGCCACATCTTCAATAACTGTTGGAGAAAAGAGCTGGTCATCGGAACTCTGGAAAAGAAACCCAACCTCCTTGCGCAGGGCGCGTAGAGTCTCTTTTGTCGTTACGGGTTGCCCATGGAGGAGCAGTTCACCTTCGTCGGGGTTCAGCAATCCGATCAACAGATGAAAAAGCGTGGTTTTACCACTGCCGTTTGCACCAATGAGACCGATACGCTTATCCGCTACCTCAAAGTTGAGGTTTTTCAGTATCGGCTGATCGGTGCCGGGATATGTGTAACGTACATTTTTTAGCTCCAGCATGGTTTCACACCTTGAAGCGGATATTGAGAATATCGCCGTCTATGACGATATAGTCTTTGCCCTGAAGATACATTTTGCCCGCTTTTTTCAATTCGGCCTCGCTGCCGTATTCGATCAACTCGTCGTATTTTATCAGTTCTGCACGGATAAAACCGCGTTGCAGATCAGAATGGATAACACCTGCGGCAACCGGAGCGGGTGAATCCCTGCGTACCAGCCATTGTCGCACTTCATCTTCGCCGACGGTGAAAAATGAGACAAGGCCAAGGGCCTTCAGGCAGAGACGGGTGAGGATACCAAGGGCTGGTTCCTCAATACCCATATCCTGCAGGAATTCCTGCTTTTCTTCATCACTGTCGAGCAGTACTATTTCTGATTCCACCTGGGCACAGACGAGCATTGCCTCTATTTTGTCCCTGGTGCAGGTTTCTTCAAACTGTTTAAGCAGGGTTGTCTTTCCAAGTTGATCTTCGGAGATATTAAAAGCGATGATCAGCTCTTTACGGGTAATCAAAGGGTAGCTGCGAATAAACACTTCCTCATCTTCAGTGAATTCCATGAGGCGCAGTGGTTTTTCTTCTTCGAGGTGGGCCTGCATCTTGCGCATCAACTCAAGCTCTTTGGCCTGTGTCTCATCCTTTATCTTTTTCAGCGCAGTTTCTATACGTTCAATTCGTTTTTCGGTAAAGATCTGATCGTGCATGACCAGTTCGGAGTTGACCATTTCCGCATCACGGATGGGATCGACTGATCCGTCAGCGTGGTATATTGCGTCGTCCTCGAAGGCTCTGACCACATGGCAGAGTGCGTCAACGTCAGCAATGTCACTGAAAATATTTCCTTTTGCGATATTTTCCTGTTCCATCTTGGGCAGCAGCATCAGCTCGATACGGGCCCGGACATTTTTCTTCGGAGAATACATATCCACGAGTGTGTCAAAACGGGGATCGAGAATATCGGCAGTACCCGGAAGGGGTTTGGCGGGGCCGGATTGTTCGCGCAGTTCGTTGCCGGTCAGTGTCTGGAAAAGTGTTTTTTTACCTGTCTGGGGAAGACCAATGATACCAACTTTCATCGTATTTTATATACCTCGTAGAAAATGAAAACACTCCAGGCCGCAATGACTGATATTTGTCGCCTGAAGGTGAATTTGATTGTTTGACGGAATTGATACCATAGCCTACCACTATCCGGCAAGGTATTACGAGTTTTGGACTGCCTCCTGGTGATTAAAAAAGAGGCAGTATCGCAAGGACAAATGTCAGCAGCAGTGAGGTGGCAAGAAAGAAATAGTCGTTTCGGTTAATAGTTTTGGTGTCCAGAGGGATCAACTGACCATTAAACCCACGCAGCAGCATGGCCTGGTGGACGCGGGATGCCCGGTTCCAGCTTCTGACAAGTGTCATACCAAAGAGATAGCCGTAGGTTCTATACGTATGGATATTGGTCGCAGGAACAAAGCAGCGAATTTTCAGGGCTCTACTCAATTTTTTGTATTCATTGTGGATTACAAATATATAGCGGTAGGAAAAAAGCAGGAGAAAACAGAGTCGTTTTGAAAGTCCAAGGCTATCGAGAGCGTGACCGAGGTGGGCAATTGTTGATGTGCCGAGCAGCGCAATAAGTGCGAGAATAATGGCGTTTGCTTTCAGGGTAATGAGGGTCGCAATATGTATGCCTTCCTGGCTAAGGGCAATCGAACCGAAGCGAATCGTCTGTTCTCCCCCGTAGGTGAGGGGGAGGGTGAGCCAGAGAAAAACGATAAACGAGTTTACCGCCAGAAGACGTTTGGCAACAGAACCGGGAGCAAGGTGTGCAAAAGATATCAGTAGAACTGCAGCAATAAGAGCCACAGTTGCCACGGTAAAGTTGTTGGTTACGGCGACAACCGTAATAAACGCAATGGCAACTATGATTTTTACTTTTGGATTTCTCCGGTGCAGTTGGGAGTTTCCAGAGGCAAAATGCTCATCCATCATCTGTTATTTTTCCGCCTGGGGTTTTGGGTCGAGGTAGATCCAGAGCACAGCTCCGATTTCCACACCTTTGTCTTTGCCTTCCGGATCTTTGATGGTGTAATCAGCTTCACTTAGAGCGGCAAAACCCCACCAGCCACCCCATGGACAGGTAAAGTTGAAAACACCGTTCTGGTCGGCTTTAACAAGCTGGGTGACATGATAGTCGCCTGGTGCTTTCAACGCACCATCTTTATTATAGAATTCCACTTCTACTTCTGCACCCGGTGCTGGCTTGCCCTGTAGTAGAACCTGTCCAGAAAAACTGTTCCCTGCGTAATTACCAAAGGGTCGTAAAAGGGGAACGATCTCGGTCGGTAGTCCGACTGGTACATCCCATCCTTCGTCGTCACCATAGGCTGGAATGATCGTTTTTGTGTAATGGATGATACTGAGATCTTCAGCCGGTTCCCAATATGGAGCAGGTGTCATTGTAAATTGATAGATTCCGGGGCGTTTAAAAGTATAGGATGTTTTCCATGCCTTGTGGTCCATCACTGTTGTCGGTTGCAGGCTTTTGAGAAGGTCTGTGGTTGTGGTACCGGTCGTGACTGTAAATTTTTCGGGAAGGGCCATATCCATGCCGATTCCTTCAAAAGGATGGGAAAATGAAAGGGTCAGACTGGTGCTCTTTTTGCTCTGTTCAATACTGTTTTGATCGGGAATAAGCATGCCGAAATGTGCCTGTGCCTGGCCGGAAATTGCACAGCAGAGAATTGTAGATAAGAGGGTGGTTTTCAGTGTGTTGTTCATTTTTTCTGCTCCTGGTTCTTTTTTCGTGATTGAAAATAGGCTGCGATTCCAGCAAGGCCCAAAATATATCCAATACCCCCGAGAATATCCTGCAGAGTCGGGGAGTGGTCTGTACTTTCGGCAAGAACTCTGTGTATCGGGGCAAGTTTTCGATCGAGTGCCGCATTGATAAGACGGGTGAATTCTTCGCTGTCACATTGGGTTTTCGGGGTTGACGTCACAGCTTGCATTGATGTTTGCCCGGGTTCTTTTTGTGGTGACGTTTTCGTTTCAGGTATTTGACTGGCAACAGGAAGAGGGGGTGTTTCCTCAAGGGTATAGTGCCAGCTGTTTTTATGCCCGTCTCCTCCATTGACAACGATCTCAATTTCTTTACTTGTGGTTTTGGGGACGGGGAACTGATACATGCCCTTTGTGTCAGTTTTACCTGACAATAGTTCGTTACCCGTGCTGGCTTCGATTACGGTCACGGTGACATTTTTAGCGGCTCTGCCACCTGAAAATTTCGATTCTGTCATGATCGTGCCATCACCGTTTTCCCAGGCAAATATTCGTACTTTGTGGGCAAAACCAGAGTTTACAAAACTAAAAAACAGCATGATCACAAAAATGGTCAGGTGAAGTGGTTTCTTTTTCATCGGCTTCCTATCTGTAGAAATTCGGGTTGTACTTTTGCGAGAAATGACACGGTAAACATGGTAATGATGCCTTCAATTATCATAACGGGAATGTGGGCTACAACGACAAGCCGTGCAACCTGAAGAAAGCCTTGATCTGATACGGAAATTGCAAGTGCCATAAGTAACGATGAGAGCAGGATGGCAAAAAAGCCGGCACCAAAAGCTGCTATTTGTCTTTTCTTGCCGCCCTGCATGCACCAGGGTCGGAAAATGTAAAAGCAGAGCAGAGCCGGTAGTGCCATGACGGTGGTATTCGCTCCTAGTACAACGATGCCACCAAATTGAAAGAAAAGGGCCTGGAGGAAAAGGGCAACAAGGATGGCCGGGAAACAGGCCCAGCCAAGGACAATACCAAGCAGACCACCAAGGATGAGATGTACGCTGCCAGGCCCGATTGGTACATGGATAAGTGATGCTACAAAAAATGTTGCTGTTAAAAGTGAAACTGTCATGATCCGATCATAATCCAGCTTTTTTAATCCTATTGCCGTACCGACCACGGTAACAGCAGCCCCGACAAGAAGTACAGGTGGACTGAGAACCCCTTCTGATATATGCATTATTCCATTCTCCCTTCGTGGCAGGTATTGGATTTAAACTCTTAAAATGGTACGTTAGTAACACAAAGAAAAATATTGTGTTACATTACCCGGACAAAACCCCGTCGTCAAGACAATAATAACACGATAGTTGAGTTAGTGTTACCGAGGTGGCAAGTTACTGGAGGATCATGTGAAGACACTGCAGATAGAACCAATTGGCATAATACATTCCTGTTACACAGAAAAATTTGGTATTCCAAGGCAACCGGGTATGGTCAAATCGGCAGTTGCACATTTAGAGCTTTTTCCTGCCTATAACAGAGAAGAAATGTTACGTTCCATTCAACAGTTTTCCCATATCTGGGTGCATTTTCAGTTTCATCAAACCGTTGCTGAAGGATGGAAACCGACGGTCAGACCACCTTGGCTTGGAGGACAGAAGCGTGTCGGTGTCTTTGCCACTCGCAGTCCACACAGACCAAATCATCTCGGAATGTCCGCTGTAAGGCTTAAAGACATTGTCTTGGAAAAGGGTAAGTTTATGCTGGAACTTTCAGGGATTGATTTTCTTGACCAGACTCCGGTTATCGATATTAAACCATACATTCCATATAGCGACAGTATTGTTTCTGCAACTTGCGGTTATGCACGGGGAGAAAAAGCAGATATTGAGGTTATTTTCAGTGCATCAGCAGAAGAGTTTTGTCTCAATTATCAATTGGAAACCGGCAGGATGTTACGACTATTGATTGAAGAGCTTCTACAGCAGGACCCGCGCCCGGCAAGTCAGAAGGAAACAAAGAACAGTTTTGGTATGCAGCTATGGGATGTGAACATTCGCTGGCGGGTTGAGGGGGGCGGCTTTGTTGTTGGGGAGTGTATGACGCTTGATCATTTATGACCTTTACAGTCATTGATCCATTTGCTACGCTCTAAAAATGGGAGAATGTCACATGAGTATTATGCTTCTATCAGCCATCACCAACAGGTCGTTTTATGGATTTCGAATTGGTGTTCGAAAAAGTAATTACTAAATTCAAAGAAGAAAATATCAGATATGGTCTCATAGGTGGGTTTGCGCTGGGAGTCATGGGAATTCTTCGAGCTACTATGGATATTGATTTTCTCCTTCTTGTGGATGATCTCGAAAAAGCGGACAATATCTTAACAGCATCGATGTACAAATGTCTGCATAAAACAGAAAATTTATCACAATATTCCTCTGACCTAAAAGTCCTTGGTTCTATTGATATTATCCATGCTTCAAGGCGGCTTTCAAGAGAAATGCTGGCAAGAGTGGACTTTTTTAATGTCTTTGATAAATATTCCATCCCTGTGCTCTCAGCTGAAGATTTAATAGGCTTAAAGGTTCAGGCTATTACAAACGATGCTTCTCGTGAAGCTATTGATTTTCATGACATGCGTCTCCTTCTTGAGTACCGGAAGAGAACTGAAATAGAAATCGACTGGGAGCTTTTGGCGGAATATTTTGTTTTATTTGAAAGGCGGGATCTGCTTAACGTACTGAAGAAAGAGTTTACATGAAATTATCCAATGAAGTTAAAAAAGAACTGCTGGAGTTATCCAGATCTTCAGATTTTAGATATTTGAAGAAAGATATCTTCGCAGACAATCCTGGTACTCAAGAGGCAACAAACCAATTTACTGACTTTATACAATTTTTCCATAAGATGGCAAATCATAAAACACGTAGACAAAAACCCGCTTCTGGAATGTACCTTTTGTAGGTACATGATATGATACTATGCTGTACCTGGATCACACTCCAGACTTCCTCTCATGCAGAGAAGAAGTCTGGGGCTGCCGCTATACTTTAAAGGTGCTGACAAGTTCGTTGAGCTTTTCGGCCAGTTCCCGCATCTTATGTGCGTTATCGTTAACCTCTGAACTGTTTTGTGAAAGTGTCTGAGCTGCTTCGTTTACCTCATTGATATCAAGTGTAATTTCATCGGTAACAGTAGAGCTTTGGGCAACATTTTCATTGACTTCCGTAATGCCGACTGAGGCCTGTGAAATATTGCCGGCAATTTCATTGGTGGTTGCCAGTTGTTCATCAACTGCAATGGCTATGGTGGAAACAATTTCACTGACGTCATTGACAATTGTTGATATGGTTTCAATACCCTGCACCGTGCCCTGTGTAGAGTGCTGAATACCTTCGACCTTGGCTTTGATTTCCATGGTCGCATGGGATGTCTGTTTTGCCAGTTCCTTGATTTCATTGGCGACAACGGCAAACCCTTTTCCGGCTTCTCCGGCGCGCGCTGCTTCGATGGTGGCATTGAGGGCGAGCAGATTAACCTGTTCTGATATTTCTGTTATAGTTTCCAGCACATTGCCTATCTCGTTTGCAGCGATTCCTAGAGTTGAAACCTGCTCGGAACAGGCAGCTGTCTGGGTAACGGCTTCTTTTGTAATATCGTTTGCTTTTTCGGTGTGCTGGGCGATTTCGGTGATTGAGTTGGTCATCTCTTCTGTGGCCGCAGAAACCATGGTTATATTGGTCGAGGCCTCTTCCATGGCCGCTGCAACCGAATTCATATTGGCACTCATTTCTTCACTGGCCACGGCAACTGTGTTTGCTTTACCTGAAGTGTGCTCAACTCCCTGGGACATCTGTTCGGAGATGGCCGAGAGGTCGCCGGAGGATTGATGCAACTCAGAAGCATTCCCGGTGACCTGGGATATGGTTTTTTGGATTTTTATCACAAAGGTATTGAAGGCTGTAGCAAGTTCGCCAATTTCGTCTTTGCTCGTTGCATCGAGCCTGTTTGTCAGATCACCGTCACCCTCAGCAATATCCTTTAATCTGCCGATGACTACGCGGATGGGCCCGATTGTTGAACGAACTATGACAATGGAGAGTCCAATTAAAAGGACGAGAGTTGCTATGACGGTAATTAAAATTGTTAATGTGGCAGTTTTTGCATGAGCGGAACGAGATCTTTCAGATAACAGAAGAATATTTTCCGCGGCCTCCTGGGCGTCCGAGCTGGCTTTTTTAAGATCGGTATAGAGCGCTTTGTTCTTTTGCCATTCGGTAAAAACCAGATCTTCAAGTTCACTGAGTTTTGTAAAGAAGGGCTCAATTTGTGCCCAACTTTCAGAATATTCCTTACTGTTGACGCCACTGAGCAAAGTATGAATGTTTCGGACTGTTTTTATTGTTTTTTTCGCGTATATCTTTGATACTACTTGTGTATTCTGTTTCATTGCCGATGAGGAAAAGATTTTGTCCGGTTATTGTGCGGGAGCTGACAATTGATAGTGTATCTTTTATTTCATCACGAAACGTCATTGTGGCTGCCGGGAGGAGTTCGCCTTCCATGGCAAAGTTAGTTTCTTCCTAGTTGATTGCACCAATTAAATCTCTGACAAAGCCACCGACTTTAGCAGATTCCCGAAAGATATTTTTTTTATGATTGTCTATTGTCTGGTTATTGGCAGTAACTTTTTGGAATATTTCAGCAAGTTGTCTTTCATTATTTTCAACAGTCATCGAAGTCTCACGGGTTTTTTTATCCCCTGCCAGTGACTGAAGTCGGGTCAGCACATCTTTGGCCTTTGTATGTAATTCAGAGAATTCATTTGTTAGGGGGCTGACGGCACTAGTAGTGTTAATCAGCAGCACTTCTTTTAGAATAATTTGAGTAATCGTCTGGCTGTTCTCGGCAAGAGCAATGTCTTTGCTCTTTTTCATATCTACGATGGTATTGACTGCAGTCGATGCAATCAGTCCAAGAATACCAACCGCTGCCAGCAGGATTATCTTATTTTTGATAGTTAACGTGAATCTCTTCATTACAACCTCAAATAATGGTGGGGTGATGCAAGGCGAAAGCCTTGCATCGGATTGTTCTCTTATTCGTAGTATCCGGCGCAAAGCGCTGTGTTTGTTCCAGGGACTTTTTCAACATAGGTGTGTTTTTGGGATGGTTTTTTCTCACCTGGTTTGGGCCACATATAGTCAACCCATCCTTTTCCGCTTGCAGATGAAGCGGCTTTGGCGATTTCAGCAAAGATAAGAACGCCATTAACGTCTTTAACGTGAAGAAGGTTTTTGCCAACAAGACCAGGCTTGATGGGGTGGGCCTGAGTTACAGCTTGATCAGCTGAGGTTGCAAAAACGTAAGTATCTTTCCAGACAAAAGGGCCATTTTTATCACCGACTTGTTTGAATACTTCCTCGAGACCTTGATCAACAGCAACTTTAATTGCTTCCTGAACCTTGGCAATACATTCTTCCTTTGTTGCTGTTTCGGCAAATACAGAGGTCCAGGAAAAACAGACAAACAGTCCTGCAACTATCATGAGAATGAGATTTTTTTTTTCATAAAGGGGCTCCTTCGTTAAAGTTGTTTCGCAAATAATGCAAAAGATGGAAATCATGATCGTTCTGATTATGGTTCGATCACCCGTGTATGAATCCTATCACCAAAAGATAAATAATGTCAAACTGAGATGATGGGTATTTAAATCGTCTCTGAAGATACTGATTGGACAGTATCTTTTGAGACGGCAGTTTTTCCCGATCCAGCAAAAAAGATAACTGATTCAACCCGTGCAAATCCAGTCTCGATTTTAAGCGATGTCATGGGATCTTTGGGGGACATACAGAATATCGTAAATCGTTGCTTCGTGCGGGGGCTGAATTATACCGAGATTGGGGTCGAACGAGTGTATGACTTTTGCCACGACTACCCGTTGAATCACAACTTTAAAACCTTGTTTATATCCGGGTGTATTTTATTTCTTTGTGGGCTGGTCAAGTTTTTCGGAAAGCATTTTATAGGCGACGTAATATTTTAGTATATTGCTGACGTACTGGACTGTTTCCCTACCTATTCGCTTGGCTGCCACCACTTCCACGTTATTGAACCAGACATTGGGGTCAAGGCCCATTTTTTTTGCTTCACGTCGTAATTTCGCGACTTTTGCGGGGCCTGCGTTATAAGCGGCAAAAGTGAAAAAAGCTCTGTTGAGTTCATCGAGGCCGCTTTCCTTTGAGAAGTATCTATTGGCCATAAAATGCAGATATTTTGTCCCTGCATGAATATTTGGTTCCAGTTTCTCAATATCAGGTATTCCGATATTTTTATCTTTAGCTGTTGTCGGCAGGATCTGCATGACGCCAATGGCTCCGACTGAGCTTTTCAGATTCTGGTCAAGGCGGGATTCCTGATAGGCCAGTGCTGCGAGCATAAGATAATCAAATTCATATTTGTTGCCGTAGGTCTTAAAAAACTCGACCATTTTTTTGAATCGTTTGATCTCTTTGCCGTGGGCTGAGTCCGTGATGTATTTTGTGTTTTTCAGATAGCGGTTGATGATTACGTTACCCGTAAGGGTTCCGGCTTTATGGGTTTTGGCATAAGCATCGATTATAGCTTTTAGCTTCGGGCTGTTTTTACGAAAAGCCCAGGCTATTTTTCCCCCACTGTGTACCTGGATTTTCGGGTGCAGATGTATGTTTTTGAAGACTTTGGCCCAGAGTGTACCTTTATGGCTATCAATGATGATGGCCGGGATAAGGCCGGCATTCATCATTTCAAGAAGATCTGAGTCTTCCAGCTGTTCATTTGCGACTACTATTTTCACAGGTTTTTTGTTTATGGAAGAAAGAACCAGATTGAGGTTTTGCAGGCTTTCATAGTAGCTGCTGGATTTTCGCACATGAATTTCCATTCCGGAAAGGTCAAAAAGTTTGGTTATTTCAGGTAGAGGTTTGTGGGTGACGAGGATTTCGTTGACATTTGTGCCAAATGGAGTACTGAAATCAACAATTTTTCTTCGGTTATCGGTTATGGTGAGGTTCCCGATAGCAATATCGCCAGTACCGTTCTTCAGCCACGAGAATAATTTTTCACGAGGTGCTGGAATGACCAGAACCCTCACTTTCAGAGTTTTATTTTTTAATTTTTTGTTAATGAACTTTTCAAAAAGTTCGGCGCTTTCGTAAGCAATTCCTTTTGGTTGTGCACCATCGAAAAAAAAGAAAGCCCTGTTGTAGGGTATTAACACTCGAATAATTCGCTCTTTCACCATTTCATCGAAATCACCGGTGAAACTCGTATTCACCTCCAGGAGATTTTCTTTGGTTACTGTGTTTTTGAAGGCACCAAAGGAAGGTGAGACCATTGTTAGAAAAGCAAAACAGAAGACAGGAAGTAGAAGAATATGTAATTTTTTTACGATGTTTGTAAGCATGATTGTAATACACCATAGTGTTGTAAAAAAGAAGAGTGGGCTACGGTTTATAATACGGCACCCAGTGCTGAATCGTTTTGAGTAGTGTTCCCTCATGCTTGAGGGAATCCAGATATTGGTTGGTACTGTTGAGGAGTTCGGTGTCATCTTTTCGAACGCCCCAGGCAAGGTACTCTTTTGTCATCGGAATAAGAACCGGGGCAAGTCCTTTGCTTTCATACTGTGATGCAAGATAGAGGTTGCCCGGTAAATCATAAATAAATGCATCGAGGTCACGACTGAGTAGTTTTTTTACAGCTTTCGCCGACGTATTAAATTGAATTCTTTTACCATTTGCTCGGATTTTTTGGATAAAAAGATCCCCTGTTGTACCTTTAATGGTTCCGATTTTCAGGCTGGAGTTCAGCAGATCAGTGGCTCCCGATTGAAATGTGTTCCTATCGGTCAGACGGATAAGAGCGATCTGCCCTGAGAGCATATACGGGTTGCTGAAGGCGATACGGTACTTGCGGGAATCTGTTATACTCATTCCAGACATGATAATATCAGTTTTACCGCTGATAAGGGATGGAATCTGATCGTCCCACCTGATTTGAACTATTTTCAGCGTGCGTCCTGTAAAAAGAGCCAGCCCTTTGGCAAAATCCACTTCTAGCCCTTTGATTTTACCATTTTCTTTGTATGCAATGGGGGGGGAGTTTGTTGATATTCCCACCCGGAGCGTAGAAGGAGAAGAGGCCATTTGGGAATCTGTCTGGACTGTCGTCTGACTACAACCAAATGTGAAAAGGAGTATCAGACCAAGGAGAAGAACTCGTTTCATTGTTTCACCAGAGTAGGATTAAGAGGTTGTCACGGTTTGGTAAAACCGTTGATAATACATGTGACACCCTTGTCGACTACGTAGCTGCCAAGATTGATGTCGTAGTCGAAGCTGCCGCCGTCAATTGTGACATCTTCACTGACCATCTTTGTTTTTTCAGGGCAATTGACCGTACGTTGTTTGCTGTTATAATGCAATAGGTCGGTGTAGAGCACCTGTTTGTCCTTGAGTTTGTTTACGACTACGTCATCGATCAGAGTAAGTATTTCACTGAAAGTATCAAATTGTCCTTCTTTGGCAATTATTTTTGTAATATTGTTTTCATTATCATAGATATCTGCATCGACATTTTCCATGAAATAGACGGTGAGAGATTTTCCGGTGCGTGCTCTGTCCGCACGAATAGTGGCAGTTTTTCTGCCATTCTGATTTTGCAGTATTTTGACGGTTTCCATGCTGAATTTGTTGACATCAATTGTACTGTTTTTCAGCTTTTTGTCAAAGCCCCCCCTGGGGGCAAGGAAGTCACCGGCCGGGATTGACCAGATTGGGAAAGTCACAACTATAAGCAGAGGAAGAAGCCAGATTGTATTTCGATGGATTTTCATCTGTTTTTATATTTTTGCAGCAGGATTTCTGTCTGATTTTTTGCCTCGAGGATGAGATCACAACCATCCCGAACTGCGCCGGCTCCACCGGATCGCCTGGTAATAAAATGAACGATTTCCTGTACTTCTTTGACGCCATTGGCGGGAGTGATGGAAAAGCCAACTTGCTGCAGGAGCACAAGATCCAGCCAGTCATCTCCCATATAGGCAATTTCAAATGGTTTTAAACCGGAACTTTGAAGAATTTCCTTGAAAGCATCGTTTTTGTTTGGTGCTCCCTGGTAGATGTAGCGCATTTTGAGCTCAGTTGCCCGTCTGGCAACGACTTCAGATTTTCTGGCGGTAATAATGCCGGTATCAACACCAGCTTCATGCAGAAGGCGAATACCAAAGCCGTCCTGGGTATTAAACGATTTTCCTTCTTCGTGTGCGCCGGTGTAGAGAAGGTTGCCGTCAGTTAAGACACCATCGACATCAAGCAGCAGCAGTTGTATCTCTTTGGCCTTTGCCATTGCCCGGAGTCGGTATGGATCATTTTTCATTTCGTCTCGCTCTCTTGCTTTCGCGCGATATCCTGCAAGAATCTCACAGTCAGAGGGGTAACCATTACCAGATGAAGAGCAGTGATCAGTCATGGTTATAGTGTTGCTTCACGAATTTTGACTAGAGATACGAGGAGTTCTTCCACCTCGTCAAGGGGCATGGAGTTCGGGCCGTCACAGAGTGCTTCTTCAGGTTTGGGGTGAATTTCCATAAAAAGTCCGTCAATTCCTGCTGCGATTGCAGCTCTGGTCAGGGGAGCAATAAATTCCCTCTGGCCACTGGAAGAACCTCCGGAACCACCAGGCAGCTGCACCGAGTGAGTGGCGTCAAAGATGACCGGACAGCCAAAAGAGCGCATAACCGGCAGGGATCGCATATCAACAACCAGATTGTTGTAGCCGAAGCAGGCACCCCGTTCAACGAGCATAACCTTCTTACCACCCGCACCTCTAATCTTGCCCACAGCGTTTTCCATATCCCAGGGTGAAACAAACTGTCCTTTTTTTACATTAACGGGTTTGCCCGTCTGAGCCGCAGCGGTGAGCAGGTCTGTCTGCCTGCAGAGAAATGCTGGTATTTGAATGATGTCCAGCACCTCAGCGGCGTCTGTTACCTGGGTGATATCATGGATATCGGAGATCACCGGAACCTGCATTTCCTCCCGGATTTTTGCAAGTGTGGCAAGTCCATCTTTTAATCCTGGGCCGCGAAAGGAATCAAGAGAAGTGCGATTTGCTTTATCAAAAGAAGCCTTGAATACGTAGGTAATACCAAGCCGGGCGCATATTTCCTGCATGGTTCCGGCAACTGTTCTTGCAAGTTCCTCCGATTCCAGTGCGCAGGGGCCGCCGATAAGCAGCAGGGGCCGACCCGGGCCCACGTGAATTGGAGAACCGTTCGGTGCCTCTATCGGTACAGAAAAATCGTCCATTGTCTATTCACCTTTTTGTTTGTGAATAAGGGCAGCACTGATGAAATCCCTGAACAGTGGGTGCGGTCGCATTGGCTGTGATTGGAATTCGGGATGAAACTGGCAGCCGAGGAACCATGGATGATCTTCAATTTCAACAATCTCAACGAGGTTGTTATCAGGTGATGCGCCGGAAATAACCAGACCATTTTCTTCCAGTTTTTGCCGGTAATCGTTGTTGAATTCAAAGCGATGCCGATGTCTCTCGGAAATTTCATTTTTATCGTATGCCCGAAAGGCGTTGGTTTCTTCTTTCAACACACAGGGATATGCTCCGAGTCGCAGGGTTCCGCCAAGATCTGACTCTTCGTCGCGAATCTGTATTTTGTTGTTTCTGTAATCAAACCATTCTTTGATCAGGTAGATGACAGGATCAGGCGTATTTTCATCAAGTTCGGTTGAGTTGGCCTTTGGCAGATCGAGCATGTCCCTTGCAAATTCGACCACAGCAAGCTGCATGCCGAGGCAGATGCCGAAAAATGGGATTTTATTTTGTCTGGCGTAGTGTATGGCATTGATCTTTCCTTCAACACCTCGTTGGCCAAAACCGCCGGGAACCAGAATGCCGTGGCAGCCATCGAGTAGACTTGCAGCATTTTTCGATTCAAGATCTTCGGCACTGATATAGACAAGATTGACCTTGGTACCATTGGCCAGGCCACCATGGACGAGGGCTTCGTGCAGACTTTTGTAAGATTCGGTCAGGTCGACATATTTGCCGGTAATAGCGATGGACACCTCGTTTTTGGGGTTCTGGATATTATGAACAAGATCTTCCCATGGTTTGATATTTGGCTGTCCTGTCCAGATATTGAGGAGTTCCAGTATCTTGGTGTCAAGACCTTCCTTGTGGAGATGCAGGGGCAACTCATAGATGGTTGCCACGTCTATTGCGGTGATAACGGCATCTTTGTCCACATTACAAAAGAGAGAAATCTTTGATTTGAGACTGTCATCCAGTGGTACTTCTGTCCTGCATACGAGGATATCCGGCTGGATGCCATCGGCCCGGAGTTCGCGAACAGAATGCTGGGTTGGTTTGGTCTTCACTTCTCCTGCAGTCTTTATGTAGGGAACAAGAGTGAGGTGAATGTAGAGAGAATATTCTTTACCAAGATCGCCTCGCAATTGACGAATCGCCTCAATAAACGGAAGCCCCTCAATATCACCAACGGTACCGCCAATTTCGATTATGGCAACATCAACACTGCCATCAAGTTGCAGTACTGCCGCCTTGATTTCATCAGTAATATGGGGGATAACCTGAACTGTGCCTCCCAGATATTCTCCGCGTCTTTCTTTGGTGATGACGGAGTAATAAATGCGTCCGGAAGTATAATTATTTTTCTGGGCCATAACGGCGTTGGTGAACCGCTCGTAATGTCCCATGTCAAGATCGGTTTCAGCGCCGTCATTGGTGACGTACACTTCACCGTGCTGGAAGGGGTTCATGGTGCCGGGATCGACATTGATGTAGGGATCCAGCTTCTGGAAGGTTACAGTTAAACCGCGACTTTCAAGCAGAGCACCGATAGCAGCAGAGGCCAGCCCTTTTCCAAGAGAAGAGAGAACGCCGCCTGTGACAAAAATAAATTTGGTCCGTTTGGTATTATTTGATTTTTTCATGGTTGGCACTATAGCAATCGAACCCTCTTTTTGAAACAAGAAAATCACCTGAAGGAGCGAAAAAAACAGCAAAGAAGGGCGGAGACTATTTGCTGCACTATTTGGTCAGACAAATGACTTGTGTCTCCCGTCTTGATAGTGTGACTTCCAATGCCTATGGTGTGTATGTACAATTTCACATTAATTACAGGGTAACTGTTCAGCAGCACCTCACCTGCCCACGATCACCACGACCAGCATACAGGTGTATCGAAGTCTAACGCTTATCTGCTGGCCGGGGCGCTTATGGACATGCAAGGCACTGCTGAACAGTTATATTCCTAGCTACTACGATAGTTTTTATCGTGTGCTGAATAGTTGCATTACAGGAGGGAATATGCAGTATATAATAGTTCTGGCAACCATTGTTTTGTTGACTCAGACAGTGTTTGCAGATGAAGTACAAGTGGTGCCGGAGGTGGTGGAATCGAGGACAGTGGTTTTGGGAGGTGGATGCTTCTGGTGTATGGAACCACCGTTTGAGCAGTTGGAAGGTGTGCTTGATGTGGTTGCAGGGTATTCTGGAGGTGAAGAAAAAAATCCGACATACAAGCAGGTTTCCCATGGAATGACCGGGCATATTGAATCTGTTCAGGTCACGTATGATCCTGCAAAAATCTCCTTTAAAGAATTACTTGATACCTTCTGGCGATATATGGATCCCACCGATGCGGGAGGGCAGTTTGCCGATCGTGGGAATCATTATAAAACGGCTATTTTCTACAATAATTTAGATGAAAAAGCGACGGCAGAGAAATCAAAAGAAGCACTTGGCCGTGCAGGTGTCTTCAGTAAACCGATTGTCACGGCTATTTTACCGGCAAAACCGTTTTATCCGGCAGAGGAATATCATCAGGATTACTATCTCAAAAATGTGGCTCATTATGAGGCGTATAAAGTCGGTTCAGGCCGGGCGCCTTTTCTTGAGAAAACCTGGAAAAACAGGCCAAAGTTGAAAGACAGTTCTAAGCCGTCGGAAAAGGAGCTTCGCTCAAAATTGACTGCATTGCAGTATGAAGTAACGCAAAAAGATGGAACCGAACCGGCTTTTAAAAATGAATATTGGGACAATAAAAGAAAAGGTATCTATGTCGATGTTGTTTCCGGTGAGCCACTATTCAGTTCACTCGACAAATATAAATCGGGCACGGGATGGCCAAGTTTTTCAAGACCTCTGGTTCAGAAAAATATAGTTGAAAAAAAGGATGTGAAATTTTTTATGACACGGACGGAAATACGCAGTGCAGACGGTGATTCCCATCTCGGCCATCTTTTTGACGACGGCCCGGAGCCAACCGGATTGCGTTATTGCATGAATTCTGCTGCACTTCGATTTATCCCGGTGGAGGATCTTGAAAAGGAAGGATATGGAGAGTTTTTATCTCTGTTTTAAAAAAGCTTATTTTCCGTTGAGAATATCCTCAATTCGCATATTATCAATTCTGGTGTCAAAGATCGTTTCCAGAAGTGATGTCACTGCCGGGCCATCCTGTTCACTGAGCAGAAAACCTGGCAATGGCTTTGCGGTAAGGGTTCTCATGCGTGCCTGCCTGCTGAGGGTAATGTCTAGAGATGTGGCAATGTCTTTGAATTCGCTGATATCGCAGAGCGCGGGGAGTACGTCGAGCATATTACCCCAGTATTCTTTTTGCCCCAGGTGTTCAATAAGTTGATTGATTGCCATGGACGCTTCAAAATAGGCATCACTCATTTGTGCTGGCCTGCTTGCGGAGCACTGAAGGGTTGAGACAAAAAATCTGCAACCAAAAGGGCGCACCGGATAGATCATGCAGATATTTTCCTCTAAAAAAGGACAAGGGGTCATATCGTGATGTGTCTCGGGGGCAACGTCTTTGCCGGCCAGGCAGGCTTTGGCAAAATCGTTGGTGGTCATTTTTGGTGGTGTGCAGGTTCTAGGCAGGCCTAATTTTTCGGCAATCCAGCTGGATTTACCCTGTTCTCTGGCATACCTAAGTATTTCCTCGCCCTCAACAGCGGTTATAGTTACATTTTGTGTACAACAGAAGGAGCACCCCTTTTTACAGGAAGTGGTCAGGTTACTGCTCCATTTTTCAAAAGAGTTGTAAAGTACGTGCAGGAGTGATGTCTTCATTGATTTTCAATACCCTTTTCCCTGGAGGACAAAAAAGGCTAGAATAGCATATCGAAGAAATTTGCCAATAAAAACCAGCAGGGAAAACCTGAAAAAATGTACTTTAAATGCGCCGGCAAGTACGCATAACGGATCTCCCACCACCGGTAACCAGGCAAAGAGAAGGGACCAGGAGCCATACTTTTCATAGATGTTTTTTGCCCTGTCCTGTTCTTTTGTATCTATTCTAAGAAGTTTTCTGGTGAGAAACTCCGAGCCCCACATACCGATACAATAGTTGGTGCACGCCCCGAGATAGTTGCCAAATGTTGCTGTCAATATTGTCTGTTTTGGGTTGAATCCCTGTAATATCATGACTATTAGTAACCACTCTGAGCCAATTGGCAGAAGAGTTGCAGCCAGAAAGCTGAGAATGAATAACAGGGGTTGGCTCGGAGTATCTAATAGGGGTTGCAGTATTTCCATGGGAAGACAAGAGTAATACAACAGAATGAGTATTGGAATTAAATTAAATAAAGAGGCCGCTGTGGTAGGAAAATATAATCATCTATGGGCACTATTTTTCTTTGTATCGATGTTAACGTTGAGTTGTACATCCTTGGCATTGGCAGAGACAGGTTTTGAAAAATGGATAGCAGATTTTTATCCCGTGGCCCGGGAAAAAGGCATAGAGAAGGCAACCTATGGGGCGGCCTTTGCAGGGGTAACAGAACCGGACAGAATTGTATTAAAAAAAGCAGAATATCAACCGGAGTTCACAACCGAAATATGGGATTATATTGACGCAAGAGTGAATGCTTTATCCATAGGTAAAGGGCAGAAAATGGCCAGGTATCATGGCCAGACCCTGGCTGAAGTTGAGGCAAAATTTGGCGTTGAGCAATCGGTGCTGCTGGCAATCTGGTCAATGGAGTCAAATTTTGGGGACATTTTTAATCGACCGGAGCGTTTGCATTATGTTCCCAGAGCTTTGGCAACACTGGCCTATGGAGATCCCAAAAGGAAAAAATTTGGCCGTACACAGCTTGTGGCATCGCTTAAAATACTGCAATCAGGAGATATCAGTCGCGAACAATTGCTTGGTTCATGGGCGGGGGCAATGGGTCATACGCAATTTATTCCCACCAGTTATCTTGCCTATGGTGTGGATATGGATGGCAATGGGCGTCGTGATATCTGGAACTCCATTCCCGATGCTCTGGCGACAGCCGCCAATCTTTTGCATAAAAATGGTTGGAAAACGGGCAATACCTGGGGGTATGAGGTCATTCTCCCCGGGAATGAGGATCAATACAAAGATCAGACACACACTTTAGGCGAGTGGCAGCGGCTTGGTTTTAAACGGCCTGGGGGTAAGGCGTTTCCCAGGCCTTCTGATAAGGCTGTGTTGAAAATTCTTGCAGGATCGAAGGGCCCAGGTTTTCTTATGATGAAAAATTTTTATGTACTGAAACGTTATAATAATTCGGACTCCTATGCTTTGGCGGTAGGTTTGCTGGCCGACAAACTATCGGGTTTTGCTGGTCTGGTGCAATCGTGGCCAAGGCCGCCTGGATCGCTCTCAATTGACGAGAAGATCGAATTACAGGGACACCTTAAGCGAATGGGCCACTATGAAGGTGAGATCGATGGCTATCTGGGCAAAGGAACCAGAGGGGCGATTAAAAAATTCCAGGTTCAGTCAGGGATGACAGCAGATGGTATTCCTTCCCGGGATCTTCTTCAGTTGCTTCGGCGTTGACCGGGAACGGTTCGAAAAAGAAAGAATTGTTCAGTTATGGAAAACTTTGAGAAGTAATTCTATTAGGATGTTTATAGTGAGATGACACCATGTACACAGTGTATGTGTCTTTTCCGTTTATAATCAGATTAACCTTAAAGGAAAACAGTTATGAAAGTACTTAATCTCGCAGATACAAATGAATTTAAAGCTGGAGCAATGAAACGCTTTTTTCTGGTTGAAGATTCATCCTATTTTAAAATCATCAACTTTAACCTTGAAGCGGGTGTAACATTCCCGGTTCATTCCCATGATCTGGACGGAGATCTGTCCATTCAGGTTCTTGAAGGCAACGGATTTTTTCTTGCTGAAAATGATATGGAAATAGCTGCAAAACCAGGCGATATGCTTATTTCAGAAATTCGTGAGCCCCATGGAGTCAGGGCTTCCACCAATATGCGAATTCTCGTTACCATTGCCCCACCGATTTGATGAGAAATGGTAACTTCAGCATACGGCAATAAGAGACCGTAAAAGTCACGAGTAATGGTGATCTTGTTGTACATATTTATTCAGAGAGGTAGTCAATGTCCTATACGCATCTTGTCACTGAAGTTGGAGAACGTTTCGTCGGTGTTATTACACTGAATCGGCCCGATCAATTAAATACTTTTAACAGCCTGTTGGCGGAAGAACTTGTTCAGGCGCTGCTCGCCATGGACGCTGATTCCAAAGTTCGGGTTGTTTTGCTCAAAGGGGCGGGACGGGTATTCTGTGCCGGTATTGATGTCACAGAACTTGCCGGTAAATCCGCAATGGAATATCGAGCCTGGATAGAACATATGGAACGGCCACTGGTGACCATTGCCGGCATGAAAAAACCGGTGATTGCACAGGTTCAGGGAACGGCTGTTGCAAATGGTATGGGTCTTGTTGCTGCGGCCGATCTTGCCATTGCCGCAGATCATATCAAGATGGGACTTACGGCGATTAATGTCGGTTTAAATTGTGTGGGCCCGATAATTCCAGTCGCCAGATGTGTTGGACGAAAAAAAGCTCTTGAATTATTATTATATGGAACTTTGATTAAAGCCCGTGAGGCTCAGTCTATGGGGTTGCTTAACCGGATAGTTCCTAAAGAAGAGTTGGATGAAGAGGCCATGAAATGGGCGGAAGAGCTTGCACAGAAAAGCCCTATTGCAGTACAGATAGCTAAAGAAGGGTATTATGCTTCTGAAGATATGGACTATTTGAAACAGTTCGATATGATGAATGAGTTTTTTGCCAGACTTTGTACCACAAAGGATGCAAAAGAAGGTGTTCAGGCCTTTTTTGATAAGCGTAATCCTGTGTGGGAGGAGCGTTAAACGGCCTTCTGAGAAACGCTCTACTGGGTGATCTTGGCGAAGATTGCTTCGGTCATGTCGGCAAGGTCTGCTGGCTGGAGCTCTATTTCCAGCCCCCTTCGGCCTGCACTGACATAGATTGTTGAAAAATTGTTTGCAGAGGCGTCGATGATTGTTGTCAGCTTCTTTTTTTGTCCCAATGGGCTGACCCCACCCAGTATGTAGCCCGTTGCTCTTTCAACGATTTTTTTATCGGCCATTGCTGCTTTTTTGGCTCTGGCCGCTTTGGCCGTGAGTTTCATGTTCAGCATTGAGGAGACCGGCACCACTGCCACTGCAAGGCGGTTACCGCCATCAAGCTGAACGATCAGAGTTTTAAAGACCTGTTCTTCCGGAATATCAAGTTTTTCTGCCGCTTCCTTTCCGTATGAATCGTGGGTAGGGTCGTGGGTATATTGATGGGTCTTGAAGGGAATGTTATGTTTTTTGGCTGTATTAATAGCTGGTGTCATGTTTTCAATGGGTTGAATTTTTTACTATTTGTACACAGGAGGATCATTTGATGGTCAGTAAAGTGAAAAAAAATGTGTTGTTTTCTCTGTTTATGATGGTTTGTTTTATGCTGATTTTCAGCGGCTGTTCCAAGACGTATTATAGCGCTATGGAAAAGGTTGGCAATCATAAACGTGATATTATGGTCGATCGTGTGGAGAACGCCAGAGATTCCCAGAGCGCAGCTCAGGAACAGTTTAAGTCTGCACTTGAGCAGTTTGATTCTGTTGTACAACTCAAAGATACAGATCTGAAAAGAGCGTATGACAGTCTCAGTAGTGAGTATGATAAAAGTGAAGATGCGGCAGAAAAAGTATCGGATCGTATTGAGAGTGTGGAGTCAGTTGCCGAAGCGCTTTTTGATGAATGGGAAGATGAGCTTGAGCAGTATCAGAGTAAAGATCTCCGTCGCGTGAGTAAGGAACAGCTGAAAAGTACTCAGTCGAAATATAAGGAAATGCTGATAAGTATGAAAAAGGCTGAAGAGAGTATGGAGCCTGTGTTACGACTTTTTAAAGACAATGTTTTATTCTTAAAGCATAATCTTAATGCTCAGGCTATTGGGTCGCTCCAAGGCGAGTTTGCTAATCTAAAAGATGAGATACATAATCTTTTGCAGAAAATGAATGCTGCCATTGAGTCTTCAAACAGTTTTATTGCTGAGATTCAATAACTATTGACTGGATCTTTTGGGCAAGGTTTGACACTACGGGAGGGAGAAGGTCATGCGTTGGAAAACAGGACGTAGAAGCAGTAATGTTGAAGACAGGCGTGGTGTTCGCATCACTCGGGGGAAGGTAAAAGGCGGTGGTATCGGCATAATCCTTCTCGCACTGGTGGGGATGTATTTTGGCATTGACCCCTCGGTGATCCTTAACTCAAATCTCACCGGAGAGCCACAAGCCACAGAACAACGGACAGTACAAACAAGCCCTCAGCAGGATCGGCTTGCCGATTTTGTTTCAGTGGTGCTGGCTGATACCGAAGATACCTGGGATGAAATCTTTCGGCAGGCTGGCCGTTCATATGAGAAACCGCGACTTGTTCTTTTTACCGGTTCTGTGAAGTCCGCATGTGGTTATGCCCAGTCGGCAACCGGCCCCTTTTACTGCCCGGCGGACAGGAAAGTGTACATTGATCTGAATTTTTATAATGAACTTAAACAGAATCTCAATGCACCGGGTGATTTCGCCCAGGCGTATGTCATAGCTCATGAGATTGGACATCATGTACAGAATTTGCTTGGTATTAGCGCAAAGGTTCAGGCCAAACGGTCGACTCTGTCAAAAACCGGTTATAATAAACTGTCGGTAAAGCTTGAGTTACAGGCCGACTGTTTTGCCGGAGTTTGGGCCAATCATGCTGATCGGGTAAGAAATATCCTTGAACCGGGGGATGTGGAAGAGGCCTTGAATGCAGCGAGTATGATTGGTGATGACAGTCTGCAAAAGAGATCGAAGGGATATGTTGTTCCCGATTCTTTCACCCATGGTAGTTCCAGGCAGCGTGTGCACTGGTTCCGTACAGGGTTGAGTGGTGGTGAAATAGGCCAGTGTAATACCTTTCGATAGAATACAGAACTGAGCTAAAAAGGCCATATGAGTGGGATAAAAATCGTAGAGGCGACCACCACAAATACGTTGAGTGGAATACCCAGTTTCATATAGTCCATAAAGCTGTAACCGCCTGGGCCGTAAACCATTAAATTTGTTTGATAACCAACCGGTGTTGCAAAGCAGGCGCTGGCACCAAAACAGATGCCGACAATAAAAGGTTTGGGATCAACTCCAAGTCCAAGTGCCGTGGAGATAGCAATGGGCAGGAGCAGAACGGCCGTGGCGTTGTTACTTAAGAGTTGGGTACAGATACTGGTGAGCAGGATAATTGCGCCGAGCACGATGGTGGGCGAAAAACCTGTAAAAAAGCTGAGAAATGTCTGGGCATAGAGCTCACTTGCTCCCGTTTTCTGCATGGCAACGCCGAGGGCTATGGTACCCGCAATGAGCAGCAGTATATCCCCCTGTAGTGCTTTGTAAGCATCACGCATCTGCAGGCACCCGGTGATGATCATCAGAAAAGCTGCCGTCAGGGCGCAGGTCATGATGTCGGCCAGACCAAGGGTTGCCGTGCCGATCATGCAGATGAAATTGATTATCGACCACCACGCTTTTCGTTTGTGCACCAGTTCTTCGTACACATCTTCAATAACGATATAATCCGTACTGGAACGTATGGATTCCAGTTTGCTTTGATGGCACCATATGAGCAGGATATCTCCTGTCTGTAGAAGAACATCGTGGATCTGCCTTTCTGAAATATGGAGATTGGAGCGCTTTACCGCAATGATATTGACTCCGTCATCCATGGCAAGTTCCGTCTGTTCCAGGCGAAGGCGACGCAGAGACGAGTTGGGTGAGATGATGAGTTCTACTACAATGGGAGCATCTTTTTGCGGGCCGAGCACAAGTTCTTTTTCCGTGGAAGGTAGCTCAATATCCTCATTGTGCAAAATTGCCACAAGATCGTTCAGCGATCCTTTCACCAGTAGAATATCTCCCTGGTTAATTAATGGGGCGATCCTTCCAGGTCGGTAAATGTGTGATTTATTAATGAGTTCGATCACCTTAATACTCGGATATTTCCCGTTGAAAATATCGGCGACCGTTTTGCCGATAAAGGAACTTTTTACCGGAATTTTCAGTTCTGCCAGGTATTCGCGATGATCACTGTCTTGTAGTCGACAGATAGGGTTGGTAAGGGCGGGCAGGATTTTGGGTGCGAAAATATAGAGAAAAATAATACCTGCCACTGCAATTGGAACTCCGAGCTTGGCCAGTTCAAACATGGTCAGGCCGCTATAACCGAAACTGACACTTAAATCACTGATGATTATATTGGTTGAAGTGCCGATCAACGTGCATGTACCGGCAAGAATGGAGGCGTAGGAGACGGGAATAAGAAATTTGGATGGGCTGAGGCCAAATTCGCAGCACATAGCCATGACAACAGGGATAAAGAGAATCACCACCGGGGTGTTATTGATAAATGCTGAAGCAAGAGCCACAGAGAGCAAAATGATAATCAGGGCCAGCTTGTAGTTGCCGCCGGAAAGTCCTATAATTTTTCTGCCGAGAAACTCGACCCCGCCGGTACGCATCATTCCTTTGGAGACGACAAACATGGCGCCGACCGTAATAACAGCCGGATTGGCAAATCCGGTAACGGCTTCGGCCGGTGTCAATATTTTGCTGACAACAAGGAGCACCATAAGACCGATTGCTGTGAGATCGACGGAAATTTTCTCCGTTATAAGAAGGTAAAACGTGAGAAGAAGTATTGCGGAAATAGTCCAGATATTCATATGTGTCTTATATGTTGTTGGGCAGAAAGATATTGTAACCTACACCTTAGTGGTCATTTTATGGTCTGTCCAGTCGTTGAATCCTTAGGTAGTGCCTGTCCATAAATGGCCATTTTATCCAACTCTTCGTTGCTCTCAAAATTTAATCCTTGGAATATCGTGTATATACCTGCGGTTAAATTCATCGTGCGCCTCGATTTAGAATAAAATATTTCATTTGTGGAAAGACACCAGGTAGAAGTTGAAGTGTGAAAAAATATTGATGTCAATCGCGGTGTGCACTAGGATGTGCGGGCCGATTGTTGAAACCGGTCAAAAGCAATACTTTTATCGAATACGAGGACTAATTGTCAAAAGAATTTTTTTCATTTACCAACAGTGAAGGTTTAATCCAGGAGAAGGATCTCGAATCTCTTCCGCCGCAGGAACATACATTTAAAGTAAAATTTATGCACCGCGGGCTGAAAAAGGGACACTCGATTGCCGGTTTTCTGCGCCAGTTTCCAAAGTCTTTTCCCCAGTGGGACAACTGTCTTTTTGAATTTGATGTGGATTGCAATGAGTATGACTGGCTGGTGGTTTATCAGGATCTGCCAACCGGTGAGAGTTTTTTCACCGAAGAAAAACTACCATGCCCTCGTGAACGAACAATACTTCTTACAGGAGAGCCTTCAACTATAACTGTTTTCGGTACCGACTACCTGCGTCAGTTTGGTCATATCCTGACGTTTCAGGAACCGTGGGCAATGAAACATCCCCATGTCATTTTTCATCATCCCGGCTTGATCTGGCACTATGGCTTGCCTTTTGGTGAGGGAGAGTTTATCACCTGGGATCAGATGATGGCAACTCCGCCTCCTGTTAAAACGAAGATGATCTCCACCGTCTGTTCCAAGAGAACCGGCAACGTGACCCTGCATTCAACCCGTGTTGATTTTACCTGGCGGTTAAAAGATGATCTGCCGGAACTGGATATATTTGGTCATGGAGTGAACCCCATGCTCGATAAAGCGGAGGCACTTGATCCGTACCGTTATCATATAGCTGTGGAAAATCATGTCTACGATCATCATCTGACGGAAAAACTGCCCGACGCATTTCTTGGTTATACCCTGCCATTTTATCACGGAGCGCCAAACGCTGCCGATTATTTCCCTAAAGAGAGTTTTATCCCCATTGATATTAACGATTTTAAACGGGCAAAAGAGATCATTAACAGCCATTTGGCAAACGATGAGTATGAAGACCGGCTGCCCTATATTATTGAGGCGCGTCGTCGGGTGCTTGAAGAGCAGAACCTCTTTGCTATTCTATGTAGCGTAATCAATGAGAATGACGGAAAAATCAGAACAGAGACCATGGGCAAGGTGATTCGCAACCGCTCGACTATGCGAATAAAAAACCCCATTGCCGGGATTCGCAGCCTTACACAAAAGGTCACGACCAAGGCCTATCATCGCATAACATTTAAAGCCCGCAATAAACCTCGAGATCTGTAGAAAAACCGGGCAATCAGGTTATTTTTTTATCACAAGGATTTTCCCACGGGTTAAGTAACGTTACGCCCGTGGATGTAAAATCTGAAATATTGCGTGTCACAAGTGTCATGCTATGCACAATTGCTGTTGCGGCAATGAGTGCATCACGTTGGGGACGAGGGTTCGGTACATGTAGTGCTGCACAACATTGGGCCACGGCTGTGTCGATATCTAAAATCTGATTGAGAAACGTTGGTAAAACATGCTGGTTCAGCCATGTTCGAAGAAGTTGCCCCTGTTGAATATCTTTTCTTTCTTTGAGTAATATGCCGAGTTCTAATTCCAAAATCGTTATTGACGATAAAAATAGAGATGACGGGGGAACACTTTCGGCCCATTTTTTTACATTACCGTCCAACTTGCCCGTTTTAGCCTTACGTAATTCAGAGATAACATTTGTGTCGAGTACATACATTAAGACAAATCCGCAGGTATGAAAAATGTATCATCTATGATGGGTGGGTCTAAATCAACTTCGGCAAGATGCGGCATAGCCAGAAGATCAAGGATGGACTTCTCTTTTCCGGTAATTTTTTGATACTGTTCAATGGTGAGCAAAACGTGAGCGGGTCGCCCTCTATCTGTTATAATAACAGGACCATGCGCGGCATTTCTTTTTGCTTTGCTAATATCCTGATTAAATGTGCGACTGGTAATTGTTGTCATAGTCATATGATTCTCCCTAGCTTAACTATGTAGAAACAATACTACATGCGTGACAAGGTGTCAACTTACTGGCAGCTTTTACAAATCATCTGGCCGTTTACTTCTTTGAGTTTGGTTTGCAGAACCATTTCACCGCATATGACGCAAGGCGTTGAAGGTGCTCTGGTGGCGGTTGGTGGCAGCGTCATCTCGATGTCCTGGACGTCGAAAAAAGCCTCCGGCCCACCGGAAAACAGATCTGTTTCTCTGGTCTCGGTCATCGTTTCATATTTTTTAATATCTTCCGGGGAAGCTTTGCCCGAGCGAATCAGTTCGAGGAGTTTTTGTTCCTGTTCCGGTACAGCAAAGACTTCGGGCTTTAGAAGAAGACGAATGGCTTTCCCATTACTTCGATTGCCAAAGGTAAAGGCCATCTTGCCGTAATCTTTAAAAAAGAAATTTCCTTTACCGAATGTGCAGCCCGTTAGAACCTGGATGGCATCACAGCAGCATGCATCATTTTCAACAATTGTGATAAGTTCTTCGTCGATTGATCGTTTGTGCTCCAGAAGCTTCATTGCAAGCTTTGCTGCGAGATATCCTATGGTTACACCCATACAGGTATGACCATGAAACGTGACGCATTCCTGGAAATCTTTTTCATTGCGAATTGATTCAGGAACATTCATTGTTTTCTCCAAGTGAAGTGATGAGTTGAAAATTGGTGTCCGAAAAGATAAAGTAAACACTTTTTGCCAGCAAATCCACACAAAGGATGGCCGAATTCTTTTATAACAGGAGAGTATCGATGAATGAGACTTTGTCGCTTCTTGCAGGAAGATGTTCATTGCGGAGCTACGCAGACAAACCTGTCACGGACGAAGAAAAAGAACAGATCATAAACAGTGCTATACGCGCGCCAACCGCTGGCAATATGATGCTCTACTCTATTCTGGAGGTGTCCGATCCGGAAAAAAAGAAGCGTCTGGTTACAACCTGTGACAAGCAACCATTTATTGCAAAGGCACCGTTGGTATTGCTCTTTATGGCCGATTTTCAGCGATGGTATGATTATTACGAATACAGCGAAGTGGACGGATTGTGCAGGGAAAATGGAGTGGAATTTGTACAGCCGGCAGAGTCGGATCTGCTACTTGCAAATTGTGACGCTCTTATTGCGGCACAAAATGCTGTGATTGCAGCCGAATCTTTGGGGATAGGATCATGCTATATCGGTGATATAATCGAAAATATAGAGATTCATAGAGAGATGTTTGCATTACCTGCCTACGTTTTTCCTACGATTATGGTCTGTTTCGGCCATCACAAAGAAAATGATACAAGGAAGGTTTATAGTCCGCGTCTGGATAAAAAATATGTCTGTTTTGAAAATTCGTACAGACGATTTACGGATGAGGAATTTTCAGAGATGTGGAGTGGGCACGATCAGTTTGTTTGCAGGAAAAAAAATTATCTCAAAAACAGTACAAATTTTGGCCAGCATACTTACCTGCGAAAAACCGGAGCCGCCTTTTCAGATGAAATGCGCCGGTCGGTAGAGGTTGCATTGAAAATCTGGTGCGGTAAAACTTGAAGTAAAATACAAAATTCTCGGATCAGGCAGCCGCTGATTCATAATAGGTGTGAGCAGGAAACCTGAGAATATCGCTTATGTTACTGTTTTCCACAGTTCAACTATGGGGATCTCCCAGCTGTCAACCTGGCAAAGGGACGCATATTTTTCATCAAAAATATCGTTGCGGCTGCGTTGAACCAGAGCGATTATTTTGACTTGCTTTATGTTTTGCAGTTCTTTTATCAGACGTTTGGTGACAGTTTTTGCCAGTCGGGCAACAACAACGTCTCCGCTCATCAGTTCCAGCCTGTCGTTATTCTTTACTAGCTGCAGCTTATCGCCTGTCGTGAGTTTTCTAAGTGCTTCATGAACGGGGTGTGACTGAGGTTTTTGTCCGGCGTAATCGAGGAATAACTCTTTCATGGCCAGAATTTCATAATGAAAAATGGTAGCCTGGTTTTCATTATGGGGAATTCTTTTACGAAAAACGATAGTATCGTCAGTTAAAACTTTGCTATGTGGATGTTCGTCCGGCCATGGTGAAAAAATATGCAGTGTCTCCCTGGCCCGGGACATGGCAACATAGAAGAGGCGGCGTTCTTCTTCGAGCACCGTCTTCTGTTTATTGTGCCAGTTGTCGGCCAGGATAAAAACGTGGTTAAATTCCATCCCTTTGATGGAATGGACGGTGGAGAGGAAAACGCCGCTGCCCAGATTGCCGGAGCGGCTTTGCTCGGCCAGGGTTTCGTAAAAATAGTCGAGCAGGTCGGGCACTGGCGTGAAGCAGTCCCCACTCTCTTCCAGCCAGTCATCTATTAATCTGCGCAGATTGGTTTGCCACTGGTTTTGGTGACTGGTCGATTCCGGGAGGAGGTGGAGTAGTTCGCTCGCCCTGATTTCCTTTGTCTTGATGTTGTGCAGAAAGCTCAGGACTTTTTCGTTTTCCCGGATTTGGCTAAAAACCGGGAAATTATACCTGGCCCAGTTTATGGAAACGGGGATGGCTGCCTTCTCCAGCAGAAAACGGACGCCATCCAAATCCTGCCATTCCCTTGCCAACACGGCGCAGCCGGTAAAAGTAAAACCACTCTCAAGTTTCTGCAGTCTCTGTATCTCCCGTACCGTTTCATACGCCTGATCAACGGGATCTTCCACTTGCAGGATTGGGATCCTGCTCCGTCCCGTCGCATCATTTTGCTGGAGGTTGCTCCCGCTTGGCAAGCCCTTTCTGCCACTGTTTATGCAAATGGGATGGTCGTGTTTCATCCGATCCCGGTTCTGGTGGATAAGGAGATTCGCACCAGCAATGATGGTGGCGGTGGAACGATAGTTTTCTGTTAAATAGTGGGGGCTGGCGGCGTAGTCGTGGTGAAATTTTCTGATAAATTCAACATTTGTACCACGGAAGCGGTAGATATTCTGGTCATCGTCACCCACCGCCATAATGGTCATCTTCTCTTCACTTTTTTCAAGACCACGGCCCGCCAGAAGCGAAATCAGGGTGTATTGATCCTGGTCAATATCCTGGTATTCATCTATTAGAATATGGCTGAATCTGTCGATCAATTCATCCCTTGGTTGTCCGTCACCAAAGCCCAGCACATCACTTTTCCCCTGTAAAAGCTGAATGGCGTCACGGATTAATTCGGAAAAATCGATTTCACTCCTCCCCTTGTCATGACCCACCAGTGACCTGCCGATCAGGCGCAGGGCGAGACCATGAAAGGTGAGGGTTGTTATTCTTCTGAAATCATGGCCCACCAGGGATTGAACCTGTCTGCGCAGGGCCATAACGGCGGAACGATTATAACAGAGGGCCAGAATGGCCGAGGGGCGAACACGTTTAACCCGGAGCAGAAAGGCGATGCGATGGGCGACCACTCTTGTTTTCCCGGAGCCGGGGCCTGCCAGAACGAGGATATTATGCGCAGTATCTGTGGCAACAATTTCTTCCTGGGCCGGATTATGGAGATCATCGACAATGCGCTGGTAGGACTGTTCACTGGTTGCCCGGTCGAGCATCTTCTCACGGCCGGGAAAAAACCTCTTTATGAAATCATGTTTTTCATCGTGAAAATAGGAGGTAACCAGCCCTTTTGCCGAATTTATGGTGTCCATTGCCCGTCTGGCGTATTCGTTCATCACATGGATCTGAAAATTGCGTTCCCCGTAGTGGGATTTAAGCGGAGAAAAGTCTCTTTTTGTATAGGATCTCCCTTTTTTATCCTGATTCAGGGTAATGGTCATGGCCTGGCGGAATATGGCCAGCCCCTGTTGCAGGTCGATGATATACTGCTCGTTCATAAAGGTGAGTGCCCGCTCGGCTGCAGCAAGAGGGTCTTTGAGATCGTGGAGTAAAAAATCGTTTTCAAGGGCTGTTACGATCTGTTCCAGGGTAAATTTTACCAGTACGCCCGCATGGGCCGGACTCTTTTCAGGGATCTTGTGCAGCATAACACCAAGGGCCTGAAAGGCGGCCTGCTGTCTGATTTTTACGGTGGTGTTTAACGTGTTCCAGTTCCTGTGCAACACCATGGAAAAGCGGTGAAAGCCGCGATCCCGGATGGAAATGCTGCCACCTTTACCGGCAATTCCCTTACCGTCCAGAGACAGACCGTGCAGGATAAGGTTCAGGCTGCGGGGTGTGGAGTAATCGTGGCCCAGATCCAGCATTTTTTGATTTACCTGTCTGAGATCTATCTCAAGTTGATTTTTCGTATCCGCATCTGGGGCGGTTTCCTCAAGGACTCTTAAAAAATCCCGCTCCAGGGTGCAGGTTCGCTGCAGACGTTTTTTTGAACTGTCTTTCACCTTATATCGCACATAGGCGGTAAGTGCGGTTTCCTTATTGAGCAGCCCCTGTGCGGCCATATCCTGAAGGGTGCGGAGAACACGCTGGGTTTCCGTCTCTTTTTCAGGGTCGTCTTCTGATTTTTGAAAAGAGAGGTGGCTGGCCAGATCGTCGGCGCTGAATCCACGGCTTGGTGTGCTATCCTCCATAATGGCGGACAGTATCGCCAGCCATCGCTGCTGCTGGCGCTTTGAGAGATTGAGGGCGTTGATTTTTTCCCTGGCTTCGTCCAGATTACGAACCTGGGGCGTACCCTGGAATACCCTGGTATTATTTTCATTTTGTTCCAGATATCCGCCTCTTTCCAGCCAGGAAATGGCCGTTTTTACACGGGTATCAGGGTCATAAATTTCCTCCGGGTTGAGATCCACTACTTCCTGGCGTATTAATTCGCCACTGGTTAAAACCAGCTCATCCTTGCCCCTGGCAGCATAACGGAGCCCTCGCAGGAGTTGAGCAATCTCCCGCCTGGTTAATCTTGAAAGAGAGCTCAGGGTGAACTGGGTTTCGATATCCTGATCCGTAAAGATGAGAATACACTCTGCCACGTTTCTGTCTCTACCGGCACGCCCTGCCTCCTGCAGGTAATTTTCCAGGGAGCCGGGAATGTCATAATGAATAACGAGGCGCACATCGTCTTTATCTATCCCCATTCCAAAGGCGTTTGTGGCGCATATTAAAGGTATATTTCCGCCGATAAAATCGTCCTGGATGCGCTTTTTTTCGGAGGGGACAAGTCCTGAATGAAAGGCATAGGCCTCAAAACCTTCAGCCTGCAGGAGTTCTGCCAGATCTTCCGTACTTTTTTTTGTGGCACAGTAGATAACCACGCTGCCCTCTCCCTGGTAGCGGATACGCAGCAGCTCAAGAACAGTTTCATTTTTCCCCTGGGAATCGACAGGATACACCTCGTAGACAAGGTTTGACCGTTCGTGCCCGCCTTCAAAGAGGGTTACTTTAAGACCAAGTTCGCGGCCGAGTATATCTACGATTTCCTGTCGCACATCCTTTTTTGCCGTGGCGGTAAAACACTGCACCGGCGGCACGGCACGGTTTTCCTGTTGCGCAAGCTGCCGGATAAAACGGATGGAGTAGAGGTAATCGGGGCGAAAATCGTGTCCCCACTTGGACAGACAGTGGGCTTCATCAAAGATCCAGGCCCCTATTTCGCGCTGTTTGATGGTATTGATAAAGGAATGGTTACGTAACTGCTCTGGAGAGACATATAAAATGCCGATATCTCCGAGGCGCACTCCGTCATGGACAACTTTTCTTTCCGGCAAAGTCAGCATGCCGGAAAGGGCTGCGGCAAGTCCCGTTCCGGTCTGGGCGGTAAAATTATCAACCTGGTCTTTCATCAGGGCCTGGAGGGGAGAGATAACGATGGTCAGGAGATTACGTCGCTGGTATCGCATAAGAGCCGGCAGCAGATAACAGAGTGATTTACCACCACCGGTGGGCAGGGTGGCAAAAAGTGAGAGGTTATCGGCTGCGGCCTCGACGATCTCCTGTTGCAGGCTTTCACCATCATTAGTTTTGGGACTTGGCCTGAAACTGTTAAAGCCGAAAAAATCCCGGAGAAATCGACCGGAATTGTGATGTTTGCGACAATATTGACACTGGTCGTCATTGCAGGCAACTTCCCGTAACTGATGGAGAATCCGGCTGACCTGTGGGAATCTGTGGTTGACCCAGGGCGGTAGTACGGAATTACCACCGGCTACGCTCAGCCAGGCTATGACGTAGGCCAGAGGCGCACTGTCGGTTGCATTATAGTTACCTTGGTCAACAAGAGAGAGCGCTGCTTTTTCACATACTTTTCCCCGCAGAAAATGGGTAAATATATTCGCGTATTTTTGTTTGTTAAGAAGAGAAATCCCCATACCATCCATGGCCTCCGATAAACCGGCAAAAGAGCTGTCAGTATGCAAAAAATAACGGTAGAGAAGGGGGATTTCGCTGTTTTTTCCCAGGAGTTGAGTAAAACTCTGCCACTGATCCAGGAAAATATTTCCGGCAAGTTGCGCGTCCCGAAGGGGGTTGTTCACACTGTCCCGCACAAGTTTATAGTCCTTAACCAGTCTGTGGTAGGGGTTTTCCGGAAATGCAAGGGGAGAGAGGTAGAGGGTGTCGATTACCGGCTTTTGCAGGATGGAAAGACCTGCGGATAATTTTTTCAGATGCGGAAGGTCGTGGTCCAGCACATTATGGCCGAGGATAAACTCACCATCCGCCGCCAGGGCGTCAAATTCTGCGAGTTCTTTTGTGCCGATTTTTCTGCCCGGCTCCAGCAGGAACGATTTATCACCGAGGGTTCCGCCCAGGGAATAGAGCTCGTTTTTCTCATTGATTTCAATATCAAAGAGGAAACATTTTTTTAAAAACTCCCGACTATCCATGTTTTCCCACTGGTTGGTCAAATGGTATCGATAAAGCTCTCCACATCCGAAAGGATATCTTCAACCAGGGGTTGAGGAATTGATGGTGACTGGGATACGGTTATGGTACGCATGATAAGTGCTGCTTCGTCGTCTGAGAGTATCCCCTTGGGCAACGCTTCGCTGTAAATCCAGACCCCGGCTTCCTGCAAAGTGGCGGGTGTTGTACGTCCGGCCTTTGCTGCTGCGGTGAAAAGCAGGGCGGATACAAGAAGTTCCATGGCGGCTTCATAGCAGTTTTGCTCAATAAGAATTGCTGCACCTTTTACTTTTTCAAGTGCGGAAACAACAAGTCGGGATTGTGCACCTTTTTCATCGCCTGTATTTGCCTCATAGAGCGTGCGGCTTTCGGCAAGTGGTGAACCGGCCCCGAGGCGCTCGAGCCCTGTCAGGGTGCGTAAATCGATAAAGGCCACCGGAACCTTTTCGGAAAGTGTTTCGGCAAGCCTTTCTTCATCCTCCCCGACCTGATCGAGAACGGTGAGAAGCCCACCGCCGGTGCCGAAAATACGTTCTATCCTTCTGCCGAACGTTTCCTGCAGCTCCTCGATAATTTCGGTAACTTCCCTTGTCAGAGCATCGATCTCCTGCAGGCCTGGTCTGTCAACTGCTAAATCGCTTTCTCCACCAGAGTTTTCAGTACCAGTGGCACTTTTTTCGTCATCGGTCTCTTTCTTTGTATCGGCCAGGTCTTCAACCAGTGCCTCCAGTAATTTTTTCGAAACGGCGACCACATCTTCGCTGGCCTCTTCGGCTATAACATTATCAAATAACTTTTGTTTACCATGCACAAGAGACAGTACGTGTTCTTCGTAAAACCCTTTGGCGACCATGGTAATGATCTGTACTGTTCTGGTTTGGCCCAGTCTGTGTATTCTTGCATTGCGCTGTTCGAGGACGGCGGGGTTCCAGGGGATATCCAGATTTACCAGTACGGAACCGCTCTGCAGATTCAGGCCGAGGCCACCGGCATCGGTTGACAGGAAAACCTGAATGGAATCATCGTGTTGAAAGCGATCCATCAGCTCACCACGTTTGGCGGTGGGAACCCCTCCATGCAGATGTACATAACCTATATTCATCTGTCGCAATCGGGATTCCACCATGGTGGTCATTGTTTTCCATTGGGAGAATACTACGACTTTGAGACCGGATTCCAAGCATACTTCAGTTAAAATATCAGCGAGTTCATCAATTTTTGGTGAACCTTTGGTCTCTTTATCGACAAGTCCCGCAGCGTTACAGGACATTCTCGCCTGTTGCAGGGCCGCCATCAGCCTGTTCTGTTCAGAAGGGCTCAAGGGGCGTTTTTTCGCAATATCTGCCAGCTGTCCGGCGGCGCTCATGGCTGAATCATGGAGTTCAATCTGCTTTTCCGTCATTGGTACATCAATTCTGGAGGTGATACGATCGGGAAGCTGGTCACTGACTATACGCCTGTCCCGGCGGAGCATGACCGGGGTGAGCCGCTGCCGCAAAATGGATAAATTACGGTATCCAAGAACCTTATCCCGATCATCTGTGATATGAAAATCGATCATATAGCGCCAGAGAGGGCCAAGGATTTTCGGATCCACCACCTGCATCAGGCTGTAGAGATCCTCCAGTCTGTTTTCCAGGGGTGTGCCGGTAAGGACAAAGGCAAAACGGGAGGGTATCAGCTTTACGGCTGTGGCAATTTTTGTTCGCCAGTTTTTGATGCGCTGGGCCTCATCGAGAATGACAAGATCGGGGCCTATTGTTTCATTGATAATGGAAAGATCACGGAGCAGCAGTTCGTAATTGAGGATAAAAAAACTGCACTCTCTGCGATACTGCACGCCCCGTTGTGGTGGGGTTCCCTGGATAACCTGGCTTTCCAGCCGGGTAAATTTTGCAATTTCCCTGGCCCATTGGTGTTTCAGTGAGGCGGGACAGATAATCAGTGTCTTTTTGATGCCCTCGTGTTCGCCCAGCCAGACTGCAGCACTGATGGCCTGCAGGGTCTTGCCCAGTCCCATGTCATCGGCGAGCAGCGCCCGACCGGTACCGGCGAGAAAGGCGACACCTTCCACCTGATAGGGATAGAGGCGTGCGCGGATACCATCTATCCTGTTTGTCGTTCTGATTATGTTCTTAATTTCCTGCGAACGTTCTTTGTGGCTTGCGTTGCTGGCAAGCTGCTGTGTATAGGCCACTGCATCTTCACCCAGATGAATATCAGCCCGGCCCTCGACACTATCGATAAACCGAAAAAAATCTTCGGGCAAACGTCCTGTGAAACGTCCGTTTGAGTGGAAAAAAGTGTTGAAAAGTATGGCTAGATCCGGGGCCATATCCGGCGTGCGGTGGAGCATGATCCGGGCCCCATTTTCTGTATCCGTGGCGAGGTAGATGTAAGGCAGTGGTGCACTCTCATTTCGCATTTCCTGATAGTTGGAGTGTTTGCTGATTTTATGGAGTACGGCCTCAATATGTTTACAGGTACCAAGCTGATTGCCCGCATAATCGGGACACGTGCAGAAATTGGCCCGCTGCTGCAGGCTGCGCATAGTTACCTTGTAGCTGCGCGGATAAGGAGATGTCGTGCCGATTGAAGCCGCATGCCAGGTGCCGAACCAGTGTCCATCGTCAAGATGCTTTACCTCCACTTCAGATCGTCCACGTTTGACCCGGTTTCTGATTGCGCTGTCCACAGCACTGACCAGTTTATCTGTCTCACTGCATTGATCGGCATAACTGCAGAGAACGGCGATAATATGGCGACAGGCTGAAGTGTCGGTAATATCTTCACAATCACATGAAAAAAGCAGGCCTTCATCCGTTAAACGAAGAGTCACATCTTTTGGGTACTCGGAATCGATATCTTCAACCTGACCCCAGAGAGTGTCGCCACTCTGATCAATTTCAAGGACACAGTTATTTTTATGATCCTGCAGCCCGTGGCTGACCACTGATTTCTCTGCAATGGTTTGCAATTGTTCCTGATCAAAAAAGAATGGATCATCCAGTGTTGTTTGCTGATGCTGTTCTGGCGTATTCATTTTTTTATTCCGTCTGCTTGCAATTTTGAAAAAGTGGAGTTTTGTCCAATGCCTGCGCTATGTATAAAAACAAAGTACCGTTAATTCAAGGGTCTCCTCAAGCGATTAATAACAGCACCATGGCATTTTATACCCCTTTGCGGGGTGTTGGTCAATTCCAGATGCTTTCCAGGGCGTTGCGTATTTGTGATTTTTCTCCTTGAGTTTTGCCATAAAGACTGAAAGAGAACGTTGTTCAGATAATGGAGAATTCTATTGTATCCTTAGGAAGGCTTTTGGGCATTTGAATCATCGGTGATATCATGTCTTTTGAAATCATCCGTTTTCGAATGATATCCGGTTGGAAATAGCGTATTATGAGTGTGAAAAGGTTCTCAAGGTAGCCTTCGTGCTGATGTCAGGAAACCGGATAATAACCTGTAGGCAAAAGGAAATGTTTGATGGACACTAAGAAAAAAAAATCAATAGCTCAGAAAAATATAATAATATTAGTATTATCGTTTTTACCTTTTATAGTTGGTCTCAGTTATTCTCTTTATAAAAAATCAGATAGCATATATCTCAGTAAGGCAATAAATATGTCTGGCTCTCAACGAATGAGAACTATGCTTATTGCTAATTATTCTCAACAATATCTGTATGCTACGGATAATAAGTGTAACTTCTCCAAAAGTGTTGGTAAAGTCCATTCTAACCGTCGCATAGCATCTTACGAAAATCTTTAACCAGTGGAAGGCCATACATAGCTTTTATTGAAGTGAGTTGTTTTTGT
>CAMZKN010000059.1 GCA_947311315.1 uncultured Desulfobulbaceae bacterium | reverse complement strand
GTACTGAAAACTTTAATCTTAAGAAATATTATCATCCGAACCTGTAAAGTGTCAATAAAATAGTATCAAGTCATACTGTGATACCTATAATACGGCAAGGGATCAGTCCCAGTCCGATTTTAAAAACAGGATTTTACTGCACACAGATCTTCTTGCCGCAGAACACCGGGAAAAGGCCGGCTATTTTTCGCTGGAAATCACAGGTGGCGCATCTGTTCATGTAGATATTCTCAGAAAGCAGGTCAACCCCTTTCTTAAGTTGCGAAAACTGCGGGAGAGTATGCCCGGCACCATGTTCCAGACCCTGTGCAGGGGGGTAAATCTCTTTGGTTATCGCCCCTATCCACAAAATGTTATCCGTTTTACGGTGAGTGAGTTCGCAAAATATGTGGATGTCTGGCGTACCTTTGATTTTCTCAACTATGTACCTAATATGCACGCCGTTTTTGAAGAAGTGGGCAAGGCAGGCAAATTAAACGAACCGTGCATCTGTTTTTCAACGGGGCCTGAGCATACCAACGACTACTATATTGCAAAAGCCGGTGAGATTATAGATGTGACGGGCAGGGATATTACTCTTTGCATCAAAAATCATGGCGGTCTGGGTACACCAAACCGAATAGGTGAGCTGGTTGATGCCTTGAAGCAGCGATACCCGGATGTCCCCATACATTATCATGGACACAATACCGACGGCAATGATGTCGGCAGGATTGTTGCCGCAGTTAAGAACGGTGCCTCTATTATTGATGCAGCCGATTCTGCCTTTACAGGTTTTTATGGGCCGCCGCCAATTTTAACAGTGGTGCAGACGCTAAAAGAGTTAGGTTTCGAGGCAGAAGGTCTTGATGAAGAAGCTGTGATAGAGACATCGGAAACAATCCGGGATCAGAGGCAATATTATGAGCAGTTTGAATCCCAGATAAAGGGGTTTCAGCCGACGGTACAGATTCATAAACTCCCCGGCGGGGCGATGGGATCAAGCCTTGAACAGGCGTCTAAAGGTGATTTTCTTGACAAAATGCCGGATATTCTGCAAAAAGAATTGCCTCGGGTGCAAAAGGAGCTTGGCAACTACTGGTCGGTTACCCCCGGTTCTCAGATTCTCTGGACAACCGCCGTGACCAATGTGCTTGAAGGGGAGCGTTATGTAAATCCGTCCGGTGATCTTCGCAATCTTTTGCTCGGCAAATATGGGCCGTTTCCATTCCATGAGCCGGACGAGTGGATTTTTGAAAAGGTTCTCGGGGATGACTGGAAGAAGGTTCTTGAAGAAGAAGGTGGGGTCGAGGGCATCAGCGATATGGATCTTGCCATTGAACGCTACGACCTAGCGGAACAAATTGGTGTCGAACCTACAGATGAACAACTTATACTCTATCTGCAGCATCCGGGCGATGCTGTGGAATTTATAAAATTTGAAGAGCAATACGGCTCGGTCTATGTTTTACCTCCGGCGATTTTTAATCGTCAGGGTGGGTTTGAGGTGGGTGACAAACTGGCCTTTAGAGATCATCAGGGCAAAGAACATATGGTTGAAATAGGCCCTTCGCCGATAACTGATACCGGGGAAACCAGCGTATACTTGACGGTTGATCATCATCAGTCTCTGTTTACTTTTCAGGCTGACAGGACGTCGGCGCAGACGGGTGAATCACTGGTGCTCAGCAAGGAAGAGATTCTCGATCTGGCAAAAGCAGGCGATGTTCGCTCACCATTTTCAGGTAAAGTGGTCGAAATATCTGTTGTAGAGGGGCAGGAGGTTCTGGTTGGTGACAGGGTGGCGATTATTGAAGCAATGAAGATGCAGACGCCAATACTCAGTGAGATGGAAGGTATTGTTACCGGGCTCTATGCGAAAAAAGGTGATACTCTGAAACCTGGTGGCAAGATTCTGAAAATTGATTCAGACGAATAACTTCTCCATGCAGCTGATAAATGAGCCTGTTGATTTAATGTATTCTGCCCGATCTCTTCGTTATATGAAAAATTTTATCCTCGGAATATCAACTATATGCCTGTGGTAAAATTTTCCATATGCCTCGATATCAGACAAAAATCCTATTAAATCAACAGACTCATAAATAGCCGCGATATTTTCTTGGAGACTTATTTGCAATTGTATGTAATAAAATGGTAAATTAGTTGAATGCTTGAGCTGTTTCTGGCTGAAACTTTACCAATATTCCATACATAGGTGCAAAATGTCGATAATACTGTTTGAAAATGAAGATCATAAGTGTATTAAATTTGGCGATCTTACACATGATGGCGAAGTGCAGTCTAACCAGTTTCTCATCGTCCATAAGAAACGGGGACTACTGCTTGACTGCGGTGGATACAGAATTTATAAGAATGTTCTCGGGGCGATGTCCAGATACCTGCCCGCCGGTGCCCTGGAGCATATTTTTCTTTCCCATCAGGATCCGGATATCGGTTCCGGTTTGAATCTCTGGCTGCCTATTTGTAAGGCGGATATTATGATTTGTGCCCTCTGGGTCAGGTTTATTCCTGCGTTCTGCGTGAGGGGCCTTGCAGAAGAACGTATTACTGCAATCCCCGATAAGGGGATGCGGTTTGATCTTGCCGGAAGTCCTCTTGTGGCAGTTCCTGCACACTTTCTCCATTCCTGTGGTAACTTTCAACTCTACGATCCTGTGGCCAAAATTTTATTTACCGGCGATCTTGGTGCTTCGCTTGAGCCGCATACAGAAAATATTGCAACCGAAGAAGACTTTCAGCAGCATGTTCCGGTGATGGCAGGTTTTCACAACCGTTTTATGCCAAGTACGCATGCGTGTAAATGCTGGGCGACCATGGTTCGTCAGCTGGATGTGGAGATGATTGTGCCGCAACATGGCGCACGGATAACTGGTAAAAACCTGGTGGAAAAATTTTACGCCTGGGTTGAGCAGGAAAAAACAGCGGTCGATAATTTTGCTGACGATCTTTATCAACTTCCGTCAGGGGCGCTGTCGTAGGCGCTTGCCTAAAAAACACCATTTTTCATAAACATAAACAAACAGAATATAATTGTCGCAATTTAACGAACTATTATGGTAATTAGTTATTCAATATAATGCTGACCCTGCCTGTAGGCAGGTTCGGTCACTTTTTTCAACAATTTGTAATACCAACAGAGGAGGAGTTTATGCAAAAGACGATTGTTAAAGTACTGTCGGCTCTGATTGTAGCTACTTTTTTCCTGAGCGGTTGTGCTCAAGAGAACAGTAAGACGACTGGATCGGCAGTAAAACCAACCGCCATTGCAAAAAAGAAGATGACAGGCCCCGTCTATAAAGGACGGGTTGTCGGAAAATCCAACAAAGCCAAGACTATTTCCATTCAGGTTGGCAAGGGCAAAAAAGCCCAGACTATTATGGTCAAATTTGATGAGAATACCAAAGGCATAGAACATGCCACGAAGGGTCATGGTATTATTGTCAGTTACGAAAAGCAGGGCAAAGATGTCTACGCGAAGTCAGTTAAGCCTAAACTTGCCAAAATGCCAAAAGGTGTTGTGGGCATAAAAACCGAAGACTTGAAAAAAATGATCGATAGCGGGGAAGATTTTGTTCTTATCGATTCCCGTCCCGCTCATCGTTATGGCACTGGACACCTGCCAGGCGCAATATCCATTCCGGTTTGTGAAATGCAGGAGCTGCTTGGCCTGTTACCGAAAAACCCCAATAAGTCCCTTGTCTTTTATTGTGGAGGGCCTACCTGAGGCATGAGCCCTATGTCCGCCGGTCAGGCGGTCCAAGCTGGTTATAAAAATGTTAAAGTTTATCTTGATGGTGAGCCTGCCTGGAGTAAGGCAGGATATGCTACCTATGCCGGATATGGTTTTATCTGTCAGGGAAATAATGTATTAGTTGATCTGCGTAGTGCTGAAAAAGCGGCTAAAGCACGTATTCCACGCTCTGTAAGCATGCCGTTTGCAGATCTTGAATATGCGATGGAAGAGATTCCAATCAAGGCACCTGTCGTTTTGTTCAGTGACAGCAACGAAGAAATGCTTGCTGCACTGAAAATGTTCAAGGAAGAAGGGTATAAAAAGGTCGCTCTGGTTGAGGATGGTTACCATGGCTGGAAGCGCCTTGGTGGTAAACTCATCAAAGGCCCTGTTGTAACCGAGGTTTCCTGGAAACGAATCCTTGCGCCTGGTGAAGTGAAAATCAGCGACTTTGAGGCGGCTCTCGAAGATCCGTCAAAAGCAGTTATTCTTGATGTACGGACAAATGAGGAAGTAGCCGTTGGTAAATTGAAAGGATCAAAGCATATCCCGCTCGATCAGTTATGTTCCAGGATGGATGAATTCTTTGCAACCATCGACGGGTTGACCAAAGAACAGAATATTTATGTTCATTGTACAACCGGAGCCCGTGCGGAAATGGCCTATAAGGAATTGATTAAAAATGGTTATAAAAATGCCAAATTTCTGATGGCTGAAGTATCCTGTGAGCTCAATGATTGTGATATAGAGGAATAGTCACTCTCAGACAGAGAAGTACAGACAAAAAGCCGCCATACACGTATCTGTGTATGGCGGCTTTTTTATCATTTTTTTATGAGAGTCTCCTGGAGCTTTTTCCCTCTGACTATCTGTTGCACTGTCATGGTTTCTGCCATGCTTTCCATTGTCTGCTTTGCCAGGAGAAGGTTTTTTTCAGCCGCCAGACTGTACCAACCATAAGCTTTGGGCAGATCAATCTCTACGCCAATCCCTTGGCGGTAAAGATTTCCCATGGCGTAAAGACCATTGACATCACCTTTGATCGCTGCTTTTTCATACCAGTATCTCGCCTTGTTGAGATCCATTTCGACACCGTTGCCCAGTTGAAAAAAACGGCCAATGTGATACTGACTGTTGGGATCGCCCGCCTTTGCAGCTTTTTTTCGCCAGTAAAATGCTTTTTTGTAATCCTGTGCCACTCCTTTTCCCTTTGTGTAGAGAAAAGCCAGCCATTTCTGGGCATCAATATTACCATCATCCGCCGCCTTGAGGCAGGATTCTTCGGCAATGGAATATTGGCCATGCAGAAAGTGGTTCCGACATTGTTCGTAGGAGTTGGAAGAGTGGGACAGGGACGGGAAAAGTATGATCGAAAGAATGAAAAAAAGATATCTTTTCACGGCGGAGCCTCCTCTGTCACGACCCCATCTGGCGATACCAGACGGGGCGAATACGGATATACAGAATCAACTCAATCAATGCTTCGTATTGAGGGGATTAACTCTGGGCCTGGATAGAATCCTGGAAAAGTTTGGTAATGGCTTCGTGGCCAGCGTCACTGAGATAACGGGTGCCGGAGCCGACAAAGGTGTCGTACTCGATTTTGGGAGAATCTTCTTTCCAGCCATTGTCCCAGGTGAACCATGTTTTTTTCGGCTGATCGAAAACGTGGAGAGGTCGGTTGAACATTTTTGCCAGTTCAACTGCCCAGCCGGTGCCACCTTTGACCGAACCATCTTCCTGAATGGAACCTATAACAAAAACCTGATGGCCGCTATTTACCATATGAAAGATAGTCTGCAGGACTTTTCTGATTTTTTCTGTCTCGTAATAGGTGCGGTTGAGCATGCGGGATGCGAGTTCCATGCTGATATCGCCGCGTTCAAGTTGTTCTTTGCTGAGTATTGTTACATTTTTGTCTCTTGTGAGTTTATGCCCATCAAAAGAATAGATGATTTCTTTGATACCAGCTTTTTCTGCGGCTTCGCCAAAACAGGCTTCTGCGCCCTTCAATCCACTGCTGTAAAGTGTGCACGTTGATAAATCCATAGATAAGCTCCTCTGCTCGGAATATGATGTTGTTAACTGAAATGCCAGTGTAATCATACTGGCATTGAAAGGCAAATTTTCTTTAATAAACTCGCAACAAGGTGGAGGGTACAGTGCAAAAATGAATACTGAACATTAGAAGACGAATATCGAATATCGAACAAGGAATGTTGAACAGCAGAAGGTTTTCTCTTCCTTCGACATTCGATATTCAAATTAAAGTATTAAATCGATGAGTTAACAATCTGTAAATCTTGTCTTTTTCGTATTACACCCCAACAAATGAGATGGAGAGTTTTTACTTAACCATCATCCTTTCTTCCTCGCACTGATATAAACCCTGCAGGGTGCGGGATATCCTTCCACGGTCATCTGCGGATCATCCGGGTCGAGAAAATCGGTAAAGGATTCGAAGTGCATCCAGTCTGTTCGCCGTTGTTCCTTTTCGTTCATGGGATGAGTGCAGAAGATATCGATGTCTATAAATCCGGCTTTTTGCAACCAGTTGCGCAGGCAGTGGGCGGTGGGGACGAAATATGTGCCAGGAACCTTGGCGTAGGTTTTATCAGGGAAGAGAGCAAATGGGCCGTCTCCTGGTAGTGCCTGGGACTCGACAATTAGGGTTCCTCCAGGTTGTAGAGCGAGAAAAATATCCCGCAGGGTGTCAACCGGGGAGGGGCGATGGTAGATGATGCCCATTAGAAATACAATGTCAAAGCACGTTTCAAAGAGGTGCAGGTGCTCGATACCGAGAAGGTCAATTTCCAGCTCCGGCCGTTGTGCCATGGCGTTGAGTGCCTTGAAGCAGAAATAGTGTTGTACGGATGGTTCAAATCCCAACACAAATTCGGGACGCTGGTGGCTCATGCGAAACATATAGTAGCCGTTGTTGCAGCCGATGTCGGCGATGATCTTGCCTTCAAGATCCGGCAGAACGGGTGTCACCCTGTTCCATTTGCGTTCACTGCGCCATTCTGCATCAATGTCGATACCAAATACGGAAAACGGGCCTTTGCGCCATGGCATGAAAGCTTTGAGGTTTTCACTTATGATTTGACGTGATGCGTCGTCAACTTCATCGTGGTGTCCAATGGTAACCTTATCACCTGAAAAATCAATCTGTTCTGCCTTGAATGTACTCAGCTGTTTGTATGGATTTCTATAGCGGAGAAAACCCTTTTTCTGCTGATTTACCCATGTTTGGCGCCGGGTATGGATCTGTTCGATATCGCCTGCACGGGCTGAGTCTGGCAGTTTGGAGAGATAGTTCATTATTTACAGGTAATTATTCAGGTTTGACTGCAACAAACGAGACAAAGTTAAACCATTGAAAATAGGTTTCAACGGATTCAAAACCGCAGTTTTGCAGCATGGTTACATTCTCATTGATGGAGAAGGGGATAAGGACATTTTCCAGAGCCTCGCGTTTTTTGGCAATTTCAAGTTCCGAGTAGCCTCTGGATTTTTTAAAATGGTGGTAGATATCGATGTATTTTCGGTTGAGCTTGCTGTCGTGGCTGAGCACTTTTTCACTGAGGATCAGAACGCCTCCCGGTCGAAGATTGTTGAAAAGGCGTTGTAAAAATCCTTCACGCTGTAATGGCCGGATGAATTGCAGCGTATAGTTGAGGATAATGGCCCCGGCACCTGCATGGTCAAAGCTGGTGATGTCTTCGAGTAAAAAAGAGAGTTTATGTTTTTTTGAAAAGATTTCTGCCTTTAGCCTGGCCTTAGTGAGCATTGGCTCGGAATTATCAATGCCAATAAATTGTAGATCTTTAGCTTCAAGGATTCGGGAAAATTCAAGTAGTGTTGTTCCAGTGGCGCAACCGAGGTCGTATACGCTATCCTCTTTTTGCAGGTATCGCTCAAGAAGATTCGAAGTCGCATGGATAACTTCACGGTAATGGGGAACCGAACGGTCGAGCATATCGTCAAATACCTCGACCACCCGTTCGTTGAAAACAAAATCTTCCGTGACAGAATCTGCACTAAAGATGGTATCTCTTGGGGAATCTGTCATTTTTACAATTACTATTTCTTATACCAACTACCATCGGCCTTTTGAAACCATTGTCCGGCTTTGCCCGCAGCAACAATCTGTTTTGCCCGCCGTTGTCCAACGAGTGTTGCGGAAACTCCCTGCTGTTTGCCAATGGCCTTGTAAACGAGATTTCGATCCTTGTTCTCAGCCGCAACAAGATCCTGTTGAGGTTTCTTCGCACTGCGATATTCCAGCAGTCCAACGCTGTTTTCACCGATCACACCCTGTGTTTTCAGGCTGTTTATTGTGGGTATCCTGGCGGCCATTCTGCTTTTGATGGAGGCAGAATGAGCTAGGGTTGTTATAAAAAAGCAGCAGGTGATTAAGATAAAAAGAAAGGAAAAACGAGAAACATTTTTATGCATGGTATACCTCTATCTGTTCAGGAGTAGAAACGCTTATTCGGCCTGGGCTTCGTCCAGGTCACCAAAAAAATCATCCAGTGCTCTATCAACTTTTACGTTGATATCTATGGTGATGTGGATTGGTTTGATTTCCACCGGTTTAATTTCGACCTCATGTCTGGTGCAGGCGCCAAAAGCCAGTAAACCGGCAATGCAGCAGAAGGCGGCCAGAGTTTTTTTCAGGGATGTCATTTTACATATTCTCCATCATGGATTGAATGTTGGTGCCATATTGAAATAGATCCTTTAAAGGAAGGCGAAAATTAATATCCAGTTCTATCGGGTGTTGCAGACCGGCCCCTTTTTTTTGAGGCACAATCTGGCCATTTTTATAACCAAAAGGCAGTGGTTCTGCCGGCTTTCCATCCAGTTGCATCGCAATGAGCAAATCGTCTCCCTCGCTGTTGAATGTCAGCCTTGTCCAGTTGTAGGAGAAATTTTTCATGGCCTTTAACGAATAATCCAGATATGCCGCCTGGGCGATGTCCGGCATCCCCTGGCGCAGCTGTTCAGTATTGTTAAATCGGACTATACCACTTTTGCCTGGCGTCGAAAATAGAAAACCATCGTCAAATGTTATTCCTTTTTCCGAAAAGACGATGGGCAGTTTGCCGTTGAGTGAGCCCTGGCCTTCTGTGTCTTTGACTCCGAACTGTTCTAATAGTTCTGTGAAGTTAAGTCGATCGCAGTAGAATGTTGTTTCCAGCTTTTTAAAAGGGGTTGAAAGACGCAGGCTACCAGCCTCGACCATTCCTCCAGACCAGTTTATCTCTGTTTTTTCCAAAAAGAGAGCATGCTGGTTTTCTATTCGAAACCGGATCCTGGCATTGGACATCTTAATTTTGCCAAATTCCAGTGTTCCAATGGTACACAGTTGGCTGGGGGAGGTCTCAAGGGTTGGCAATCGTGGGAAATCAAGGTCTGCCGAGATGTCAGAGAGTTGGTTGTCTGCAAAATTTATGGAACCATCCGTCAGTGTGATATGGAGTTTTCCTTCAGGTGCTGTGCCACCCACATTGAAACTGGAATCAGCAGCAATGTGTCCGGTAAAGGTAAAATCTTCGGGGAGCTCTAAAAAAGATGGCAATAAAGTGGAATCAACCATGGTTTTTGGCAGATTGCAGTGTACGGACAGAGAGGCAGTCTGGGTGGGGGAACCGGTACAGGACATCTGCAGAGAGGGGATAAATGGCGTGGTGAAAAGTGTGGTGAAAGCAAGTGTGTCAGGTGATACGTTCAAAGATGCCTGCACACTGCCGCTCATGGTATCCTGATAGCGGATCTGTTCGATGGAAAAAGATCCCTTTGTCGGAATAGAGTTTTCAGCAAACTGCATTGGCATATTCAGTGATACGTTAACGAGTGAAACACCACTTTTTCTGTCATTTATTTCAGCAATATGGCTGTTTAGTGTCGCGCGGATATTCCCTTTCTCAAAATCTACGCTTCCATTGCTCTTTAGCTGGTTGAGATTAAATCTTTTCTCTGCCAGCAGAAAAGGCCCACCTTTGAGTGAATAGTTGAGATGTGTTTTTTCTTCTTTGTGGCCTCCGCTAAAGATCATTTCCACAGGAGAGGAGCTTAGTGCACTTTGCAGGCGGCTTGAGCCTTTAAAGGTCTTAGCTGTAAGATCATATTCACCTTCCACATCAATGTCTGCCTGTTGAGGGGTGCTAAGATGTAGATTATCGATGGAAAAAGAAACCTTTGTGCTGTCTCCTTTGAGCTGGATTTGCACCGGTGCATCCGCTGTGCGATTTTTTAGTGCAACCGTGTTTAACGCAGCCTTGAAAGCCGGGAGGCGAATCGTAGCCTCGTAGTCTATTATTGTCTGCAGATCACTTTGAATATCCAGGCGGCTGTTTGCGTTGAATTGCCCGCTCAGGTGCAATTCTTTCAGCTGGGGAAAAAGAGTTGCCACCGGCGTTATATCAGGAGAATTGACTTTGCAAACAACTCTATACCCTTTTGTATTTGTCGTTATTTTCAGACTGGATGTAAGGGGAAAAGCCCCTGCCAATTGTACGTTTCCGTTTGCTGTGGTAAGCAGTTTTCCACTGTTTGCTGCATCGGAAAAATCTAATGTTAGCTCTACGTTAGCAGCAAAGACAAGTTCTCCGCCGCTGTCCCTATGGAGGATAATTGTGCAATTTCTGGCGATAATTGTCTGCACGGCAAAAGGTGTGACCAGAGAAAAGGAATTGGCTTTGGGCGTTGTTGTGACAGGTTCAGAAGGGGAGCCATAAAGACTTAAAGTGTTATCCCGCAATGCGAGATGGATTAATGCTCCATCGAAGGTAAGAGTATCTATTGTACCTGAAAGCAGTTTTTGTGGTGTGTAGTGCAGTTCGAATCTGGGGACTGACACTGTTTCATCGTTGCCTTGGCCCAGGGAAATCATGCCTCGCATGGAATATGGTGAAATTTTACTTATCCCCATCATTTTTGCGGAGAAGGGGAGGCGTCGGGCAATTTCAGGGAGAATGAAAGAATCGACAAGGTAGGGGAGAGAAAGGAAAAAAATCCCACCGGATAGTATGAGAATGGCAACTGGGGCCAGAAGTTTTCGAAATAATTTTATCATTATGCTGTGGGATGTTGGAAAAAATAACCTTGCCTTGTAACTCTTCTCTCAGTATAAACGTATTGCTTGGGACTTGCATGAAAAAAAGATCTTTTTAGCGGCGGGTTCCATTCTTTACTTCTTATAATAATTGAAAAAAACAGGTTGTTGGTATGGCAGATGAAATAGACTTTGATGCATTGTTGGCTCAATATAAATCGGATCCTTTTGACTATGTGGACATCTACGCAATCCATACGGGCAGAGTCACTTTTAAGGTGAGTGATGGGCAGGAAGTGACAGGCCCCGGCGGTGAGTGGGGACAGATTCCCGGTACTCTTCTCTATGAAATAAATCGTGAGAGAAACCCGAAGAATATCTCTGCCGGTACAAACGGTATTGTTACGGGAATACATCTGGAGTTTGAGGGACAGTTTGTTGAGGCGGGTGAAAAACTCCTGACCATTAAACATCCTTTGAAAAAGAAAGAAATTATAGAGAATATCTTAAAGGAAGTGCTCTCTCTTTTTTCTGCTCCCGAGACGGCAAAGTATTTTTTTGCAATGGATATTCAATCGCGCATTGATAAAAAGGGAGCGCGGGCGATTACCATTGATTCCGGTGACGAGATACTCACCATGTCCCTGATGAAGCGTGACACGCCTGTCTATTATAAAGGTGAACAGGGAGTTATTCATTCTGTTTATTTTAAGCCTGGTGTCTCTGTTGCTCAGGGAGAACCGTTAATTGGTATCTGTGCGCCGGAAAAACTGCCACTGATTCAAAAGATTATTACCAGGGTTAAGGCGGATTGGGACACTGACCACTAATGGCTGAAAACAGTCCAACTCCACAGGCCGTTTTGGATTGTCTGAAACGTCAGGTATCTCCCGTTACCCACAGATGTAGTGATTCGAAAATTATCAGATATGGTGCCTTTGTTGGCTCTGTAATAGAGAGTCATTCCAGTCTACCAAGAGCTATGGATTATGGTCGCGAGCTTATCCGCCTTGCAGCTGATGATGGAAAATCTGTTGCCAGTGGTACTGTTATTCTGGCAGACACGATGAGCAGTTGTAAGGGCCGTTTTACCAGGGAGTGGCATGCTCCGGCCGGTGGCGTCTGGGGTTGCATGATCCACGCCAACACCCTGTTGCCTCAATCTCGTCAATTTGTCTCTTTGGCCGTTGGCGTTGCCTGTTGCGAGGCGGTTCGGGAATCAGGTGGGGATGAGGCCTTGCTGCGCTGGGTGAATGATCTTCTTGTCGATGGCAGGAAACTCGCCGGGTTTCTGATTGAAACATATACCGAACGTACACACGGGGAAGAGTTTACACTTGTTGGTTTTGGCATCAATGTCAATAACCGTGCTTTTCCGTCTGAACTTACTGATTGTGCAGTCTCTCTTGCTGAAATCCTTGGTAAACATAGTAACCTAACCGAATTTACCACGCTTTTTCTGGCAAAACTTGCCTGGTGTTTTGGTCTACTTTATCATGAAGAGGCCCTTGAATTGCGGGGAGAATCTTTTAGTGGTTCTGCCGGGAGGCATATGCTTCTTCAGAGATGGTTAGAGTTGTCTGATACGGTCGGCAAAAAAGTTGTTTACGGCTTTGATGTTATGACAGCACCGCAATACCGTGCAGAAGTTTTGAGAGTTGATGAATATGGGGGGCTTGTACTCAGATTAGAAGATGGTTTTGTGAAAACTGAATACAGTGGAGAAGTACGTTATATACCGTGATTTACGCATAATCATGCAACCAGTTAGAAAAATCTAGATAAAGGTGCAAAAATACGATAGGTTTGTAGCAATAGCACTTATTCTCAGGAGATGTATCCATTGACAGAACAACACGAATCTAATCTCTCCGCTTTCCTCAGTCGTTATGCCGCTTTTCTGGTGGCTTTTTTTACTCTGGCCATTGTGATGGCTATGCTCTATTCCTCCTCCATGAACCGTATTTTTCAATGTATTCTGGTTGTTGTTGTCCTGGTGTCTGGAGTGGTTATCGCTGGTTTGTTGAGGAATCATGAGCGTAGGCATAAAAAGGACTTGGTGGAGTTGCAACAAAGGGAAGAAAACCTGAGTGCAATTTTTAATTCTATTGGTGATGCGGTTATTGTCACTGATATAAAAGGTAATGTCGTTCAATTAAATCCTGTGGCAGTAGAACTTACAGGATGGACAATGGCAGAAGCCTCGGGAAAGCCCATGGACGATGTTTTTCATATTGTTAATGCGCAATCCCGTGAACCGGCAGTTAATCCTGCAAACAGAGTTTTTGAAACGGGAAAAATAGTCGGTCTGGCAAACCACACTATGTTGATTGCCAAGGATGGAAGGAAATACCATATTGCCGACTCTGCTGCTCCCATCCGGGCCAATGATGGTACTGTTACCGGGGTAGTGCTAGTTTTCCGGGATGTGACCGAAAACTATCAGATGCGAAGCGTTATTCGTGAAAGTGAACAGTATCTGCGGAGCGTTTTTCGGGCAGCACCAACTGGAATAGGTGTGGTCGTTGATAGAATACTGACGCAGGTCAACGAACGTATATGCGAGATCACCGGTTATGCTGAAGATGAGCTTATAGGGAAAAGTTCCAGAATACTCTATAAAGACGCTGTAGATTATGCCTATGTGGGGAATGAAAAATATCATCAAATCCGTGAGATTGGCACAGGAACCGTAGAAACGCAATGGCAGCGAAAAGATGGGACAATGATCGATGTGCTACTTAGCTCCACGCCCATGGTTGCAGAGGATCTATCAAAGGGCGTAACTTTTACGGCCCTTGATATTACCCATAGAAAAACGATTGAAAAAGAGCTCCACCTTTCTTTGAAAAAATATGAAAGTACCTTTCAAACAGCACCTGTATGGGTGGTGTTGAGTGGTATTGAAAGTGGTCGGTATATCGAGGTTAATAATTCTTTTCTTGAACTCATGGGGTATCGACAGGAAGAAGTCATTGGGAAAAGTTCATTGGAGCTGCAAAGCTGGTGTGATCCTGAAGATCGTCAAAAGATTGTTGAAAAAATTAACAGTGAAGGTTCTGTTCGCAATATCGAAGTGCAGAGAAGAACCAAATCCGGGAAAATTATTGACACGCTTTTTTCTGCCCGGCCATTGCGATTGGAGAATGAAGAATTTTTGATCTCCGTTACTCAGGATATCAGTAAATGGAAACAGTCTGAAAATGAAAGGGTGAAACTTGAGGAGCAGTTTCAACAAGTACAGAAACTGGAATCCATCGGCCGCCTTGCCGGAGGCGTTGCCCATGATCTCAATAATCTTCTGTCTCCGATTATCGGGTACGGTGAAATGCTTCTTGAAGATATTTCTGCAGAGGATGTGCACAGGGATTCGATTCAGGAAATTGTCAATGCCGGCGTGCGGGCACGTAACCTTGTGCACCAGCTTCTGGCTTTCAGTCGCAAGCAAACCCTGGAATACAAACAACTTGACATGAATGAAGTGGCAAACGGTGTTGAAAAACTGATGCGGCGCACTATCAGAGAAGATATAGAAATTCAAATAATTACCTCACCTCATCCTTTACATATTCTTGGGGATATCGGCCAGATAGAGCAGATGATTTTAAATCTTGCCACCAATGCTTCTGATGCCATGCCGGATGGCGGAAATATGACAATAGAAACACTACAGGTATCCTTGGATGAGGAATATGCTCAAAGGCATCAGGGGGTAAAGCCTGGTGAATATGTGATGTTAAGTGTCAGTGATACTGGCTGTGGCATGGATGAAGAGACCTGCAGGCAGATTTTTGAGCCGTTTTTCTCCACAAAAGGCAAGCAGGGTACTGGGTTGGGGCTGGCAACAGTTTATGGAATTGCAAAACAGCATGGTGGCAATATCTGGGTGTACAGTGAACTTGGGAAAGGCACAACGTTTAATATTTTTATGCCCTTCTCCGGGAAAATCGAGATCGAAAATGAACTGCCGGAACCAATCGTTCTAGATCCGGGTGGGGCCGAAACCATCTTGCTGGTTGAAGATAACGACCAGGTGAGAAGCCTGGTGTTCACTATCCTTCAGCGAAAGGGTTATGACGTTCTTGTTGCGGAAGACGGGGATGATGCATTGCATATACTCGATCAGCACAAAGGGACACTGGATTTAATGCTTACTGATGTCGTTATGCCCGGAATGAATGGTAAAGAGCTGTTCAGCAGGGTCATTGAAAGATATAAGCATCTCAAGGTTATTTATATGTCCGGTTATACGGCTAATGTAATAGCCCACCGCGGTATCCTCGATGAAGGAACGGATTTTATTCAGAAGCCGTTTAGTACGCAGGATCTGGCGGCCAAGGTCAGAGAGGTGCTGGATCGGGACAGAGCAGCTTAATACTTTTTGTACGGGCGTTGAAAATAATGACCACGTATGAAAATGCCATAGCCGAATTCAAAGAGAATCGAAGCACAGATAAAGAACAAAAACACCCATACCGCTTGTGGATTACTGGAATATGTATGGATTATCAGCATCCCCAGGGCGCTGATACATGCAAACGATGCCGTTGCCGTCACCATCCTGCTGGCGTGTATTGTTGTGCCGAGCTTGCACGCACTGATATTGACCAGAGCGAAAATGAGCAAAAATCCGGCACTGCCGATAATGGCGATCTCTGTTAAATCGATTGAGTTGGCGATAATCAGACTGAGGCCGGCTGTGGTTAACACGCCATCGATTGGAATATTTCTTTTTTGTCTGCTCAGGGCCCTGGGTATTTCACCTTCTTTGGCCAGAAAATAACCTAGCCTTGCATTGCCGTACACTGTTGCATTTATAGCTGAGAATGTTGAGAGCAGTGCTGCAATAGCTACGATTGTAAAACCTGTCTGCCCCAGGGCTGGTTTGGCCGCAAGTGCCAGAGCATAATCTTTGGCTTGCAGGAGCTGGTGTTCCGGTACGGTTCCTACTGTTACAATTGAAATCAGAATATATAAAAGAATGACAAATATCACCGAACCGTAAAAAGCCCTGGGCAGATTAGATGTTGGATTTTTAATCTCTTCTGCAGAGTTGGCGATAAGCTCAAAGCCTTCAAAGGCCACAAAAATAATCATTCCTGCTGCAATGATGGTAAGCGGGCCTGCCCATTGTGTCGGTGACAGACGGTCTACGTCGACATAAAATATTCCCGAGACAATAATCAGCACCAGCAATACAACTTTAATGAGTACTATAATGGTTTCAGATTTACTGACCAATGAGGCACTGATGATATTTATGCCGGTTGGCAGCAAAATGGCCAGGCTGATTAATACGTGATATAGCCAGGGGCCGGAATCTTTCGGAAAGAAAACCTGAGCATAGGAGGCAAAGGCAGATGCATAGAGGGATATGGTTACCAGATAACTGAGCCAGAGCATGATATTGACGCTGCCAGACAGAAGATTGTGGCCGAATGCGTGATCAATAAAGACGACTGTGCCGCCCCGGTTCTGGTAGTGTACCGATAGTTTTGCGTAAGAATAAGATGTTAGCAGGGCGACGATTCCGGCAATTAAAAAGGCGACAGCCGTTGCCCCGTGAGCCAGAGAAACAGCCTCTCCGAGTACGGCAAAAATCCCTCCACCTACCATGCCTCCGATACCAATTGAAATGGCACCTGGCAGGCCCACTGTTCTTTTTGTTTGTTGTGTCATAGGAAATAGAACCTCAGAAAATCCAGAGAAAGGTGGTGCCATTTTAAATGGTTGAGAGTTGCTCTTGTAACTTCTTCAAGTGTCATCCCCGAAGGTTTTTATCGGGGATCCAGTTGTTGTTCTACCACAACTTTTGGAGAAGGTACGGATAAGCAACTCGATTATTTGTTTATTTTCTCTTTATCTTTCCCTCTCTTTAACATTTTTTTGAGATCGCACTCAAACTGTCTGGTGTATGTTGGATGAAGCATTTAAATACCCAGTTTATCAAACATATCATCAACGCTATCGCACTGGGTCAAGTTCTTTCCAGCATCGGTATCCTTGAATGTTTGCTTTGTTGTTTTGTTGGGCACAACAACACTGAAGGGTAGTCCTTTTCGTAACTGCACCTGGTTGTAAAAAATATTAATTGCTTCAGTGGTAGAAAGGCCTAGCTGATGAAACAGTGTCTCTACTTCTGCTTTCAACTTAGGTTCTATGCGAGCTCTTACTGTTGCTGATTTTGCCATAATGTTACCTCCTGTTCAAGCAATAGCCCACATGGGCTACCTTGTCAATATTGGTGCGTTTTGCTGTGTTGTCTTCGGAGTAACTGGAGGTGGGCTTCAATCCACGCCCACGTGAAGGGGCGACATAGCAAAAGCAGCTGAACATATGATTATTACAGTTTCAATCCACGCCCCCGTGAAGGGGCGACGGATGTCCTCATGGGGATTTTCCATGATGTGGCACGTTTCAATCCACGCCCCCGTGAAGGGGCGACGTACAATCGACTTGAGACCAATTCATAACATATTGTTTCAATCCACGCCCCCGTGAAGGGGCGACCCAAACATATCTTTAATCTTAGTCCTGCGTATTTGTTTCAATCCACGCCCCCGTGAAGGGGCGACAGTCAATCCATAATGTACTGATAGGATTGAGTTAAAATTGTTGTTTTTGCGAACATCTTTGTGTGAGAGATTTCTCACAAGGCTTATAACGCAAAAACAAGTTTAAGGTTAATGCGGTACTGGTTCTGCGAGCCTACGGGCCTTTTCTGTTTATGGCAGGTTCGCAGAACGTTTTTTTGTTTAAATAATTAATGGGCCCTCCTGATCTAAAGATTTTTTTGCACCGATATGTTCAACTTTGTTTTTCCAGTTGGAGCCAAGGAAATAAAAGCGAAGGCTATCGGATTTTTCATCAATTTCAGCGATTAGTTTTTGTCGCATCATAGTCCATTGGGCCGGGTCTACAATGCATTCAAATACAGAGTATTGTACACGCTGACCAAAATTTGTGCACACCTTTGCCACCCGTCGCAGTCGTCTGGCGCCACCTTCTTCACTGGTCTTAACATCGTAACTTACCAGAACAAACATATGTTATCTCCATATCATGGGAGGATATCCATCAATATCATTTCGTAAATACCGGGCCAGAAGTAAGGCTTGAATTTGAAAAAACAGGCCAAGCGGGAGCTTTTTCTCAAGAAAAGGGTGTTGCATAACGTCCTGTTTCCTCTTTTGATAGCTTACCAGCAGGGTTTTTCTTGCTTCATCTTTCATGCGGACACCGCCCGCTTCGCTGACAGTAAAATCTTTTTCCTGTAATTGGCCAAGATTGATAAGAGACAGGGCGAGGCGATCTGCCATGGGGCGAAATTCTTCCATAAGATCAAGGGCCAATCCGGGGCGCCCTGGACGATCACGGTGGAGAAATCCCACAGCGGGGTCAAGGCCCGTACATTCCAGTGCGGAGCGGACATCGTGCATAATAAGAGTGTAGAGAAATGAGAGCAGGCAATTAATTCTGTCCAGTGGTGGTCGTCTGCTGCGCTGGTGGAAGAAAAAATCCTTTTTATTGCGAATTATAAGGTGATCAAAGGCACCAAAATAGACATGGGCCGCATCCCCTTCAATGCCACGGATTGCATCAAGATCAAATTCTTTTTGTAATTGGCGTACTGAGGTGTTTAATCTTTTGATAGCCTCTTCAACAGCAGAGACGTCAACCTTATTTCGATGGTCGCGGATAACCCGCTGGAGAACCGTTCGACAGTTGATAATTTTGCCGGTGAGAAAGGCCCTGCTCACTCCGGCTGAAAATTCAAGATCGTCCGCCCGTCTATACTGCTCTCGGCGCAGCAGCACGTTACCGGACATCGGACCGACGACTCTTGCCAGAAAACGGCCATATTCGGTAAGAAAAGAGATGGATACGTCACGTCCGGCACAAAAACCCATAAGAAAAGGGCTGCAACCAACATTACCAAAGCAGACAATACCTTCAAGGGTATGGACGGGAATACGAAGTTTAACCTCTTTTTCAATTCGTACCGCTACAGTTTCCCCATCTTTGGCAAGATAGGCCCCCTGGGTTGTGACAAAAAGAGTATTGAGATGTTTTTTCATGGTGATAAAATTTTCTCCATGTACTTTTCAACGTTGTTTTTCTTTCCCATAGCTTGCGGCAGGCATGTATCGACAAACGAACAGCTTTTACAGGCAGGCCTGTATTGTGGTTCAGGTGTCACGCCACTTTCTATCAGGCCATGCAGTTTGGCTGATGTAGTCGTGTTTTCCTGGCGTAAATCCTGGTCAAAGACAATTTTCATTCGCCGTTTCTTTTTGCCGTAATAGAGTGCTCCCGCAGGAACAGTTGTGTTCAGCATTTCTTCAAGACATATGGCCTGGGCACAAAGCTGAACCTTGTCCGAATTATCTTGTTTTTCCCGGCCTCGTTTATATTCTACAGGGAAGGGGAGCCACTGCTTATCATCCTGCATGTGAAATTCAACAATATCACCACGCCCAATTATGCCAAGTCGCAGGGAACGAAGAGGTACATCAAATTCAACCTTGATTCTGCGGCGTGATTCCATGGCGGCGGTATGAACCCGTTCATGCAGGACACGGCCTTCTGCTGTAAAGAGGTTTTCAGCCCACTGTTGCTCGATATGGATGAGCGCACATTGACGTGGGCAAAACAGGAGGTGTTGAAGAGCAGAAAGCATCAGTAGATCGTCTTCACTGTACATAGTCGATCCTTTATTCCACAGAGAGCAGGTTAACGATAAGCCGGATCAATACATCTTTTTGTTTGGGGGCACTTGCAGCCGTAAGCAGGGTTAATGCAACCAGTGCGCTGCTATCAAACTGTCTTTTGTCGAGTAATCCGTTAATCTGTAGAAATAAAATGAAAAGAAAGGAGCCTATCCGTTTATTACCATCGGTAAAGGGATGGTCTTTGACAACGAAATAGAGAAGATTGGCAGCTTTTTCTTCAGTGGAGGGGTAAAGATCCTGCCCGCCAAATGTCTGTTGGATAGCGCCAATGATTCCGGCAAGATTATCGTTTCGTTCATTGCCGAATATATTTGTTGCTTCTCCCTTTGCTGTCAGCTCTTGTTTTAAAGAATCTATGGCTGTTCGAACCATGTCAACTTCAAATGTTTCGCTTGAAGCCTGTTGAGGTTTTGTAGCAGGAAAATTATCTTCATCGTACTGCCATAAAAGCTGCCATGTCTTTGCATAACGGTTAACAACATCAAGCACAGATTGGCCCTCGTCGGTAATCAGATTCTGGCTGACCAGGGTATTGGACAGGAGCGTCAACACCTGCTGCGCTTCACTAATCCCGGTTTCTGCAAGGCGACGTTGATTTAAAGTATATCCCTTTACCAGATGATCCCTGAGGATCGATGTCGCCCATATACGAAAACGGGTACCCTGTTTTGATTTTACCCGATAGCCCACGGAAATAATTACATCGAGATTGTAGAAATTTACCTGGTATGTTTTTCCATCATTTGCAGTTGTCCGGAATTTCCGGACAACTGCCTTCTCGTTCAGTTCCTCTTCTTTAAATACATTGCGGATATGTTCCGAAACAGTTCGTTTGTTCCGCTGGAACAGATCAGTCATTTGCGCTTGGTTTAGCCAGACAGTATCGTTGACTAGACGGACGTTTACAGCTTCCACTCCGTTCTCGGTTTGATATAGTATGATGTTGCCAAATTCCATGGCTGATTCTTTGTTTTTGTCTTCCTTCATGTTAAAAACCATCGATAATTTCAGGCTCTAAGCCGGATAAATTATTGAGTGTGAAATTACCATCATTTTCAACATGCAGAGTACGGTGTACTTTGGCAGAGGAATATTGGCCCGATTTACTATTGTGCTGCCACCATATTACTTTCTCAACCGCCATACTGCCCTCGGGTCTTGCAGAAGATGCGTCTCCTTCAAAAAGTTTTGGTAACACAGATTTTATTGTCTCTGCATCACTGTTGTTAAAACCGGTACGTTCGGAAAGTTGAGGATTCATACTTCCAAAGGTGACATAGATTGCCTGATCCACACGATGCTTCATACCCATTGTGTCAGAGCTCTTTTTTGTGCCATCTCCTTCACCGCTTACGCTTTTGGTAATTTGTGTGCTGGTTACACTTACAGGTTCAACACTGAATGCGGACTGAATAGATACCGGCCCACGAATTGGAATGGACACACCGTCCTTTGATTCACTTTTAAACGCAAAAAGTTGCCCAAAGCTACGAACATCCAGCCATTTTCGGCAAGCTTTTCTGGCTGCTTCATCCGGGCTTGTTTTTTTACGATTGAAGGTATCTTTACCTAGCCCAAATTCTTCTGATTCGGCGCGGGCCTTTAAACTGGGCATACCGTCAATTTTTTTTTCATCAGATTGGACAAAAATTGCGTGGCCATTTTCCTGAAGCCGGTCACGAATTTTTCTTTTGATACAGACATCCGTGACTTCTCCATAGCCTTCATAGTCGATACGAGGGCGATTGCCATTGAGAGGATCTCCATTTGGGTTTGCATGTTTCACACTGAACATAATGGCAAAGTCAAATTTATTTTCTAAACTCATCTTTCTAAACTCCTTCTTTGTTGTCATTTTTGATTGTATCCAGATTTCGCCAGTATTGAATCTGGCAATGGAAGCCGAGTAAGAATTCTCCTGATAACGGTTTATCACTGGTAAAGTCATCGGATGAAAATAATGCCAGTATTTGATCCATCTCTTTTTTCCGATTTGTTAAGAATCCGGCTCGTTGCCCCTGCAACCTCTGTATGGATGGCTGGAGGCTCAGTTCGATGTTTCGCCATGTCGAGAAGGGGCGATCAGCAAAACGCTGCATTAATCGCGCTGCGTTTGTTGGTCTTTTTTCTCCTGCAACATTTAGAGCAATTTCTTCAATTTTCTCTGCTATTGCCAAGAGGCGGCCATAGAGGTAATCGCGCGAATTGCTTTCTTCTTCTAATGCCATGGTATAGTTTCTCCTTTTTTGTTTAACCCGGTGTCGGAGGTAGAAGCCTTTAAATAGAGCACAAGCAATACCAAGGTTTCTTTCCCATTCCCATTTTTCACAATTATTACGATTGGAGGCTCGACGAACGGCTGCAAGTAATATATCTTCGGGAAAGGGAGAACCATCGACAATGCAGGGCAGTATACGTTCCAGTATGTTTTTTGCTAAAGTTTTATTACTTTTCAGTATGTCTCCATAAGCGGCGTCGGCAATATTTCGCGGAACAGGGCTACTGACAGGCCATACCGTTTTTCTAACCATTTTTTTATTGTTTTTGGGGTTGGGGTATTCTTTGATATGGCGTTGGGGCCAGGCAAATTCGTTGTGCCAGGATTGAAGACGATCCAAAAATTCACTTGCAAAAAGTTCTCTGTAATAGATTATACCCATTCTGCCGGGTGTTGCAGAGTCCAGGCCCATTACTATAATTTGCTCTGTTGCTTCAAGTTCTACTCGATACCCTGCCAGATATTTATTGAACTGGTGGGCAAAAAATTCTCCCACATCGACGGAATGATCTTTGTCTTGTGAGGTTGGTTGCGCTATTTCCTTTTGAATAGTGATTTCTTTATTTAATTCCGCCCAGGGATCCATGAGTGGTTTCGGGATTTTTTTACCTGATACGGCCCAGGCGATATAAACCTGATCTCCGTTTCGATAGCCTTGGCGAGCAATGAGCCAGCTTAAAGCATTGTGCGCTTTCTGGGTGATCTCCTGGCCAATTCCAACTGATTGTGCTCCTGTTATTAAACGTCCACGGAAGGTAAACCCTGAGGTGTCATTTGCTGAAATGAGTTTGGCTTTATCTCCGGTGTGTCTTAATTTAGCAGGATGATTTACAGCTAAAGGTTGTTCTTCTCCGGACGCAAAACAGAGTCCTTTGTTTCCTGCGTTTGTGGAATTAAATTTGATCCAGCTTTGTTGTACCTCAGGGTCAGTCCATGTGTTACTACTGAGATTTTCCCGGTCTTCAACAGCCCAGCAAACAAGCGCCGATCCCACTTCAATTTTTCCTTTTTCTTTAGGGAGAATTTTGAATATGGGTGGAATCGGATTGTTTTCGTTAACTTCAAAAGGCCATTTCTGTAATAAATGATCTTTTTCGTCCACGTAAAGTATTTGGGCTTCGATCAAATCGTGTACAACACAGCCCTGTTGTATGTAAGAATAAACGGCATAAGCCGCCGAGGTAGCAAACGGTGAATCGCACCAGTCGCCCAGTTGCTTTTTGTATCCTTCAAAATATGGTTTTTTGGTACCGTTATAGTGGGCGTAATCTTTGGCAATATACTGAATTTTATCCGCTAAAGGATGTGGTGCTTCCCCGCTGCTTCTTCCTGCCGATTTTTCTGTGGCTGGTAACACAATTTGGGTTTTTTCTAGTGTTTCAGCTCGTTTAAATATGCCGTTACTATCAATTACAATCTTAATATGGGCATTTTGCAAAGTATGGTTAATTGGCATTGGTTTTTCAGTATCTGGTAAATCTAATGCTGTTCCCGCCTCATATGTTTCATAAAGCTTTGCCATCCAGCTCATAATAAAATCTCCTCTTTTTCGGCTGGGAGAATACTTTTATCAAGATCAAAGTCTTTTGGTATCATTTCTCTAACAAAGCGTTTAACCTTGCATTCTTCAGGGCGCGGAAAGTCGAGTATTCCTCTAAGCATCGTTGCATGCCAAAAACGGGTTGTCAGTTCGTTTCTTCCCGTTTCATCAGGGTAATCAAATCCATGAAACATCAGGCCAAAACTGAGTTCCTCTATAGCATCGTAGGCACCTTCACCTGAGCCAAATGGACATGGTTCGACATAGGCCTGGCAATCTCTTACGCCCAGAAAAATGTCCTGTCGGCCTCCTTTTTCCAACATTCGTTTGGCAATATTGAAATGTTTGCCGTCGATACGATCCGGGGCAAGTTCAGATCTATGCTCATTCCATTCAAAATGTGCCTGCACCTGATATTCCACGTCGTGGAGAAAAGTGTAGATGGCCAGTGAATTCCCTCCTCCCCAGATCAGAGGCTTCGTCCCTTTAGTCTGGGTTCTGAGTGGTTTCATTATGCGCACTTTATCAACATGCCATATAAGGGTTGGTTTCCAGTAAATTGATTTTAACACTCCTTTTATCGCTTCATATGTCGGGATATGATAGGTGCATTTTTCTCCGCCTGTTTTAGTGATCGGGTCAGTAAAGAGAGCGTAGCGCCCCCAGACTCGAAAACTTATACTGTTTCTCATAACTGCCTCCTATCCAATAAGGGTGTCCATAGTATTGACTTCATCTGTAGATAATCCAAAGTGTGTACTGTAATATCGTTCATCTAGGTAATAGATTTCCGCACTGTCTTGTATCGGGCGGACAGCAGCAGCCTTTTTTAATTTTTCCCAGACATTAGGGAATACGTTGACACTGTACTGCTGTGCCTGTTTTAACAGTTCATATGACTTTGCAGGTTCGAATTCGGCACACAGTCTGGCAATGATGTCCCTACCTTTTTGGTAGGGAACAATTACCGCCTGGCTTGGTGCATCAATAGCTTTGAATGATTTACCTGCAGTTTGAAAAGATTGTTGCAGTGCGATTCTATTTGCTGTACGACCGGTATTTTTCACATTCTCGCTGAGAAGATTGAGAAGAGAGTCTTTTCTGCCGGCTTGTTTCTCCGTTAGCGGGTATACCATGAGGTCTGCTCGTTCGTGGAAATAATAAGAAAAATACCGTTTCATAATAGATGGATTGAGGAGGTCTGTTTCTTTTTCTTCAGAGAGAATTTGCAGTGATTTGTCGCGGCCAATTTTAATATCAGGTAAATTGTCGATTCTTTCTTCCTGGGGATTTATAACAAACACGTGACCGGTTGTTAACTTGCCGTTGCGATTACATCTCCCCGCAGCCTGCGCAATGGAATCAAGCCCTGCAAGAAAACGAATAACTGAATTGAAGTCGATATCAACACCAGCCTCAATGAGCTGGGTGCTGATACAGAGTACGGGTAATTTGTTGTCTAAACGTTTACAGACAGCAGCCAGCACTTTTTTCCTATGAGCAGGGCAAAGACTCGTACTGAGGTGGAAAAGAGAATGGCGGTCTATTTTATCGGCACAAAGTTCAAAAAGTAGTTGAGCCCATTTTTTTGTATTGACGATAACCAGGCAGTTCCCTTTGTCATTTAACTGATCTATGGCAAGGTGTGTAATGGCGCTTCTTGTCCAACCTCCGGTGCGGACATTATTCTCAATTTTCACTCGTTTTAGATGATTAAAAACATCTGTCATGTTTTCAATCATCTCGTTTTCACGGGGGACTTTTAATTGACCTTTTTCCGGATATTTCAGATTGTTCAATAGTGGCTGAGTTGCTGTACAAAGTACTGCTGTAGTTTTTGCGTGATCTACCAAGAATTGGATGGCATTGCAAAAAAGGTGCACGCAGTTAACCGGAAGGCTTTGTATTTCGTCAAAAATAACAACCGAGTTTGCCAGATTGTGCATACGTCTGGCACCACGAGTGCCGCCCCCGAAAAGCACTTCAAGCAATTGAACTATGGTTGTGAATATGATGGGAGCATCCCAGTTTTCCGTAACGAGTTTTGAACGCCAGCTCTGTTGCTCCGGTTCCAGGTTTGAGTGGTGCTCCAGTACCCAGGGGGCATCGTCGCTGTCTTTTTCAAGTACTTTTCGGATTTCTGCTGCATTTTGTTCAATGATGGATGTAAAGGGAATGATGTAAAAGATATGGTCAAGGTTGTACTTTTGTGCATGGTGTAAGGCGTAGCGCATACTGGAAAAGGTTTTTCCACCACCGGTCGGTACGGTCAAAGTGTATATCCCCTGGGGTGCTTCTGCCCGGTTTCTGCATTGCTGAGAAATGTTGTTCCGGATTATATCTATAGGATTACGAACCGGAAAGTTTGAAATTTTTGTTTCAAAGCGGTCTATTGCAATGTTCCAGTTTATAGGTGTGGTTGGTCGCAGGTTGGTATTTTCAGGGGTTTCAAAATCGGCGCTATTCACTCGGTCAGCATCAATCAAACAGCTAAAAAGAAACCGAGTGAGGAAACCGATTTTGAAATGTCTGATTGTCTCGGATTTTGTTGTATCGATAGCAATAATTTCCAGCAATTTATCGCAGAATTTACGGAGGAATTCATCTGTTGCGAGTAGTTCAATTCTTTTGTGTATTGCTTCATCAGAGCGTTTCAGGCATTCTTGTAAATGAGTCTTGCTGTCAAGTTTTGTGATTCTTTTAATAAAGCCATCTTCTCCAGACGGACGTAAGCAATCGAGTAGTCCTCCATGATGTGAAGCCAGGCACACTGATAGTATTTGGCCAACTAACCGGCCCTGGCTTCCATGTTTATTAAATCGTTCCCAAATCCATTGTGCTCCAGCTGTAGAGTGATCGATTTTTCCTTTCATGGCTGCAGCATCAAGATACTCATTGTCAATATCAGGATTGAGTATGCCGGTAGCAGATTTAATATAGTTTTGAAATTGAGAGCTATATTTACCAAGATCGTGCAATAAGCCAAGCAGTTCACCAGTTTCCTGCAACGCAATTTTCTTAGTAAATTTTGCACAGATTGTGGAGGTTTCCTTGAGGTGATTACATACAGATTGTGTTGCCTCGTCGACTGAGCGTTGATGGGCTATAAATTGATTATTCATTACGATTCGTTCTTTTTGTTTATGTTTGTTTTTTACAATTCCCCAACAATAACACAAAGAATATGCGATTGCCCAACAATCTCTCGCATCTCACGGCGGAAGGCGGAGTGGCGGCTGTAGCGCACTTTGCAATAGTCTGTCAGCAGCTGTAATGCCTTGTTTTTACCTTCTTTTACTGCAACGAGTTCGGCAAGTGAGCAGAGTGTCATGGCAGCACGTTCATAGGCTCCACGATGGGTGTTGGAGACGATATGGTTGACCCGTTTCTGGCCGATATTCATAACCCATTCCTGGTACTTTTCGAGGTCGATTGCGGTGGTGTCACTGCTTTCAAGACCTTTGAGGATCTCTTTATAGTCGGAAGTGTCATAATCCAGAGGGCGACTTTCGTACTTGTCAAAGTAGACGGTATCGGATTGGGTATATGATTCCAGGATGTTGGCTATTGTTGTACAGGAACTGTCGCACCCGCAAAGGAGATAGAGCGTTGTGCCGTAGAGTAGGCCGGGGCCATTCTGGTGTGACCAGCCGACCGGTTCAGCCTGCGGGCTAAGGGTGAAGGCACGATCAATATCGCCCGCCATGAGAAGAGCTGTTGTGAGAAGATTTTTGTTATTGTTACCATCCGTTTCTGTTGAAAGGAAGGTACAAATGTCGTGGAGTTCTTTGTCACGCAGGTGTTGGCGATGGGCCTCGGCTACCAGATTGAGTAATCGACTTATATCGGGGCGGGATCGGAATTGCTCCCTGTAGCCTGTGAGGATTGTTTCGTCGTTCTGTAGCTGCTTTCCCGCTTGGGTATGAAAATATGCTGCCTGTTCGCGGTAGTGATTGGCTGGGAAGATGTCGCATGCCTGGCCACTGATCTCACGTACTTTTTTCCACGATTTTTTGTTTGCAAGCTCCTGTAACCAATAGAGGTAGGCACGGGGCTGTTTATTCTGCCATTTGCATGCGAGCTGTCCTACGGCATCAATACCTTTTTGTAAAAATGTAGCCTCAAGAAGCAGGTCAGCTACCCTTGATTCCTTATAGTTGTACCCGGTAAGAGCGGTTTGCCAGGAGGTGAGAAAAGAATCAAAATTGTCAAGATCGCCCGTTGCGGCATTGATAATATCGACCAGAAAAGTTGCACCGGATGAGGGAAATACATCAAAAATGTTTTCCGGATGGTTTTCCAGCATCATTCTCAGCAGTGGTTCGACTCGTTCCTCATCGGGCATGATTTCGTAAATACATCTGCCCAAACGACTCCGAGCCTCTGACAGGTCGATGTCAAAAGCAGATAGACTGTAGCCATATTCTTCAGATTCAGAGATAAGGGCAAAGAGGGCATCGTATATTTTATGGGAACTGTCCAGTTGTCCGTTCAGGAAAAACCTGTCTGCTGTGTCGAAATATTCAGCGAGGGCTTCTGCCTGGAATTCGTTAAGCAGGTCGGGATCTTCATCGAGATAGTATGAATCATCCCATTCTTCTTCATTGTCCGGATTGTCCCAGAACGTACCGTCATTAATGGATTTGATACGCATCTCGATTTCCTGCTTGAGCTCTGAAATTTGGTCGAGAAGTTCTTTAGTTTGTGTTCCGTTCGATGATTTTTTTTGATTCTTCGGCAGGAAAGAAAGAATATGTTTGCTGTAGTCGTCTCGTTTCCTTGATTTTACTTCTTTAGCCAAAGAGAGTATCAGCTGGATGAGGGATTCTTTGTCCAGTGGGAGACAATGGCTTTTAATTTTTTCAAGGTATGGACGCAGGGCTGGTTGTTTTGAGTTCATTTTGACTCCGTGGTTTGATGGTGGAGTGACTTGTCTATTCCTTATCTTTTGCCCACAATAACACACCAGGGGTATCATATAGCGAGCCCCCCTCAGATTATTTTAATAGCATAGGAATTTTGTTTTTTGAAAAGCTCAAAAAATGAATGCCGAACATTAAAAGACGACGCGAATGTCGAACAAGGAATGTTGAACCGCCGAAGGTGACGTGAGGGCAGAGGAGGGTTTTATGTACGGGTGAGCTGTCGGAAGACTTTCCAGGAGGCGATATCCCGCTGAAAGAGTTGCCTGCCATAATTGTGAAGGAGGTGGAGGGTTTCTTCGAGGATGGTGCCGGATATTTTCAGGCGTTGCAGTTTTTCCAGGGGTTGGTTTTGGGCTACCTGTAATATTTTGATGGTGCCGTGGCTGAGGCGGTGTTTGGTGGTTTTGTTGCAGGAGGAGCAGGTAATGCCCCCACTACTGATATCAAAGTGATATGTGTGGGTTGTGGAAGAAGGGGTATTACATTTGTTGCACATGTCAAAATCTGGTCTGTAGCCGATATAATCGAAAAATTGTATAAGAAACAGAGTGAGTATGGCTCTGGGTTGCTGGTTTTGATTGAGACTGTGAAAGGCCCAGAGACAAAGGCTGAAAATTTTATTGTCGGCCTCTCCATCTTTTATGGAAATCAGCAGAAATTCACGGATCACAGAAGCGACAGCATAGAGGCTGGGGTGCAATCTGATATTTAAAAAGCTCGTATGCAGGTCAGCTTCTGATAAAAATGCCAGTCCCCATCCTGTTTTTTGCTGATAAGAGATATGGAGGAAACTGAAAAGTTCCAGTTTGTTGACAAAACGTTTTTTGCTCTTTCTGGCACCTTTGGCAATGGCAGAAATTCGTCCACTGTTCTGGCAAAGAAGAGTGACAATGATATCCGATTCTCCATGGTCGATGCAGTTGAGAACAACAGCTTCGGTCTCTGTAGCTTGCGGTGCCATGTTACTGTAATAAGGATTCGGGAATATTTATGGTAACTGTTGGGGCGTCTGACTCAGGGATTGTAAGGGGAACGTCGTTGAGGGTGAGTCTTGTACGTGTTTTTGCGGGTAGGGTTATTGTGAGTTTTTTGCCGGCGCGCCAAATCGCTGTATCACCTTTGTTGAAAAAGAGAACACGTAGTGGAATGTCATCAACTGACAGGGCGATTTTTGTATTTTCTTCAAATGTGGCTTTAATAAAATATTTACTCTTTTCGGGCGGTGGCTGTTGGGTATTGTTATTTTCAGCCAGTTGAACTGTGGTTACTGTTGTAACTGGTGATGCTACGTCGTTTGGATCTGAGTCTTTTTCCGTTTTTTTTTAACCTGAGTTATTTCAAAGAGAGGTTTTTGAGGCGATGGATTACTGGTCGTTTCCAGTATTTGTTCTGTTTGCGGTTGCTGAAAAGTCCTGAGTCTTTCGCTGAGGAAGGTTGCAGGATTCCAGGAAAAATACCAGCATATTAATGCTCCAAAGGCAAGAAGAAAAAAGAATATCAGTCCGAAAAAGGAAAAAGGCATGCCTGCCGGGCGCTCAGCCATAGTACCTACCTGTTTGGCCATGCTACCAGGAGGAGTTGCCGGGGGGGCCTGGTAATCCGGGTGATTCTCTTTTTCCTGTTCATATCGCTTTAGAACTTCCCCGGTGTCAAGGGAGAGAGTCTTGGCGTAGAGCGAATAAAATCCACGGGTGAACGCCTCTGCAGGAAGGGCAGAGAAATCACCATCCTCAATGGATTGCAGGTTTTTGGGTGAAATTTTAGTTTCATCGGAGATTGCCTGCAGATCAAGGCCTTGGTTTACCCGTGTCTTACGTAGGAAATGTCCAAGGCTTGTCTCTTCAACTTCTGTTTCCGTGTTTTGCATATTCTGTCCCAATATCTGTGTAACTTCAAAAGAATCTTTATAATTTTTGGATATACGCTTTTTTCTTTAGATCTGCAACCCATCCAGTAAAAGCTTTTTTTAATTCCACTTGATAGAGTTTTTCTTTGATCTCGTCTTTTACTGAGTCGTATGATGATGTTATGACGATGGAGCCATCTTTTTCCGAGAGGAGTTTGTAAAACTGATATTCTGTTGGTGTCTCAACAATTCTACTCAATTGGCCATGTTTTAAATGGGCAACAGCATCGCGCATTGCTGAGGCCATTTCGTCGAGGGTAAAAATGCCGATATCTCCTCCGTCGACAGCCGATGGCAGGTCAGAAAATTTCTTTGCAAGGGTCTTGAAATCTTCACCTTTCTCAACCAGTTTGTGGACTCTTTCTGCTTTTTTAAGGGCATTCTTTTTCCTCAAAATAAGATCTTCTACAGATCCGGAATCTTTGTCCCATGTGAATCCCATCTGCAGTAAATAGTAGTTGCCTTTTTTTACTCTTGATGTGTAATGTTCGTCATAATAATCGAGAATCATTTCATCGGTAATGACGACTTTGGATCGTACGTCGAAGCTGACAAGCTTGGATTGCAGGATCTGTGACCGGATGTTTGTCCTGTATACTTCTTCGCTCATTCCGGATTCAGCAAGTTTTCTTCTGAATTCTGCCGGGCTGAGTGAAGATCGCTGTCGCATTCGTTCGTAACCGTTGTCAATTTCCTTTTCGGAGACTCTGAGATTAAACAATGCTGCTCTCTGGTCGATTAATCGTCGGCTGATCATTGAGTCCAGGGTATTTTCTCGAGCTTTTTCCAGTTCTTTGGCCAGGGACAGGCCTTCATAATTTCTGGCGATGGACTGGTAAAGTGTTTTTGCCTCGCTTTCAACCTCAGACAGAGTAATGACATCATCGTTCACAACTGCAACAACTTTGTCTACAAGTTCGGCCTGACTCAGGTGAGGAAGAGTAAAAAACAGTAATATAATCTGCAAAAGCAGGTGGCAGGAGATTTTATTTTGCAGAAAAAATGGAAAACGTTTCATGAAAATCCTTTGAAATTATTTGTAAAAAGGCCAATACAACAGATGGAAACATGAAAGATCTGAAAATCAGCAAGTTCACCCTGTAAGGGGTTGTTTGTTCTTCTTTTCAGTCCCCCCTTTGATGGTTTAAATAACAAGAAAGTGAAGAAGATAATTTAATTATAAAAACAAATAGATACCTCCAAGTCACGTACTCGTAGCTTGTTTGTGTTGGTTGACTTTCACATAAAATGGAATATTTTGTCGCGTGAGTATATCATAGAAGTAATAATATTGAAATCTTCACAGGAGCTGATTTATGAAAAAACTGCATACACTCTTCTTTTTTTTCACCGTGTTGTGGCTTGTCCCTGTTTTACTGGTCGCCGTGACGCCGGAGTCCCAAGCTGGAACCAAAATGCCGGCTTTTGCTTTGAAGAGTGTTCATGATGGAAAGATTGTTGATTCGAGCAGCTTTAAAGGGAAAGTGTTGTTTCTTACATTTTTTGGGACGTATTGTCCTCCTTGTGTAGCAGAGATGCCGTCTTTGATTTCTCTGCAGAAGGAAAAAGCAAGTTCCGGGTTTTCCGTGATTGGATTGTCTCTGGATAAAATCAGTGCGCCGGAGGTGGCACTGTTTGTTAAAAAGAAAGGAGTAAATTATCCCGTTCTCATGGCCGATTTGAGGACGACGATGGATTTTGGCGGAATCTATGGCATTCCCACCGCATTTTTGGTCAATAAACAGGGGAATGTGGTTAAAAGATATACAGGATATGTTGAGCATCGGGTTCTTGAAAAAGATATTCGAAGCCTGCTTAACTGATTGATCGTGGTTGCATTTAATTGAAGAATGAAATACAATGTCCATGCACGTTTGTAGGTTGTAGCTTATAATGATGTCGGATGTTGCTCCGGCAAAAAAATGAACAAGGAGACTGGGAATGAAAAAGAAAATTATCGCTGTTGCAATGGTAATGGCTTTTGCCCTGAGTACAGCTGGTCTGGGGTTTGCCGCTAAGTTGAAGTGTACTGTTGATGGAGTTGATGGAGATAAAGTTACTATGACATGTAAGAAAGCGGACAAGCTTTCTGCTGGAGATAAAGTAAAAATTTCTCTTCCTAAGAAGAAAGGTGCTGTTGAGGGTTGCTAATTGACAGAGCGCTTCATTTTAGGTATCTTGCAGGGCCGGTTGATTTTACAATCAACCGGCTTTTTTTTTTTGGTAACTATTCAGGAGCACCTCACCTCTGCACGGTCAAGCCTGATTCACATAGGAATCACTATAGTTCACAGGTTTGACTGCACAGATATGAGGCACTCCTGAACAGTTACATTTTTTGCAACTCAACACACATTATTTTTCAGATCTTTTTTCAAAGGAACAGTGGTGGAATTATTAAAAGCAATTATTTTAGGTTGTGTGCAGGGACTTACCGAATTTCTCCCCGTGTCCAGTTCAGGTCACCTTGTCATAGGATCCCAGATATTAAATTTCCAGGAACAGGGTATATTCTTTGATGTTTGTCTCCATCTTGGTACGCTAGTTGCTATTTTTGTCGTTTTCAGAAAAGAGCTTGCGGGAATGATTCGCGCCCCTTTTTTATTTCTGAGAGGCAACAAAGATGGGGCTGTTCGGGACTATTTTTTCTGGGATGTTTATGTTGTGGTTGCGACGTTACCGGCTGTAGTCGTTGGTCTCTTTTTTAAAGATTCTCTTGAGCGGTTGTTTGACAATATTCTTATCGTCTATTGTATGTTAATTGTTACTGGTCTTCTTATGATCGGCACAAAATATTTACCCGGCAGGGATAAACCGTTTTCCTGGTTTCGCTGTTTGTTGATTGGTTGCGCCCAGGCGTGCGCGATTCTGCCGGGATTGTCCCGTTCCGGTTCTACTATTTTTGCAGGTATGGCTCTTGGTATTGGTCGTGAAAAGGTGGCCAGGTTTTCTTTTATCATGTCTATTCCCGCAATTTTAGGTGCAGCGGTTTTGCAGGTAGGGGACATGTTGCAGAGCCCACCTGCAGGAGATGCGCTTTTTAATATATTTGCGGGTACTCTGGCGGCTGCTGTTACCGGGTATCTGGCAATAAAACTGCTACTGGATGTCATCAGAAGAAACAAGTTGCAATGGTTTGGCTATTATTGTTTGCTTCTCGCTGGTGCCGGTCTTACGCATTTTTTCTTTTTTACCGGTTAAGGGCACATTTATGGATATTCGAACCCTTCCTGATACGGAACGGCAAATATACAATCGTATTAAAAAAAAATATGATCTCACTTTCGATCGGTTTCGGGCCGGAGACCAAAAAATCCGGTTGTTGAAGGTCGCAGATATTGAACAGTTTCTTGACGGCAAAGATCCTTTTGCCAATGTTTCCGAGTTTCCCTTCTGGGTTCGACTCTGGGATGCTGCAATGGTTCTTGCTTATGTTCTCGGGGCTCAGAAAAACACAACAGGAAAGAGATTGCTTGAACTTGGCTCTGGGCTTGGAGCTGCTGGTCTGGCGGCGGCTGCGGCAGGGTTTGATGTGACATTGAGTGATAGTGAGGATATCAGGTTAGATTTTCAGCGGGTCAGTGCCGCTGCATCCAAATTATCCGATATTACCTTGGTGCGCATGGATTGGATTGATCCTCCTCCGTTAAAACCATTTGATGTGCTCGCGGGGGCGGAAATACTCTTTCGCGAGGAGTTGCTGCAGCCCCTTTTGCAAATTTTTAAAACATATCTGGCGCCGGACGGATTGATTTATCTGGCGCATGATGCAAAACGGCAGAGTTTACCGAAATTTTTAAAACTTGCACAGAATGATTTTGATATAGCACTCAAAGAGCAGGTACTTAAACGGGACGGTAAAACGATAACAATAATAATCAATCGTTTACGACATAAGAAAAACTGATTATCCTGTCGAAAATTTTAGAACCAAAGCACTTATGTCCCCCTTGTGGGGTACCATAAACCTGAGTGATGGATTGATCATGTCGCTTTATCCTGTGAATTTAAAAATTGAAAAACGGCTTTGCCTGGTGATTGGCGGGGGTGCTGTCGCTCTTCGCAAGACCAGGGGGCTTATTGGTGCTGGCGCCCAGATACGTGTCGTCAGTCCGTTGCTGCTGCCTGAATTAAAAGATTTGATTGGCGAAAAAAAAATTGAGTGGGTCGAAAGAGGATACGTGGAAGGTGATCTAAAAGGTGCCTTTCTTGTTTTTGCGGCAACAGATGACCCCAAGATACAGACAATGATCAAAAAGGAAGCCGTTCGCTACGGGGTGTTACTCAATAGTGCCAATGATCCCAAAGGAAGCCACTTCCACGTACCGGCGCATTTTCGGCGGGGAAAAATGCTGGTAACGGTTTCGACAGAGGGTGGCAGTCCCGCACTCTCCCGAAAAATCCGTAAAAAGCTGGAAGCGGAGATTGCACCAGGATACGCGAAAGTGGTTGATTTGCTCTTTCTGGTTCGCCAGGAAGTTGTCGGTGAAGAGGGCGATTCCTCTGTGCACCGGGAACTGTTCTGTTCGCTTCTTGATGGAGGTGTTGTTGAGTTGATATTGAGTGAGAACTGGTTTGAGCTGCAGATGCTTCTTTTGCAGGAGCTACCGGGCCAGATTGACGGGGTGGCTCTGTTGAAAAAATTTCTCAATATAAGCGAGGTAAAAGGTCTCTCTTCGGCAGACTCTTTACACTGAGTGCTGCCATTTCGCGTTGGAATATCTATGGAAGAAATAAATAATCTTTTGTACCAGCTGGTGCTCGTTGTTACCTTTGTTGCGGCGGCTGCGTATATCGTTTTTTTTATAAGTCAGAACAAACGTATAAGAAAAATTGCTCGCGTGATTCTTTTGGCTTCGGGTATCCTGCAGACGCTGTATATCGCTTTCAGGTTTGTTCTGGTTGGCCATACGCCTATTACTTCGCACCATGAAGCTGTTGTCTTTTTTGCCTGGGCAACGACCTGGGCGTATCTTTCTTTTCGTTGGCGCTATACCGTTAAAAATTTTGGTACTTTTGTTACTGTTTTAATCTTTTCATTGTTGCTGGTGGCGTCTTTTTCTTCCTGGGAAATTCTCCCTCTGGTTCCTGCCCTGCAAAGTCTGTGGTTGCCGATTCATGCGGGTGTCTCAATTATTGCCTATGGTTTTTTGTCACTGGCATTCTGTGGTGGCCTTATGTATCTGCTCCTTGAACGGGAACTCAAAAGTAAAAAATTTGGATATTTTTTCGCTCGTTTTCCCTCTCTGGATGCCCTTGATCAACTGAATAGTCATTGTTTAACCGCAGGGTTTGTCTTTTTGACTCTGGGGATTGTGACCGGCTCAATCTGGGCGCGTCAGGCCTGGGGGACTTATTGGCATTGGGATCCCAAGGAAACATGGTCGCTGATTACCTGGTTCCTCTATCTCGTTCAGGTGCACCAGAGGTTTACTGTGGGCTGGCGTGGAAAAAAAGCGGCTGTAATGGCGATTGTCGGGTTTGCATCTGTCGTATTTACCCTTTGGGGAGTAACGTATCTGCTTGGGGGTGTACACAGTTATGCAGGGTGAGAAGATTGTGCTGTTGGGGGTGAACCATAAGACCACTCCCGTTGAAGTGCGCGAAAAAATAGCTCTGTCCACTGGTTACGAAGAGCCTCTTATTGCACTGAAAAATATTACAGGAGTGAAAGAATATTATCTTCTTTCCACCTGCAATCGCGTTGAACTGCTTCTGGTCACCGATGCAGGGGCTGAGGTTGAAGATGCGATTATTGAGTTTTTATTTGGCAGCCGGATACCGCGGGAAGAATGCCGCAACTATCTGTATCTCCATTATGGCGAAGAGGCAATTCACCACCTGTTTATGGTTGCTGCAAGTCTTGACTCCATGGTTGTTGGCGAGGCACAGATTCTCGGGCAGTTAAAAGAAGCATATCGGCATGCAGCTCAGTTCAACTGCACCGGTCCTTTACTGAATAAACTCCTGCATAAATCGTTTTCGGTGGCGAAAAGGGTTCGTACTGAAACGGCAATAGGTTCGTCGGCTGTGTCGATCAGTTATGCCGCGGTGCAACTCGCTAAAAAGATTTTTGGCAACCTTCAGGAGAAAAAGGTGATGCTTGTTGGCGCTGGTGAAATGGCGGAGTTGGCGGCAGAGCACCTTGTCGGGCAGGGCGTTGGCTCTGTTGTTGTGGCAAATCGTACTCTTGCCCGTGCGGTTGATCTCGCCAAACGTTTTAACGGTACGGCTGTGTCCATTGAAGAGCTTGTTTCCCAGCTCGAACATGTTGATATCATAATCAGTTCCACAGGGGCAACGGATATAATTCTCTATAAAGAGCAGGTGAAGGCAATAATGCGCTCAAGGATGAATAAGCCGTTATTTTTTATTGATATCGCTGTTCCCCGTGATCTTGATCCAAAATTGATCGACATTGATAACGTTTACCTCTATGACATTGATGATCTGTCGAGTGTTGTCGAGATGAATAAATCGGAGCGGGACAAGGAAGCGATAAAAGCCTCCCGGATTGTCGATGAAGAGACGTTAAAGTTTCAGCGATGGTGCCAGGGCATGGCGGTTACACCGACTATTCAGGCATTGAAATCCAGAATTGAGAGCATCGGTAGAAACGAACTCGAAAGAACCCTGACCAGGATGGGTGATATCTCAGAAAAAGACAGGAAGAATCTGGAAAAAATGATCTCCTCTCTTACATCAAAATTGCTGCACAATCCTCTTATGTATTTAAAGGAAGAATCCTGTGCCGGCAGAGATAACAGTGACAGGAAAATTACAGTAGTACGCGAAATATTTGGCCTTGGTAACGGTGATGAACACAAATCTTCCTGAAATATTAGAAAACGAATGGTATCTTGTCCGCTATTCCGGGGAAACACCGGAGATTGCCTTCCATGCGGCGATATATCACCTGACAGAGGACAATGAAGGGCCTCGTGTCCAATTGAGTCAGAGTCAGTATGATATGTTGCAAAACGCTGCAGTTGACAGATTTTTGGAAATAATTGTGCGTGATCTCCTGCATAAAAACAGTACCACTACCATGTATCGTGGAATTTGCCGTTCAATTGTCAACTACCAGCGGTTCCGTAATTTTTGTGAGCGGCAGCAGAGAGAGTGGCCGGAAGTACATGAAAAAGCAGCGACTGCACTGTGTGCTTTTCTGGAGACAGAGTGTGAAATAGTGAAAAACAGTGGAAGGGCGTCTCTTGTCAACTGTACCTGCAGGGAGCTGAAAGATTTTGCGGATGAACTTGGCGTCACTACACGAATCTGTTTTGATACCGCTGAAAAACTGTGTGTGCAGAACGGTTGACAATGCAGCTTTTAGGGAGTTTACAGCGTCTTGCTGATTATATTAAATTTTTGAGAATATTATGAAATATAGTAGAAAATTCTTTGTTTCCATGGTGGTACTGTTTTTTGTGCTGTCTGCACAGGTTGGGGTGGCCACACCTAAAAAAGATACAAAAATAGACAGGAAGCGAAATACTCTTATCGGTTTTATTCTTAGCAAACAGTTACCCGCGTTGCATTTTAGCGATAAAACCTTTGATGCTACACTCGCAAAAGCTATTTTTCATTTGTATATCAAGCAGCTTGACTATCAAAAGCGTTTTTTGCTCCAAGGTGATGTTGACCAGCTTAAGGCATTCACCCCTTACATAGATGAAAATCTAAACAATGGCAGGATAGCTCTACCTGATACGGGGTATGATATTCTTTCTGAGAAAATTGATCTTGTTCAGGGAATGGCCGAGGAAATGCTGGCCAACGATACTGTAAAAAAAGTGTCTGACAGTAAAATTAGTGTGGGGAATTTTGATGTTCAGCGTCGGGAATCTTTTGAAATTGATCCTGAGAAGGTAACTTTTGTACGTAATCTCAAGGAACTAAAAGATCGGTGGCGGCAGATCTTAAAGTCGCAGGTTATTTCACGATATCTTGACCTGAAGGAAGATCAGGACAAGGAACTTGTAAAGAAAGAAGCTGGAGATTCAAACAAGAAAATTGAAAAAAAGAGTGAAGTCGAGCTCTGGAAAACTGCGATAACCAAAGTAAGAAAGCGAAATAAAATTTTTTTCCTGAGGTTGCATCAGGAAACGCTGCAGGATCACTATGATCGATATTTCAATTGTGTCACCAGAGCCTTTGGTCCGCATACCAACTATATACCTCCTGCTAGTAAAGAGCAGTTTGATATCAATATGCGTGGCAGCCTTGAAGGTATTGGTGCGCTGCTCAGGGAAAATGATGGTTTTATAAAGGTCGTCAGGATTATCCCCGGTAGCGCCTCGGCCAGACAGGGGCGATTAAAAGCCGAGGATATAATTTTGCAGGTTGCCCAGGAGGGAGAGGAACCTGTTGATATAACTGATATGCGATTACGAGATGCCGTGCGTCTTATTCGCGGGCCCAAAGGAGAAGCCGTCACCCTTACGGTGAGAACAGCGGTTGGGACCAAAGAGGTTATCAGGATCGTTCGCGATGTGGTTCAAATTGAAGAGACTTTTGTCAAACACACCGTCATTGAATCTGCTGGTGGTAGGCGGACGGGCTACATTTTTATCCCTAGCTTTTATCGTGATTTTGAAGGCACTCGCAACGGTTCGCAAGGAAGAAATTCCACAGATGACACACGTAAGGCAATTCTTGACCTCAAGGCACAGAGTGTTGATGGCATTATCCTCGATTTGCGTGATGATGGTGGCGGTGCTTTAGTCGATGCTGTTGATATAACAGGACTATTTATTAAATCCGGGCCTGTCGTTCAAGTAAAGAACAGTTTTGGTGATACCCGGATATTAAGAGATAAGGATGAGACTGTTTTTTATGATGGGCCCGTGGTTGTGCTGGTCAATCAATTTTCTGCCTCTGCATCTGAAATTGTTGCTGCAGCCCTGCAGGACTATCATCGTGCTGTTGTAGTTGGTTCCAAACACACCCATGGTAAGGGAACCGTGCAAACTATTCTTGATCTGAATGAGAATATTCCTCTTTTGCGCCTTCGTAAATATGAAAATCTCGGTGCTTTGAAAGTAATGATACAGAAGTTTTATAGAGTTACCGGCAGCTCTACACAGTATAAAGGTGTGGAGCCTGATATTGTTTTACCTAATCTTTTTGAGCACATAAAGTCGGGAGAGAGATACCTCGATTACTCTTTGCCCTGGGATTCCATTGGTGGGGTTGATTTTACTCCCTGGCCGCATAAATCGTATGATATTGGTCTATTGCGAGAAAAGAGCCTTGCACGGGCTGCAAAAGATGAAGGTTTACAAATAATCAGGGAGGAAGCAATAAAAGCCAAAAAAAGAAGCGAAGATACGAAGGTTTCTCTCTTTTTTGATGATATACGTCAAAAAAGAAAAGAGGCTGAACTGACAAGGGAAAAAATTGGTGCGCATTTTCGTAAATATAAGGAGGATCAGGAGAAAGATCTTGATCCAGATAGAAAAAAAGATGATGAGGAAGATCCGAAAATAGCATGGCTGAAAGATGTCAATCAAGATCCTTATATAAATGAAGCCGTCAATATTGTTGGCGATATTATTCATTTTTCAAAGTAGTGGAAAACCAGTGAGAAACCATAATTTACTGTGATTTAAGCGTACTGGGCAGAGGAAAAATGTTCTTGAAAAAGAGTGCGAAAGGTGCTAAAAATGGCACTTTGTGAATGACCATTCATTCTTTTTCCCAGAATAAGTACTTGTTTGTGCTGTATCACTGTAAAATAAAGGTTGTGTTGTTATGGATCTTGCGGAAGGTTTTAGAAATCATAAAGATAAAATTGTCGATAAATGGGTTGAGTACACACTGTCAACCTATACCTCATCAAGTTTTTTCATAAAAGAACGGGATACGTTTGCAAACCCGGTAGGTGGCAATATTCGCCAGGCCCTTGGCAAACTATTTGTTCTCTTTTCCAAAGGCGCAGACTCAAAGGAATATGTTGCGCCGCTTGAACAGATAATGAGTATTCGTTCTGTTCAGGAATTTACTCCGTCCCAGGCCATTGCACCTCTTAACGCTGTAAAACATATCACACGGGAAGTCTTTGCGGCCGACAAAGAACGGAGTCATCTTATTGCCGAGCTATATGATTTTGAATTTGCGGTGGATCTGGCTTTGCTTGCTGCGTTTGATATCTATATGAATTACCGGGAGCGGCTGTATCAGGTTCGCATGGCTGAAGTGAAGTCCGGTAGTCAGATATTAACAGATAGCAGGTGTCCTTCCAACATGCTCTCTGAAAATGATAAGGGTTTGTAATTTTTTTTGTTAACGGTATTTAACTGGTTTTCATACAGAGTTGCTGGAAGTTCTTCTGTGTGATTATCAAAACAGTTCAATTGAAGCGAGGTAAGAAATGAAGTACGCCTTCTCATTCCTGGCAGTCATAGCGTTAGTTCTGATAGCCGGGCTCGGATCTCAGATACCGGGGATGCCGTATTTGTTTGGTGTTGCCCTGCCGTATCTGGCCATGATGATTTTTCTTGGTGGCTGTGTTTACAGAGTGGTTCAATGGGGTAAATCTCCTGTACCATTCCCGATACAGACAACCTGTGGGCAAGGAAAATCGCTCGATTTTATCAAGCACAACAGGCTTGAGGCGCCAAATACAACTGCAGAAGTTGTGGCGCGAATGTTTCTTGAAGTAGTGACTTTTCGGTCTCTTTTCAGAAACACTAAATCTGAGATTTACGACGGCCCGAAAATCACCTATGAATCATCAAAATGGTTATGGGGATTTGCATTGATTTTCCACTATTCTTTTTTGATAGTGATTCTAAGACATATGCGACTCTTCCTTGACCCTGTACCTGCATGTCTTGGGTGGCTTGAATTCTGGGATGGTCTTTTTCAGGTAGGTGCTCCCACCTGGTACATGACGGATATTGGGCTGCTTGCGGGATGTGCCCTGCTGTTTGGCAGAAGACTCATCACCCGTCATGTTCGTTTTATCTCTCTTATTAACGATTATTTTCCATTGGTACTGATTTTTACCATTGCATTTACCGGTATTTTGATGCGGTTTTTTCTGCGTACCGATATCGACATCGTTACTATCAAACAACTGACCGTTGGTCTTGTGACTTTTTCACCGACTATTGGTGCAGAGATAGGGGCGATTTTTTACATTCATCTCTTTCTTGTCTGTGTGTTGCTGGCATATTTCCCGTTCAGCAAGCTTATGCATTTTGCCGGAGTATTTTTCAGCCCAACCAGGAATATGAAAAATACGAGCCGTTCTGAACGTCATATCAATCCATGGAATCCGACAATTCGTCCCCATTCATATTCTGGATATGAGGATGAATTTCGTGAGTTTATGGTGGAAGCAGACATTCCGGTTGAAAAGGAATTGGCTCCCGTAAAGGATGAAAAGGATGAAGAGTAAGAATATTGACCCAAAACTAGCTTAAGAGGATTAGATAACGATGGCAGTTCCAAAATTAGAACAATTATCGAAAAGCGTAGTGCAGGGACCATCCTTGGCGACAGGAGCAATACCGACCAGGGACTGGATGGACTTGCCGGTGGTTTTCAAGCCGGGTAATTATGCCTACCCTGCCAAAAAGGAAAAGGTTGAATACCTTAACAGCCAATCCGGGCTTGATTTTCCAAATGCCCGGGAATGGTCACCTGAAGATGAGGACTGGAAACTTCCAGAAGACTGGAAAGAAATTATCCTCAAAGGACTGAAAGAACGTCTGGATAAATTCAGATCCCTGAAAATATTTATGGATTGTTGCGTTCGCTGCGGTGCCTGTGCGGACAAATGCCATTTTTTTCTTGGTACGGGTGATCCGAAAAATATGCCTGTTATGAGAGCAGAACTGCTTCGCTCTGTATATCGCAATGATTTCACCCTTGGCGGGAAAATCCTGGGTAAAATGGCCGGGGGCCGTGAGATGACAGTTGATATCCTGAAGGAGTGGTTTATGTACTCCTATCAGTGTACCGAGTGTCGCAGATGTTCAGTTTTTTGCCCATATGGAATTGATACCGCTGAAGTGACCATGATGATGCGTGAGCTTCTGCATCTTGTCGGTATCGGTATCAACTGGATTTTGGAACCTGTTTCCAATTCCAACCGTACCGGTAATCATATGGGTTTGCAGCCACATACTTTTAAAGATAATGTTGATTTTCTGGTCGACGATGTTGAGGCGCTTACGGGAGTAAGGCCCAATATTTCCTTCAATAGAAAAGGTGCTGAAATCCTTTTTATAACACCATCAGCCGATGTCTTTGCCGAGCCGGGGTTATATACAGCAATGGGGTATCTGGCATTATTTGAAGCTATCGGTCTTGATTATACTTGGTCAACCTACGCTTCTGAAGGTGGTAACTTCGGTCTGTTCACTAATAATGAGAGCATGAAAAAACTCAATGCCAAAATGTATGCTGAGGCGGAGCGTCTTGGTGTCAAATACATCATTGGTGGTGAGTGCGGTCATATGTGGCGTGTTGTTCACCAGTATATGAACACCATGAACGGTCCTGCAGATTTTCTGGAAAAACCTGTGTCACCGATTACAGGGACAGTTTTTGAGAATGCCTCTTCTTCGAAAATGGTACATATCAGTGAATTTACTGCTGATCTTATTAAACACGGCAAACTCAAATTTGATAAGAGCCGCAACAGCCATGTAAAGGCAACCTATCATGACTCCTGCAACACCGCCAGGGCCATGGGACTTATGGACGAGCCTCGCTATATCCTGGATCACGTTGTTGACTGGGTGGAAATGCCTGAGAATACCATTCGTGAGCAGACCTTCTGCTGCGGGTCCGGAACTGGTCTCAATACCGATGAAATTATGGAACTGAGAATGCGTTCAGGGTTGCCACGCGCCAATGCTGTTAAATATGTTCAAGAAAAGCACGATGTTAATATGTTGTCCTGTGTCTGTGCAATCGATAGAGCAACGTTAACATCACTTATGGACTATTGGAATCCTGGTGTCAGTGTTTGCGGTATAACAGAACTTGTTGCCAATGCACTCATACAGGAAGGTGAAAATCGGCCAGAGCTAGACGATGGCTTCCGAACACTGCTTTAGAAAAACTTGAACAGAATAGAGGAGTTAACGTAATGTACAATAAAGGAACAATAATACCGGGACTGATTATATTCGTCCTGTTTGTAACCTTCCCGCTCTGGTTCAACGCGTTCTCGACGGCAGCAAGTACGGTACCCAAGCCCGAGCTGCCACCGGGTGGAGAAAAAGCGTGTATTGCACCAGCCGCTGAAATGAGAGCAAACCATATGGTTATGCTCAATGAATGGCGTGATGATGTTCTACGTGACGGCGACCGTGTTGCCGTTACCGTGGATGGTAAACAATACCGGAAAGGTCTGCAGATGGCCTGTATGCAGTGCCATAGCAATAAGGAGAAATTCTGTGACTCCTGTCATGAATATGCATCCGTTAAACCGTACTGCTGGGATTGTCATTTAACCCAGTCAGCGCTGGCGACAAAGAAGGAGACACACTAATGGATAAGCAAAGAAGAAAATTCCTGAAAATTGCGGGTGCCACTGCGCTTGCCGGGATAAGCGCACCTGCAGTAGTCAAACTGACGTCTACGCCAGCCCTTGCATCTTCTGGGCATGGGAAGGCTGCAGAGCATGGTGCTGCTGAACATAAGCCAGAGGGCCATGGTGGAGAAGATTCTGCAAAAGGTGTACGCCTTGGCATGCTAATAGATATGCGCAAATTGTATGGTCATCCAGAGCTTCTTGAGAAGGTAGCTGCCGCCTGTATTAAGGTGCATAATATTCCGCAGATTGAAGGGAATAAAAATGAAATAAAATGGATCTGGGATATGGCATATAAAAATGTTTTCCCGGAGCATTCATCCTATCATTCATCGAAGATAACTGAGGAAAATAATTTTCTGGTGCTCTGTAATCACTGTGATGAGCCTCCCTGTGTTCGAGTTTGTCCCACTAAGGCGACATTCAGGGACGAAAAAACCGGTATTGTATCCATGGATTTTCATCGCTGTATCGGTTGTCGTTTCTGCATGATGGGTTGTCCATATGGAGCGAGGAGTTTCAACTGGATGGATCCCAGACCTTACATTAAAGAGTATAATCCCGATTTCCCTACCCGTATGCGTGGTGTTGTAGAGAAGTGTAATTTCTGTGGAGAGCGTCGCGCTCTCGGTCAGGAACCTGCCTGTGTTGAGGCTGTTAAAGATGTCGGAGCAATCGTTTTTGGCGATTTGAATGATCCGGATTCTGAAATTCGCCAGATTCTTGACAAGGAACATACCATCCAGAGGAAACCTTCTCTTGGAACTAAACCGTCAGTCTTTTACATAGTGTGAGGAAGTCATGATTGAAAAAGTATTTAAAGGCAACTCTAACTACTGGATGTGGCTGGCATTTTTAAGCGCATTTGTTGCGGTTGGAGCAATTTGTTATTTGAGGCAGTTTGTTTACGGCATGTATTTAACGGGTATGGGGCGTGATTTGTCCTGGGGACTTTATATCTCCCAGTTTACTTTTCTGGTTGGCGTTGCGGCCGGAGGCTTGATGCTTGTGCTGCCCTATTACGTACATAATTACAAAACCTTTGGCAGGATCACCATCCTTGGTGAATTTCTGGCTATTGGTGCACTTATTATGTGCCTTATGTTTATTATGGCGGATATTGGTCAACCGTTGCGTGGGCTCAATATGATTCTACACCCTACACCTAATTCCATGCTGTTTTGGGATATGGTGGTACTACTGGGATATCTCGGCTTAAATATAATTTGTGGCTGGGTTATTCTGACCGCTGAACGTAAGCAGGTGAAACCACCTAAATGGGTCTATATTTTTGTCTACGTTTCGATCCCATTTGCGGTTTCTATTCATACAGTAACCGCAATGTTATACTGTGGTCTACCGGGGCGTCATTTCTGGCTGTCTGCTATAACCGCTCCTCGTTTTCTTGCCTCTGCTTTTGCTGCAGGGCCGGCGCTCATTGTCATTGCATGTTTGATTATGAAACGGGTTGCAAATTTTGATGCGGGTAGAGAGGCTATTAATAAGCTGACTACGATCATTATGTATGCGGCATTGATTAATGCCTTTTTCGTTCTTCTTGAGTTCTTTGTGGGCTTCTATTCCAATATCCCCGGCCACAAGCATTCACTTCAATATCTGTTTTTTGGTATTGAGCATCATGGTGTGATGTATAATAATCTCGTTCCATTTATGTGGGGTTCCGTTTTCCTCTGTTTTGGTGGACTTGGTCTTTTTGCCTATATGAAAATAAAAGATACTGGAACTGATTTGATGATAGGTATCGGTTGTGCCATGATTTTTATCGCACTTTGGCTTGATAAAGGACTCGGTTTTGTGATGGGTGGTCTGGCCATAACACCACTTGAAGAGATTGTTGAATATTATCCAACAGCCAATGAAATTGGCATTACTCTAGGTATCTGGGCAACAGGTTTTCTTATTGTTACCCTGCTTTATAAGATTGCAGTGGATGTTGAGCATGAAGTAGAAGCTTAGAGCAAAGAATTTTTCTGACTGTAATTAAACGCCTCCGACTTGTCGGGGGCGTTTTTTTTTGTTAAATACAAGGGGGAGGATGTGGCACACCACCTAATAGCACACTTTCAGGGGGAGGGGATATTTGGCAACAAAAAGAGTTCTCATAGTTTTCTATTCATTTACTCAACAGACGAAATTACTTCTCAAAAAATTTGCTGCCGGTCTTGAGAGTGAAGGCGTTGATGTCGTTATGGAACGGTTGGCTCCAAAAGAGCCCTACAATTTCCCATTTAAGTCTGATTTTGCTCTTTTTAAGGCAATGGTGAAAACATTTTGCATGTTACGACTGACTGTTAAACCTATTTCTGAAGAATGTTTTGAAGAATATGATTGCGTTGTGCTGGCTGGACCTACCTGGTCGTACAATATCAGTGGCCCTGTACTCGATTTTCTCGACAGGCACGGGGAAGATGTGTGTAGCGGCCGAAGAGTTGTTCCCTTTATTTCCTGTAGATCATACTGGAGAGTACATTACTGGGAGATCAAGAGGTTTTTGACGCGATGTGGTGCAAAGGTTGATCCGGTCGTTGTTTTTACCCATCCGACAAAAGAACCATTTCGATTTATTGGACTGGTTTTACAGTTGCGGGGAAAAATGGTGAGAAAAGAGGGTTCCTGGTTTAGAAAGTATTATCCCGGTTATGGTCATAATGAGGCGCAGGGATTACTTGCGAGAGAAAAAGGGGTACAGTTGGCAAAAGATCTCCTTGGTAGTGGCTGAGCTTATGGCCATTGCCCTGTAAGGTAGAGGTTGAAAAAATAGAGAATTTCTTTTGAGCAGAAGGTATAGATAAGTGCTGCACCTGAAAGAAATGGACCAAAAGCAATGCGAGTGTCGCTCCCTTTTTTCTGGCAGCGCAAAAGAATTATACCGATAACCGCCCCCGAGAGGGAACTGGCCAGGATGACAAAGGGAAGAGATTGATAACCCAGCCAGGCACCGATCATGGCAAGGAGTTTTATATCTCCGCCCCCCATACCCTCTATTTTCCGGATCATCATATAAAAGAGTGCTATTGCGTAGAGAACACCTCCACCTGCCAGTATTCCGATAAGTGAACTCTGCCATGTTACCGTACTGTTTATAAAGGAAAAGATAAAACCCAGAACAATTCCGGGAAGACTGATTACATCAGGAATGATCTGGTGACGGATATCGATAAAAATTATAACGAGTAGTGCAGCAGAGAAGACGAAATAACCTATTGTCTCATACGATATTTTGAAGGTATATACTACTGCTGTCGCCAGAAGCATCATCAATATTTCCACAAGTGGGTATTGCAGGGAAATGGACGTCTTGCAATGGCCGCATTTACCACGCAGGAAGATGTAACTGAGTATGGGTATGTTTTCGTACCAGTGTAGTGGTGCAGAGCATATGGGGCAGTGAGAGGCTGGAAAAACTATGGATTGCTCCGGGTTTGGCAGTCGTAGAATGACCACATTTAAAAAACTGCCGACGATCGCACCAAAAAGGGCTGCCGGGAGAAGCAAAAGTAATTCGGGTATCATGATAGTCTTTTTTTATGGTAACTGCTCACAGGCCCCCATCTTCGCACGGTCACATTTGCCGGTATAGAGGGGCTATAACGGGCAAATGCGCCTGCACGAATATGGTGCACC